>CAZWSO010000083.1:0-10477 GCA_964636485.1 uncultured Gemmatimonadaceae bacterium
TACGGCGGGGCCACGAACTCCATCGCCAGGTCCATCGCCTTTGGCGAATGCGTGAGGGCTCCGATTGAGATCCAGTCGACGCCAGTCTCGGCGACGGCTCGAACGTTGGCGAGCGTGATGCCACCGGAGGCCTCCGTCATCGCCTGTCCGTGTATCATGTCGACGCATTCCCGAAGCTTATCGCGAGACATGTTGTCGAGAAGGATTATGTCCGCGCTGGCGGCGAGCGCGTCACGCACCTGCTCCGGCGTGTCACACTCCACCTCGACGTCGATCCCCTCGGGCGCGAAATGTCGCGCGCGGTCTACGGCACGTCCGATGTCGCCATCCACCGCCGCGAGATGATTGTCCTTGATCAACACCATCTCCGAGAGATCGAGCCGGTGGTTACGTCCCCCGCCCGCCCGCACCGCATACTTCTCCAGCTTGCGCAGCCCGGGTGTCGTCTTACGCGTATCCACGACCTGTGCTCCCGTGCCGCGGATCTCTTCCACGTATTCGGCCGTGGATGTGGCGATACCCGAGAGCCGCTGCATGAAGTTCAGCGCCACCCGTTCGCCGGATAGAAGCGCACGCGGATCGCCGGTGATCTGCATGACGCGCGTGCCCGCCGCGATATGCTCGCCATCGTCCGCATCCACGCGAATGGCCACGTGGGAGTCGAGCAGCCGGAAGACGGCGATGGCGAGTGGCACGCCGGCGATCACGCCTCCCTGACGGGCTACGATGACCGCGTGCGCACGACGGTCCGACACGACGGTAGCAATGGTGGTCACGTCGGCGAAGGCCCCGTCTTCCTCCAGCGCCGTACGCACGACCGTGGTCAGCTCATCCGGCGAAAGTGGAAATCGCAGCGGATCGTCGGGAGGCACCGCGCCGCCGGAACGCGGTGTGACCGAGCGCGGAGGGCGGTGGTTTCGCAACTACTCCCCCGGATCGGCGCCGGGGCGCGGCGCCGGTGCGCCGCCTATGCTCACCATCCGCTCGATCGCCAGCCGAGCACGCCGGGCGATATCCTGCGGGACGGTGATGTGATACTTCAACTCGTGGAGCGAGCGAAGCACCTTGGGAAGCGTAGTAACCTTCATGTACGTGCACACCGCGCCGTCGTTCGCGGCGAAAAAGGTCTTGCCGGGATTCTCCCGACGCAGTCGATGCAGAATGCCGACCTCCGTTGCCACGATGAACTCGTCGGCGTCCGCCACCGCCGGCCGCCGGATCATTCCCTCGGTAGACAGAATGTGCACTCCCTCCTCGTCCACGTCACCTGCCGAGATCGCCTCCAGCACGCTCGTGCTGCACCCGCACTCGGGGTGAATGAGGAATTCTGCGCCCGGATGCGCCGCTCGGCGCTGGGCAATGTGCTCCGGATCGATACCGGCATGGACGTGGCACTCCCCCATCCACACGTGCATGTTCTTCCGGCCCGTCAGACGCCGTACGTGATTGCCGAGGAACATGTCTGGCAGGAAGAGGATCTCCCTGTCGGCGGGTATCGCGTTCACCACGTCTACGGCGTTCCCCGACGTGCAGCAATAATCGCTCTCGGCCTTCACTTCGGCAGTCGTGTTCACGTACGACACCACCGCCGCACCCGGGTGCTCTGCCTTCCACGCCCGAAGCTGAGCGGCATCGATCTGCGCGGCAAGCGAGCAGCCAGCGGCCATGTCGGGGAGGAGCACGGTCTTTTCCGGCGACAGAATGGCGGCCGTCTCAGCCATGAAATGGACGCCGCAGAAGACGATTACCTGCGCCTGGGTGCGCGCCGCCTCACGCGACAGGCCCAGCGAGTCGCCAACGAAATCAGCGACGTCCTGCACCTCAGGACGCTGGTAGTTGTGCGCCAAAACGACCGCGTTCCGGGTCCGGGCCAGGGCCCGAATCTCGTCGTGCAGCTCGGAAAAGGTGGGGCTCGGGGTCATTCTATTAAAGTTAGTCCCTGAACGGAGGGCATAGAAGACGGAGTTCCGGTGGCCAGCCAGAGAGCGCGTCGACTCGCGAGCCCAAACCTCCACCACAACCCCGACCTCGAACCCGGACTCCCGACGCGCGTTCCCGATTCCGGCCGCCCCCGTCCCGCCGTCCTCCCCCCCGCACCCCGCCCTCACCAGACAATCCTCCTCCCCTGCCACAACCTTCTCTCCTCCGGAAAATCGCTCCGAAAGTGTCCGCCGCGAGATTCCTTGCGCAGTAGAGCGGCTTCGGTGATCAGACGCGCGGTGAGCGCCATGTTTGCCTCCTCCGTGGCGCCGCCGGCGAGACGGGCGTCGATGGCATCGAGATCGGCAAGCGCTGCGCGCAATCCGCGCTCGTTGCGATCGATGCCGGCATGCGCCCACATCGTGTCGCGGATAGCGTTGGCGGCTACCTGCGCCGCGCCGCGGTCGACGAGTGGAGGAACGGACCACTCCGTGAGCTCCGGCGGAGCCTGGAGCGCGGGAGTGCCGGCGACGTCGCGGGCAACCCGCTCCGCGAAGACGAGTCCCTCGAGCAGGGAGTTGGAGGCAAGCCGGTTGGCGCCGTGCACCCCCGTGTTCGCCACTTCGCCGCAGGCGTACAGTCGGGCTATGCTGGAGCGGCCGGCAAGATCTGTGACCACCCCACCCATCATGTAGTGCGCGGCCGGGGTGACAGGGATGCGATCCCGGCGCGGGTCGATGCCGCGCGCCATGCACAGCGAGAAGATCCCTGGAAAGCGCGTCGGGAAAGCTTCGCCAAGAGCCGTGGCGTCAACAGTCACACGCCCGGTGCGTCGGATCTCGCGGAAGATCTCGCGAGCCACCACATCACGCGCTGCCAGCTCGGCCAGAGGGTGGAGGGCGGGCATGAACCGCTCCCCATCGGCGTTGTGCAGCGTTGCGCCCTCGCCCCGAACCGCTTCCGAGATCAGTACCAGCGGGTTCTCCGGCGTGTCGAGAGCGGTCGGATGGAACTGAACGAACTCCATGTCCGCCAGGCGTGCGCCCGCACGGTGCGCGATGGCGAAGCCGTCGCCGGTTGCCACTTGGGGATTGGTGGTCTTGGCATACACCTGGCCGCATCCGCCGGTGGCGAGCACGGTGGCGTCCGCAATCACCTCGAGCGGCCGGCCCCTGAGGCTCGCTCGCGCGCCACAACACCCCTCGTCGGTAATGATGAGGTCCAGCACCCGCGCCCGCTCCAGCACGCGCACCGCCGGCGTCGCTCGTACGCGCTCGGCCAGCGCTCGTGCCACTTCGGCGCCAGTGCGATCTCCGTGGGCGTGCACGATGCGGCGGTGCGAGTGCGCGGCTTCACGGCCAAGCCGGAAACCCCCGGCTGGATCCAGATCGAACGAGGCTCCGGCGGCATGCAGTTGGCGAACCCGGGCGGGTCCCTCGCGCACCAGCACGTCCACCGCCTCGGCATCGCAAAGGGCGGCGCCGGCCGCAAGCGTGTCGCGCCGGTGAGCCTCGGGCGAGTCGCCGGCGCCGAGCGCTGCGGCGATTCCTCCCTGAGCATAGGCGGTAGCTGAGTCGAACAGAGAGAGTTTGGTGAGCACCACCGCCTCCCCTGCCGCTGAGGCCCGCCAGGCGGCGTGCAGCCCGGCGACGCCGGATCCCAGAACCAGAAAGCGGGTGCGCAGTCGCTCGGGTGCCATGGAGGGAATCAATGAGCGGGAAGGGCGAACCGGAAGGGCAGCCTTGCCGAGGAGCGAACGCCCCGCGATTCTTGTGGGACCTCATGCGCAAGCTTCTCCTCGCCGTACTCGTTCTTCTCACCCTTCACGTCGCGCTCCTCTTCGTCCGCCCCCGCCAGGCAGCGGTAGCCGCGGGAGACGGGCCGAATGTAGGCGTGGTGTTCGATGTGGGCGGCCGCGGTGACAAGTCCTTCAATGATGGCGCCTATCTGGGCGCCGAGACAGCGATGCGGGAGCTGGGCGCCAACGTGCGCCTGATCGAGCCCGGCGAGGGTGTGGATCGCGAAGCGGGGCTTCGTCTGCTCGCCGCGCAGGGGATGGACCTCGTGGTGGGCGTCGGCTTCATCTTCAGTGATGACCTTACCGGCCTGGCGCAGGAGTATGGTACGGTGCGGTTTGCCGGCGTGGATTACGCGCTGCGCGCCGACGCGCAGGGGAACGTGATCGAGCCACCCCCCAATCTCGCCGCGCTAAAGTTCAGGGAGGAGGAGGGGAGCTTTCTCGTCGGCGCCCTCGCCGCCCTGGTGGGAGGATCCAACCGCGTTGGTTTCGTGGGGGGGATGGACATTCCGCTCATCCACAAGTTCGAGGCCGGATACCGGGCCGGCGTGATGCACGTCTGCCCTGACTGCACTGTGGTCGCACAATACGCGGGCGTCACACCAGAAGCGTTCCGAAACCCGGGCCGCGGGCAGGAGCTGGCGCTCAGCCAGTATCAGTCGGGAGTAAACGTGATCTTCCACGCGTCGGGCTCAACCGGACTCGGCGTCTTCGAGGCCGCGAGGCGCACCGGTAAGCTGGCGATTGGCGTAGACGCCGATCAGTACGGCGAAGCGCCGGGCTACATCCTGACGTCGATGGTAAAAGGCGTGGACGCGGTTGTGTACGACGCCATTCGCCGCGTACGAGAGGGGACCTTTGCCGGCGGCATCTACTGGTACGGTCTCGCGGAGGGCGGGGTCGGCTATGTCTACGACGAGAACAACAGCGACCTCATCCCCGACGACATCCACGCCCGCATTGAACAGTTGAAGCAGGACATCATCGAGGGGCGGATTGCGGTGCCGGCCACGAGATGATCGGGCAGCCGCCGCCCTGATGCTCGCCCTGCGCCTCACTGATATCACCAAGCGCTTCGGTCTCGTCGAAGCGAATCGCGGCGCGTCGCTGGAGGTTGAGGCGGGGGAGATCCACGCGCTGGTAGGGGAAAATGGCGCGGGGAAGAGCACGCTCATGCGTATCGTGGCCGGGCTGTACGAGGCAGATGGCGGACGCATCGAGGTGGACGGCCGCGACGTTACAGGTTGGAGCACCGCCGAGGCGATCGAGGCCGGCGTGGGGATGGTGCACCAGCACTTCATGCTCGTCCCCACGCTTACCGTGGCCGAGAACGTGGTCCTGGGGCGCGAGCCGCTGCGCGGGCCGACGCTGGATATGGCGCGTGCGGTGCGCGACGTGGAGCGTGTGGCCGCGGAGTATGGGCTTCGCATCGATGCCCGGCGCACCGTTTCCGATCTCTCGGTTGGTGAAGCGCAGCGAGTGGAGATCCTGAAGACGCTCTTCCGCGGCGCCAGCGTGCTGATCCTCGACGAGCCGACCGCGGTGTTGTCGCCGCCGGAGGTGGATGACCTCTGGCGAGTACTGCGCAGTCTCAAGGCGGGCGGCGGTACGATCGTCCTCATCACTCACAAGCTGAATGAGGTGATCGAGGTCTCGGACCGCGTAACGGTCATGCGCCAGGGTCAGACCGTCGGCCGAATGGAAACAGCGCGGACTACTCCGGCCGAGATCGCCCGGGCAATGGTGGGCCGCGAGGTGGCGCTCCCCGGCGAGGCCTCGTACGTGGCTGGCGAGCGCGCCAGCGGCGGGGCAACGCTCGAGCTGCGCGATCTCGTGGTAACAGGCGCGGGTGGGCGGTGCGGTGTGGCTGGTGTCACGCTCTCCATTGCGCCCGGAGAGATCGTCGGCATCGCCGGCGTCGAGGGAAACGGCCAGACGGAGCTCATCGAGGCCATCGCCGGTCTGCGGCCGTCGAGGAGCGGACGCATCCTCCTTGGCGGACGTGACATTGCACGGCTGAACGTGCGGACGCGGTCCGCCGCCGGACTCGCTCACATTCCTGAAGACCGCCACCTTCGGGGCCTGGTCCTGGACTACTCGGTGGCGGACAATCTCATCCTCGGGCAGCAGCACCGACATTCGCGTGGCTGGTGGCTCGACAGGGCAAGCGTCGCGGCCAACGCCATGGCGAAGATCCGGGAGTTCGACATCCGGCCTGCTGATTCATCGCTTCCGGTCCGCGCGCTGTCAGGCGGCAACCAGCAGAAGGTCGTGATTGCGCGAGAGATGGGAACGCCCTTCTCCTGCCTGCTTGCCGCCCAGCCCACGCGCGGCGTGGATGTGGGCGCCATCGAGTTCATCCACGAGCGACTCCGAGAGGCACGGGGCGCCGGCAAGGCGATCCTGCTCGTCTCGGCGGAGCTATCGGAGATTCTGGCGCTCGCCGATCGCGTCGCCGTGATGTATGGTGGCCGCATCGTAGCCGTGCTACCGAGAGCGGATGCGAGCGAGGAGGCGATCGGCCAGCTGATGACAGGCGCGATGTCGAGCGGAGCGAGCGCCGCATGACGATCAGTCCCACCGCGTCTCCGCAGTACGACACCGACGCGCCTCCGTCGGCGCGCCCCACCACCGGCACGTCGCGTCGAGCCAAGCTCGAGGAAGCGGTGCTGCCACCGCTGGTCGCGCTGCTGATCGCGCTCGTGGCCGGCGACCTCCTCATCATCGCGTACGGCGAGTCACCTGCGGCCGTGTATCGGTTGCTGCTCGAGGGAACGTGGGGGAACTGGTATGGCTTCGGTCAAACGCTGTACAAGGCGACGACGCTAATCTTCACGGGGCTGGCCGTGTCGCTGGGTCTCCGCGCCGGGCTGTTCAACATTGGCGCCGAGGGGCAGCTGGCCGCCGGTGGCTTTGCCGCGGCGATGGCGGGGCTGATGATGCCGGCAGGGACGCCAGCGGCGCTGGCCGTGATTCTGGCGATGGCTGCCGCGGCAGCCGGCGGAGGTGCGGTTGGCTTCGTGCCTGGAGTACTGAAGGCACGGTTCGGTGCGCACGAGGTGATCGTCACCATCATGCTGAACTTCATTGTGCTGGCGCTCCTCAACTGGCTGGTGGCGGCACACCTGGCCGTGCCGGAGACGCTGCATACGGAGGAAATGCGTGCCGGCATGGTGCCGCGGCTCTCCCAATTCATTAGCAGTTTCCAGGGTTCGGCGGCAAACATCACGCTGCTCTTCGCCCTGGCAGTGGCCACTGGCGTTGGCTGGTTCCTCTTCCGCTCGCGTCCGGGGTTCGAGTTGCGCGCCGTCGGACTTCAGCCGGCGGCGGCGGAAGCGGGCGGCGTACGCGTGGGCAGAATGTGGGTCCGGGCTCTGACGATGAGCGGGATGCTGGCGGGCCTCGGCGGCATCAACTACGTACTCGGCCACCGCTACTACTACGAGGAGGGATTCGCCGCCGGAGCCGGCTTCATGGGTATCGCGGTGGCTCTGGTAGGACGCAATCATCCCGTTGGTGTGATCCTGGCCGCGCTGTTCTTCGCAACGCTCTCCCAGGGTGGCCTGGCGATCAATGCCGTGGTGCCTAAGCAGCTTGTCGAGGTGCTCGAGGGGATAGTGATCCTGGCTGTAGCGGCGTCAGTGCCCGAGGTCCGCCGTATCCTCCTGCAAGCGCGCAAGGGAGTGATGTCGCGATGACGATATTTGTGGCGCTGTTCGTGGCGCAGACGATTCGCATCGCGATCCCATATCTGTTTGCCGCCGCTGGCGGCGTGGTGGCGGAGCGAGCCGGCGTGATCAGCCTCACGCTGGAGGGCTTCATGCTCAGCGGCGCCTTCGCCGCCACGCTGGGCAGCTACTACACCGGCAGCGCGTGGATCGGCGTGCTGTGCGGCATGGGAGGCGGCCTGGTGTTCGGGCTGCTGCACGCCGTGGCAAGCATCCGCTTCCGCGCGGATCAGATCGTAACGGGCATCGCGCTCAACCTGCTGGCGATCGGGATCACGCGCTATCTCCTGCGCCTGTTCTTCGAGAGCTCTTCCAATTCTCCGCGCGTTGAAGGGCTGACCTCTCCCGCGGCAGGTGAGAGCCTGGTGATGCCGATGCTGCGTAACCCGCTGATCTGGATCGGGCTGCTCACCCTTCCGATGCTCGCGCTGCTCATCTACCGCACTGCGTTCGGGCTGCGTGTGCGTGCGGTGGGCGAGCATCCGGAGGCTGCGGCAACGCTCGGCATTCGCGTGACCCGCATCCGTTATGGAGCGGTAGCGCTGTCCGGTGTGCTCGCCGCGCTGGGCGGCGTGTATCTCGCGTTGGACCAGCACCAGTTCACCGACGGCATGACGGCCGGCCGCGGCTTCATCGCCCTCGCCGCAATTATCTTCGGCCGTTGGCATCCATTGCGTGCGGGCGCGGCGTGCCTGCTCTTTGCCGCCGCCGAGACGCTGCAGATTCAGCTCCAGGGAACACAGGTGATACCTTCGCAGTTCGTGCAGATGATTCCCTACCTGCTCACGATCGTTGCGCTGGCAGGCGTGGTGGGCCGGGCCGTTCCGCCCGCCGCGCTGGGGAAGGCGCAGTAGCGCAGGGTACCGCTTTCCCACCTCTTGGACGAATGCCTCTCTTGTCGCGCGAAGTCACGGACGAATTCGACAGGTACAGCAGGTGACCACAGCCCCGACCGGCCGCTTCAGGGAGCTGCGGTCGGGCAATCTCGGCAAGCTCCTGGTGCTCATGGCCACGGCCTTCATGGACATGGTCGGAGCACTGATGGTCATTCCCCTCCTGCCCTTCTACGCCACGGAGCTGGGCGCGGATGGACGCGGGCTGGCGGTGCTGGTGTCGGCGTTCTCCGCCATGCAGCTCCTGAGCGCGCCATTCTGGGGACGCTTCTCCGACCGTTACGGGCGGCGCCCGGCACTGATCGTCGGGCTCGGCGCGGCAGCCATCGGCTACATCATCTTCGCGTTCTCGCACAGCTTCTGGATGCTGCTGCTGTCACGCGTCGTTCAGGGTGCTGGTGGCGGCACCGTTGGTGTGATCCAGGCATACGTCGCGGACGCCGTTCAACCGCGCGATCGTGCGAGGTCGCTCGGCTGGCTGAGTGCGGCGACGAACGTCGGCGTCATCTTCGGCCCTCTCCTCGGCTCCATGAGCGCGCAGTGGGGACGCGCCGCCCCTGGTTTGCTGGCAGCGGGACTGGCCGTGATGAACATGGGCTTTGCCTGGCGCTTCCTGACCGAGTCGCATGGGCTGGCGGCGCGGGAGCGCGCGCGCACGGCGCGGCGGCCGAGGGAGGTGCTGCTGCGTGTCGGGATCACGCACGTGCGCGAGCCGGCGTCGCGGCTCATCTGGATCTACTCGCTCGGGATGGCCGCGTTCTACGGCATCACCGCCATCCTCACGCTGTTCCTCATCGAGCGTTTCGATGTCACCACGCGCACGATCGGGTTCTTTTTTGCGTACATCGGCGCGCTGAACGTGGTCTTCCGTGTGATGCTGCTCGGCCGAGTGGTGGATCGACTGGGCGAAGCACGGACCATGCGGGTAGGGGCCGGCATCCTGGCGCTCGGCCTGTTCCTCCTTCCGCTTACGCATACGCTCTTTCTGCTGGCGCTGGCAATCGCGTTGATGCCGCTTGGCACATCGCTCACCTTCCCAAGCGTTACCGCCCTGCTCTCGCGCGTCGTTGGCGGGCATGAGCGCGGCATGTACATGGGCGTGCAGCAGACGTTCGCCGGGATGGGGCGCGTGCTGTATCCGCTCTGGGCCGGTTGGGCGTGGGACATGCTCGGAGTTCACGAGCCATTCTGGACATCGGCGGCGATCGTGGCCGGCACGGTCCTGCTTGGCCTGGGAATGGAGCGAATATCGAATGCGGAGGAGCTGCGTGCCGCTGCAGAGTTGGCGGCGGCAGAGGGCGGGGCGAAGGAGAAGGCAGCAGTGGCGGAGTGACGGCGTGACGACAGTGCTGGCGGCGCGTCACCCACCTGAGCAGCAACCACCCGCCCGAACTGTATACCCGTCAACGTGCCACCCACCGTAAGCGCCGTACCCAGGGCCGAGCCGAAGCGCACGGGATCGCACCCGGCAGACAGTTCCAGCCCGCGAGGTACGTCGCCTGGCATAGCCGCCGCGGCCGTGATTGCCGTACTCGGCTTCCTTCCGATCGCCAACTGGATTCCGGGCGGCCACGAAGCGCCCTGGTTCGGCGCCATGCTCGAGCATTGGGCGAGCGGAACCGCCATCGTGCTCGGGGTAGCCGTGGTGCTGGCCATGGTTTCCCAGCGCGTGGGGGGGGTCTGGCGCGACGGCATCCTTCGCTCGCGCGAGACTCGGCTGGCGAGCGGAGGAGTAACGCTGTTCATCGCAGCGCTGGCCGTCGCCTTGTACGTGCTCGCCTCGCACCGCGTATTCGACGCCACTCCACTGTTCATTGACGAGATCGTACAGCTCCTTCAGGCGCGCATGTACGCGGCGGGCGCGCTCTGGCTGCCGGTGGACAGTCATCCCGAGTTCTTCTCCATCGTGAACGTGGTCGACTCACACGGCCGGGTGTACGGACAGTTTCCCGCCGGCGGGCCGGCGATGCTGGCGATCGGCGAGTTTTTGGGCGCTCCGTGGCTCGTCATCCCTGCGTTCGCCGCAGTCTCGATACTGGCCTTCTCGACCATTGCCCGGCGCGCGGAACACCGGCCGCTGGTGGCCGTCGGCGCGACCGCGCTGTTCGCGTTCGCGCCATTCACGTTGTTCATGTCCG
>CAZWSO010000084.1:0-10376 GCA_964636485.1 uncultured Gemmatimonadaceae bacterium
CGGCACCGAGCCACCCTGGCACCACGGCGAGGAAGAGATACCCAAGAAGCGAGTAAGCAGCGATCTGAAATACCGAATTGATGGCGACCAGCATGGCCGCCACCTCGCTGCTTCCGCCCGCAAGCGAGTTCCAGATCAGAACCATCGCGATGCAGCGCGCCAAGCCGATCATGATCAGGCCGTTGCGGTATTCCGGCAAGTCGGGAAGAAGCAACCAGGCCAGCGCGAACATCAGAACCGGTCCGAGCACCCAGTTGAAGACCAGTGACGTTCCCAAAAGGCGGCGATCCGCGGCCAGCGAGCCAACCTGCTCGTACCGCACCTTCGCGAGTACGGGATACATCATCCAGAGGAGCCCGATCGCAATCGGCACTGAAACGCCAGCCACCTGTACCGCATCGAGCACCGAACCGAGGCCCGGTGCCAATCGTCCCAGGAGAATCCCACCGGCCATCGCGGCGAAGATCCACAGCGGAAGAAAGCGGTCGAGCACCGAGAGCCGGCGGACGACCGACTGCTGTCCTCGCGCAGCGGGCTGAAGCGGAGGAACGGTGGCGACTGTCATGAGCCGGTGTGGATCAGCTCAACAGGGAAGGCGCTGGCGCGCCGCAACGCAATGACGCGCCGATTCGCGCTCCCGCTCGAGCTGCTCCACGCCGTCCAGAGCCAGAATTACGGCGTCCAGCAGCAGGTACCCGGGACTGTCCGGTTCGTGTGTCAGCGCGTAATGCGCAAACCTCGCCTGCCGCGTGACGACCACCAGCCCCGCGCGCCTGAGCACGGCCAGGTGCCGGGACACGGTCGGTTGCGGCAGATCGAGCAGCTTCACGATGTCGCACACGCACATTTCCCCTGCCGCAAGCAGGTTCACAACGCGAATGCGGGTGGGATCCGCCAGACCCTTGAGGGCCAGGTCGAGGTCATCGACGCTCGGCGGCGCGGCGGGGACCGGAGCGACAGCAGCCGTAGCGGTGGCCGGGGAGTGGAGGACGGTAGACATATTCGCTTTAACGAATATATCTAGCTACGCACAGTCTGGAAAGACGTGTTCGGCCGGAATCAAAAGCTGGAATTACCGGGCGTGGAATAGCGGAGAGAGGTGCTGCTGGCGCAGAGCGCTGGAGCCCGGATCTCAGCGCCGGTCCCGAGTTCACACTCTCGTCAGTAGCGCTCGCACCCGCACGAGGCGCCGCGGCGCAAGCCTCATCCGCGTCAGTAGCCCCCGCAACCGCCCGAAGCGCACCGGGCCGCGTGTTCCTGCGGCACGGCGAGCAGCTCGCGCAGCGGAAGCGGGCCGCTACCGAGGCACTGCGACATCGCAACCCCGTTGGAGGTGCCCAGTCGCGTCGCCCCCGCGGCCAGCATTCGGAGCGCTGCCTCGCAGTCGCGTATGCCACCTGACGCCTTCACACCCAACGCGTCGCCAACCGAGAGCCGCATCAACGCCACGGCTTCGGCGCTTGCGCCACCGGCAGCGTGAAATCCGGTGCTCGTCTTTACGTACTGGGCGCCGGCCTCCCGGGCTAGCGCGCTGGCCTTGACCACCTCCAGCGGCGTGAGCGCGGCTGACTCGATGATCACCTTCACAAGCCGACCCTGGGCTGCGCGAACAACGGCCGCCATGTCGCTCGCGACATACTGCCAGTCACCGCTCTTGATGTGCCCGATGGCGGCGACCATGTCCAGCTCGTCGGCTCCGTCCCGCACAGCGATCGCTGCCTCAGCCCCCTTGGCTTCGGGGGTGGAGGCGCCGAGTGGGAAGCCGATCACAGTCGCGAGCTTAACCTTGGATCCCGCGAGCCGATCGTGACAGAACGCCACCCAGGCAGGATTCACGCAAACCGCCGCGAAACGGTGTTCACGCGCTTCGTCGCAGAGGCGCTCTATCTCCGCGCGGGTCGCCTCTGCGCGAAGCAATGTGTGGTCGATAAAGTCGGCGATGCGGGCCTCGTCTCGTACGTACGTCACGCCACGAGGAGCGCTGCTTCCGGCGCTCCCCGCGCTCCGACCCGCGGCCCTGTCGCCGGATGCGGTCGCGGTACCGCCGTTGTGAGAAGCACCGTCGGCGCGGGCCAACTCTTCCGCAATGCGTTGCGCCAGGGCATTCAGGTCGACCGTCATGCGCCGCTCATCTTGTGATGTCCAGATGATCGATCACTCCCACGATCACTGCCTGCACGGGAATAGCCGGATCGTCGAACACTTTACGCGCCGATCCCCCTTCCTGGACGACCAGCACCCGTTCGCCGTCGCCGACACCGATGACATCCAGCGCGATGATCTCCGCACCTTCCTCCTCACCGTCGAGATCCAGTCGGCGTACGAGGAGAAGCTTCCGGCCGCCAAGGCTCTCGTGGCGGTGAGTTGAGACGACGTCGCCAACCACGCGCGCAATGTACACTTCAATCCTCCGACTCGAGCGTACGCGCGCCGCGCAAATTCGCCCAGTCCACCCGGCCGACGATTCCTGCGTCCACAGCGGCGAACTGCTCGCGCAATGTCAGCGATGCTTCCCGCGAAGTGACGTAGTACACGATCTCACCCGGACCGACACCAATCGTGTCCACCGCCACAATGCTCTTCCCCGCCGCGGCGCCATCGGCGCGAATCGGCTGAATCCACTGTAGGGTGACGCTGGAAAGGGTATCCTGCTTGATCGTGGCTACCACGCGACCGCAGACCCGGGCGAGATGCATGAGGAGAAACTAGGAGTGGCATGGGGGAAGGTGCCAGGGGAGGCCAGCGTGGTGTCGGTGCGTGGTGGGGGAAATCCGGATGGTTAGCTCCTCCGGAGAGACTCCGTGTCGTTCTCGGAAGTCTCAGCGTCGCTGCCGGAACTCCGAGACCTGGCCCTGAGCTGGGCAGCACCCGGCCACTCCCAACGAGCCTCACCGCCGCCGCCAGCTGAAGTGCCTCCCGTGGGTCTCCCGGTGCGCTTCGACCAGCTCCGGTTTCGTGAACAGCTTGATCAGCAGCAGGCCGGCAATGAAACCGCCGATATGCGCGCCGAAGGCGACACCGCCGGTGTCGGCGCGATCCACCTGTGTCAGCTCCGGGAGGCCCAACAGGAGTTGCAGGCCGAACCACCAGAGCAACACGACCCAGGCGGGGAGCGGGATGATGCGGATGATGATGATGATGATGAACAGCATGTTGACCCGGGCGCGCGGATAGAGGAGGAGATAGCCGCCCATCACGCCCGATATCGCTCCCGATGCGCCGACGGTGGGAACCACCGAGCCAGCGTTGAGAAAGACGTGCGCCGCCGCGGCCGCGAGACCGCAGACGATGTAGAAGAGGACGAAGCGCAGATGCCCCATGCTGTCCTCGACATTGTTGCCGAACACCCAGAGGAACAGCGCGTTGCCGATGAGGTGCATCCAGCTCCCGTGAAGGAACATGGACGTGAGCGGCGTGACCCAGCTCAGTCCGCCCGGCTCGACGGCACAGAACACCCCGGGACCCAGCGGCACACCTCGGCGCGCCGCGTCGGCGTCCGTGAGCGCTGCCGGGATCATGCCGAGGTCGCACACGCTCGCCGCCAGCACACGCGCGTCCAGGCCGGCGCCCTGAACGAAAATCCACACAGCGACGATCAGCGCCAGGAAGACGTACGTCATCCATGGCGTGCGAAGAGTTGGAAGGTTGTCGCTCAGCGGAATCAAAGGCCCTCTCCACTGCCCCGTAGGCAGAAGCCGCGCGCTGCCGACCGAACGGCTCCTCCGCCACTCTGCCACAAATCGATCCGTGGTCTCCCGGGAAATCTGCCAAAGTGGCGGAAGATCCGGGCCCCGTGTTTGCGTTTGCCCTGCTGGATGCTGCGCAACAGTTGAAAAGTCAGCCGAGCAACAGCAGAAAAGTCAGCAACATCCGGGCAGTTGGTAAGTACCGGCAATGGAAGCCGCAGGTCGCGGCGAACTCCTCCGCCCAGCTCCCCGTTCACCCCTGAACCGAGAATCGAGATGGCTGAAAAGGTGATTGGCATCGACCTGGGCACAACCAATTCGGTCGTGGCCGTGATGGAAGGCGGCGATCCCGTCGTGATTCCGAACGCGGAGGGAGGTCGTACGACTCCGTCGGTGGTCGGATTCACGAAGGATGGCGAGCGTCTGGTCGGACAGGTGGCCAAGCGACAGGCGGTGACCAATCCTCAGAACACCGTCTTCTCGATCAAGCGCTTCATGGGTCGCAAGACCGGTGAGGTTCAGGAGGAGATCAAGCGCGTCCCGTACAAGGTGGTCGCTGGTTCGAACGATGTTGTCGCCGTGGAGGTGCAGGGGAAGCGGTACACGCCGCCGGAGATCTCGGCGATGATTCTTCAGAAGATGAAGCAGACTGCGGAAGACTATCTGGGGCACTCGGTGAGCAAGGCGGTGGTCACCGTTCCGGCGTACTTCAACGACTCGCAGCGGCAGGCTACCAAGGATGCGGGGAAGATCGCCGGCCTGGACGTTCTGCGGATCATCAACGAGCCGACGGCCGCGGCGCTTGCCTATGGCCTGGACAAGAAGAAGGACGAGAAGGTCGCCGTTTTCGACCTGGGCGGAGGCACCTACGACATCTCGATCCTCGAGCTTTACGACGTGGAGGGCTCTCGGCAGTTCGAGGTTAAGTCAACGAACGGCGACACACACCTGGGCGGCGACGACTTCGACCAGCGCGTCATCGACTGGCTCGTGGCGGAGTTCAAGCGCGATCAGGCCATCGACCTTTCCCGGGATCCGATGGCGCTGCAGCGTCTCAAGGAGGCCGCCGAAAAGGCGAAGATGGAGCTGTCGAGCACCGCTCAGACGGACATCAACCTGCCCTTTATCACGGCGGATCAGAGCGGGCCGAAACACCTCAACTATTCCTTGTCGCGCTCGCGCTTCGAGCAGCTGGTGGACGACCTGATCCAGCGCACGATTCCGCCCATGGAACAGGCGCTCAAGGATGCCGGCCTCAAGCCCGAAAACGTCGACGAGGTGATTCTCGTCGGCGGCTCGACGCGCATCCCGAAGATTCAGGAGATCGTCAAGAACTTCTTCAAGAAGGATCCCCACAAGGGGGTGAATCCCGATGAGGTCGTAGCTATTGGCGCGGCCATTCAGGGCGCGGTGCTCACCGGCGAGCAGAAGGACGTACTCCTGCTCGATGTCACCCCGCTGTCGCTTGGCATCGAGACGCTGGGCGGCGTGATGACGGTGCTGATCGCCCGAAACACGACCATTCCGACGCGGAAGACGGAGGTTTTTTCGACTGCGGAGGACAATCAGACCACCGTGGAGATTCACGTGCTTCAGGGAGAGCGCGAGCTCGCCGTTTACAATAAGACGATCGGCAAGTTCCAGCTCACCGGTATCCCGCCGGCGCCGCGTGGCATGCCGCAGGTGGAGGTCACCTTCGACATCGACGCGAATGGCATCCTGCACGTGGCGGCAAAGGATAAGGCCACGAACAAGGAGCAGAAGATCCGTATCGAGGCGTCGAGCGGCCTGTCGGACGCAGAGATCCAGAAGATGGTCAAGGATGCCGAGGCGCACGCCACCGAGGACAAGGAGCGGCGCGAACAGATCGACACGCGCAATCGGCTGGACTCGATGACCTACGACGTGGAGAAGAACAGCAAGGAGTGGTCGGAGCGGCTGAGCCCCGAGCTCAAGAGCCGGCTGGATTCGGCCGTCGAGCGCGCCCGCAAGGCACTGCGCGGTGACGACCTGAACGAGATTCGTGCCGCTCAGGAGGAGCTCTCCACCGCCTACAGTCAGGCGGGACAGTCGCTCTACGCGCAGCAGCAGGCCGGCGGCGAAACCCCCGATACAAGTGCGCAGGAGCCGCCCGCGGGCGCTCAGCCTGGTGCCGCCGAAGAGGAAGTGGTGGAGGCTGACTACGAGATCGTGGAGGAAGAGAAGAAGTAGAGCAGGCCTCTAGGCCTCGGAGACCTGGCGAGGCTGGGGCTTGGGGCCCGGAGCTTGGGGCCCGGAGCTTGGGGCACGGGGCTTGGGGACCCAAGGCTTGAGCCCGCGGCTTGGGGCAACGAGGCTTGGGGGCCCAAGGCTTGAGCCCGCGGCTTGGGGCACGGGGCACGGGCTTGGGGTACGGGGCTTGAGGGCCCAGGGCCTAGGCCCGACGCTTGGGGCAACGGGGGACCTGGGGCCGAGGGCCAACGCGCAACAGGTGTATCAACAGCGCCTCAGCAGAATAGCCTGTGGCGCCGTCTCTTTTCGGCCTGCCACGCGCCCCGGGGCGCGAAGCCGCCGGTTGCGTGCGCATATGGCCCAGTTCAACGGCCCCGGTTTTCTCGCCCCACCTTTGCAGTAAACCCTGTAGGCCTCGCGATTGACTTACCGCTAGCCGGCACGGTTCAAGGGAACGCGGAGGCCACGAGGGTGGTTCTTTGTGAAACCGACACGCCGCTCGGAGTGTAGATTGCTCTGAGACCCACAACAGAGTGGATTGACCTATGTCGAAAGCATTCGTGCGGGCGCGTCTCGGGCTGGTGGCAGTCGGGGCGTTCGTTGCCGGACTCGTGTTCGCGGCCGGCTTCAACCTCACCCCGTTCGGTCACGCCCAGCAGGGCGGAACACGGGCAGACCCGCCGCCGGTCGAGGCGCTGGAGACTCTGGAGCGCACCGGCACCGCGTTCGCGGCTATTGCCGAGCGCGTAACCCCGGCGGTCGTGTCCATCCAGGCCACGCGGGCACCGCGCACTGTGCAGCGGCGCGGCCAGCAGCAGCCGGTCCCGCGCGGCCTGGAGGAGTTCTTCGAGCAGTTCGAGGGCCGGCGCCCGCCTCGCCCCTCGCAGGGTACGGGCACTGGGTTCCTGGTCTCCCCCGAAGGGTACATCCTCACCAACAACCACGTCGTGGCCGATGCGGACAACGTCAACGTCACGCTGATGGACAAGCGCGTGTTTCCGGCGCGAATCGTGGGACGTGATCCGACCACCGACGTGGCGGTCATCAAGATCGATGGGAACGGCTTCCCCGCCGTGCGGCTTGGCAACGACGAAGCAGCGCGAATCGGCGAGTGGGTGCTGGCTATCGGCAACCCGCTCGGTCTCGACTTCTCGGTCACGGCCGGGATCATCTCGGCCAAGGGCCGAAGCCAGCAGCTTGCAGCGCTCTACGGGACGAACTACGCCATCGTCGACTACATCCAGACCGACGCTGCCATCAATCCCGGCAACTCTGGCGGACCACTCGTCAACATTCGTGGTGAGGTGATCGGAATCAACTCGGCGATCGCCAGCGAGACGGGGTTCTATCAGGGATACGGGTTTGCGATCCCGATCACGCTGGCCAAAGTCGTGATGGACGAGCTCATCGAGCACGGGCGTCCGCGTCGGGCAGTGCTGGGCGTCGGGATCAACGAGGTCAGCGCCAACGATGCGAGTGCTGCGGGGCTGCGGGAGATTCGCGGCGCGCTGGTGGGCTCCTTCACCGGCGATGACAGCCCGGCACGGCGAGCAGGTCTCGAGCCCGGTGACGTGATCGTGTCGGTGGCCGGCCGCGACGTGGACCGCGTCGCCACCCTCCAGCGTGTGGTTCGCGAGCACAAGCCAGGCGACGTCATCCCCGTGGAGGTAATGCGCTACGGGACGCGCCGTTCGTTCCGCGTACGCCTTGCAGAAGCTCCTACTGAGGAGAACATCGCGCGTGCCGGACGGGAGGATCGCGACACACCGGTGGAGCCGGCGAGCTCCTCCAGGCTTGGCGTCACGCTCGAGAACCTGACATCAGAGCAGGCCCGGCGCGAGAACGTGGGAGACGAGCGGCGCGGGCCTGTGGTGCGCGACGTGAACTTCTCGGGCGCCGCTGCCAATCAGCTATTCCCCACCGACATCATTCTGGAGGCGGGGGCTCCGTCGCCGCGCCGCAGGACCCGGACGATTGCGGAGCTTGATCAAATCGTGGATCAGACGCAGCCTGGCGACATAGTGAGCCTGCTCGTTTATCGACCGCAGCTCGATCAGACGCGGATCGTAAATCTCAGAGTCGGAGGCTGACGCCTCTGCGCTAATTATGGAAGAGCCCGGGGGCACCTGCCGCCGGGTTTTTCTTATCGCGCGGGCGTGGTGTGGGAGTGGGGGTGGGGTGGGGCACCGCGAGAACTGCCGCATGGTCGGTCACGCCCGAAGCCGTAAGCGGGTCCGTGACAACAGCACCGCCTTCATGGATGTCTCCCTGCTGCAGGCTTAGATTGAAGGAGCAAACCGCGAAAGTGGCGGAACTGGTAGACGCGCTGGACTTAGGATCCAGTGGGGAAACCCGTCCGGGTTCGAGTCCCGGCTTTCGCATGGCAGCGTGGGGTCTGGAGCCTGGTTCCCGCAGCTGACTTCGTCTCCAATCCACATTCCGATTTTTCAGACACAATCGTCAGCCAGCGCCCTGATTATCTTTCGCCCATGAACATCGACATCACGCCGAAGAAGACCGAGGGACTCTCCCGACTTCTCGAGGTTTCGGTGCCCGCGGACGAGGTGCGGAGCGCGGAGGATCGTGCCGCGAAGCGCTACGCGTCTCAGGTGCGCATTCCCGGATTCCGCCCGGGGAAGGCTCCACCAGCGATGGTCCGCAAACGCTTTGCGGACGCCATTCGTGAGGAGGCCATCCAGTCGCTCGTTCAGGAAGCCTTCAAGGAAGTGGTGGAACGTGAGAAGCTGCAGCTTGCCTCGCAGCCGCACATCCACCACGTGCATTTCGACGAGGGAAAGCCGCTCACATTCGAGCTGCACCTCGAGGTGCGCCCGGAGATCGAGCTTGCGCGCACCACCGGTTTCCGCGTCACGCGGCAGCTTCGCGTGGTTTCGGACGAACAGTTGCGCGAGCAGATCGCCACACTCCAGGAGCAGCGCGCGGCGTGGGCCCCCGTGGAGGAGCGGCCGGTTGCCGGCGACATGGTCACCGTGAACATTGCGAGCGCGGATGAAGCGCAGAATCTGGGCGATGAACGCGAGTACCGTATCGTAATCGGTGCCGGACAGGCCATCCCCGGTATTGAGGAGTTGATCACGGAAACGGCTCCGGAAACCACCACGGAGCGCCCGGTGCGGTGGCCGGACGACTTTCAGGATGAGAGCCAGCGAGGGGTGACGAAGACGGTTCGCGTCACGGTGAAGGACGTAAAGCGCAAGACCCTTCCCGAGCTGGATGATGCCTTCGCGCGCGAGGTGGGCGACTTCGATTCAGTGGAGGCAATGGAGCGCGCCGTGCGCGAGGATCTCGAGCGTCATGCCGAACGCGAGGCAGACGCCGAGCTGCGCCAGGCGCTTATAAACGAGATCAGCGAGGCGAATCGCTTCGAGGTGCCAGCGAGCTGGGTGACGCAGCTCGTAGGCGCATACATTGAGGCCTATCGGATCCCCGAGGAGGAGCGTGAGCGGTTCGGCACCGAGTTCCGACCCGTGGCCGAACGGCAGGTGCGACGGGATCTGATCGTGGAGAGTATCGCGAAGAAGGAAGGCCTCGTCGCAACGGAGGCTGACATCGACGAGCGGGTGGCCGAGGTCGCACGGAAGCGGGAGGCCGATCCCGGCCAGGTGTACGCGTCGCTCCAGAAGGCAGGGCGGATCGCCGAGCTGGAAAGAAGTATTACGGAAGACAAGGTGTTTGCGTGGTTGATGGAGAAGAACCTGATAGAGAAGCGATAGGGCCCACGGACCCAGGGGCCGGGGCCCCTCTGAATTCACCGAGGACTACTGCGTAATGCCTACGATCTACCCTCCCTACGTGATCGAACGGTCCAGCCGCGGCGAACGTACGTACGACATCTTCTCGCGTCTGCTGATGGATCGGATTGTCTTTCTTGGCACGCCGATCAACGACGACGTCTCGAACATCGTGATCGCGCAGATGCTCTTTCTGGCCGCTGACAATCCGGAGCGGGACATTAACCTCTACATCAACTCGCCGGGCGGCAGCGTCTCGGCGGGGATGGCGATCTACGACACCATGCAGTTCCTCGATGCGCCGGTGAGGACGATCTGCATGGGGATGGCGGCGAGCATGGGCGCCTTCCTGCTGGCGGCTGGTGCGCCTGGCAAGCGGTCGGCGCTCCCGCACTCGCGCATCATGATCCATCAGCCGTCGGGGGGGACCCAGGGAACGGCGGCGGACATCGAGATCCAGGCGCGGGAGATTCTCTACCTGCGCGGCAAGATGAACGAGCTGATGGCCAAGCATACCGGCCGCCCCGTCGAGCAGATCGAGCGCGACATTGACCGCGACCGGTTCATGTCGGCGGAGGAGGCCAAGGACTACGGCATCGTGGACGCCGTGATCGCCCACCGGAAGGCCGTGGAAACCATAGGGGAGAAGGCCGTCTTGTGAAATAGTTCACCTGTTTCGAGCCGGCCTGCTTGACCGTCCGGAAGCAGGGGCATTAGTGTTTCGGCG
>CAZWSO010000085.1:0-10333 GCA_964636485.1 uncultured Gemmatimonadaceae bacterium
GTGGCGCGTACCCCGGCATCGCGCAGCGCGGCGGCCGCACGCTTGAGCTCCTTGCGCGCCTCGCCGAAACGCGCGCGGTTCGCCGCCTCGTCAATGAGTGCCGCACCCTCCAGCAGCTCCACGCTGACGTCCTGACCCGCATTCAGTTTCTTGGCGAGCTCGTCGCGCCACGTCGCGAAGAAATCCGTCCACGCCTCGACCGTGAACACCCACCGGCCAATGCGATCCACCGGGAAGCCGCCGTACCAGCGATCGCGTTCGAACTCGTACAGGAGCGGCTCGAAGCGCCACTCCTCGTCGCCCGGGCCGCGGTATCGGACCCGCGCGGCAAGGAGGTCGTGTCCGTCACGGAGGATGTCCGCACCCACCCGAACCTCGTCTCCGATCACGCGCTTGACCGGAAAGCGTCCCGCGTCCAGCTCCGGCGTCACACATTCGATGACTATCGGCTTCCATGCCTCGGCATCACCCGGCGCGCCGCGTTTAGGCTTGGCCGCGGTGCCGGCGCGCTTCCGCCCTGCCGCGGTTCCGGTGATCTTCGTCGCTTTCGCGCTCCCTGATTTGGTGCTCCCCCTTTTCTTCGTGCTGGTACCGCTCTTAGCCGTTCGCTTCACGTCGCCTCGTTGGTGGTAGCGGAGTCATCGCTTTGGGGCGCTCGTGGAGGCCCAGGTCGGAGATGAGGTTCGTGCGCAAGAGATGAGCCCTCACAACCCGGTCGCCATGCCCCGCGGAGGTGAATCTCCGCCTTCGATCGCCCGCCGCAAGGCGGTGGAGCACCGGGAGATGCTTTGCACCGCGGTGCCTTGCAGGCTCGGCGCGAACGGCTCGACGCCGCTCGCCCGCAGCGCGCGAAGGAGTACGTGGCGGTGGTGCGATTCGCGCGGGTGATCACGTGCTGCCGCTATGCGACGGCACCGTGCCAGCCCACGTCCGCCTTTCGGGCGACGCGATGCGCGACCGACCGCGAGCTCACACGCCTACGTCCGCGCGCAGTACGTCACCGCGCTGGCGAGGGTTCCGGCCATGAGGGCGTGACCCCCGTCTATCCGGGTAGTAGCGCCGAGAGTGCCGTCAACCCGCGGGGGGGGCGCTCCGGGCCCCGGACTCTCTTGCGCCAAGGGTCTGGCCCCCTGATGCCCGCCCTCTCGACAAAAACCCCCGTGGTAGGAGCTGGCTTTTAAGTCACTATACGAGCATTATAGCGCTACTATAACGCCAGTACTACCCACCATGGAGCGACTGCTCACCCTATCCCTGCCCGCCTCGAAGCGCAGCTTTCAGGAAGGGAGGCGTCGACGATTGTCGCCGCTGCCGGCGGCCGAGGTGGGGCCAGAACTTGGCGACGTGGTCGAGCGCGGTGCAGAGCGCGGCATCTCGCATCGGCTCGATGGAAGCGGCATCGCAGTACGCGCGCACCTCCACGGCCGAGCCGAGTAGCGTCACTGCCGCGTCGAGCGCGCGCTGACCATCGGCTCCTGAATACACGGCGCGCTCCGCCACCGCATAACGCGCGTCCTCGTCGACATAGATCTCGACTTCCACCACGCGCGACAGCCCGCCACGCTCAGCAGCTTCGGCGCGGCCGCTGCCCAGCCGCCATCCCATGAACGCGACGGACGGCCCCCGGTCGCTCACGAGGATCGTGTGCGATGGGGCGCCAAAAAGGCGTTCGGCGGTTTCCCTGGGGAGCTCCGGAACTTCGTTCGGATCCTTGGGCGGCATTATGTCGACGATAACGAGAAGTTCCGCCGCCCGGACGGGCAGGCAGTAGCTGTGTATGGAAGGACTGCCGCTGCCGGTGTCCCGCAACGTGAAGCTCACCAGCGTCACGCCCCATCGAAGCCGCCGCGCTACTCCGCTCCCGCCACGTCTGCGGGCGAAGACGCGGCTTCTCGCGCGAGGCCCTGTAGCAGGGCTCGCACGTGCTCGCGTCGAGTGCGGGGATTCATGATGGTGACGCGTAACCACCGCCGCCCGTCGAGCACCGTTGTCGTGATCCAGCCGTGCCCGGAGCGGTTGTAGCGCTCCCGGAGCGTGCGATTGCGGTCGTCCAGTTCGGCGTCGTCGAGCGATCGATCGCCAACCCAGCGGAAGCAGAGAATGTTCGATTCCGGCTCATGAGCCGCGATGAAGTCCTCTCGCACGCCGATCTCTTCCCACAGCGCTCTCGTGGTCGCGACGAGGGCATCGTGTAGTGCCGCTAGCCCATCCGCGCCATGACGCTGCAGTGCCACCCACAGCTTGATGGCATCGGCTCGGCGCGAGCACATGAAGGAGCGCACTCCCTGGTCCCACACGCGGCCATTTTCTTCCCCGTGGAAGAGGTACGGCGCGCTCTGCGCGTAGGCTCGCTGGAGCCAACGCTCGTTCCGCACGAGAAGGATTCCTGCCGGGAGCGGCATAAGCATCAGCTTGTGCGCATCCCAGGAGAGGGAGCTGGCGCGCTCGATACCGCGAAGGCGATGGCGATGCGCCGGCGAGATCAGCGCCGTGGCGCCGTGAGCGCCATCCACATGCAGCCAGATTCCGCGATCGGCGGCCAGTCCGCCGATCGCATCGATATCGTCGAAGGCGCCGGTGGCCGTCGAACCGGCCGTCGCGACCACCGCCATCACGCGCACGCCGTACATGGCGCACCGCTCGAGCTCGCGCGCCAGCGCTTCGGCGCTCATACGAAAGCCATCCGACGGAAGGACCACTGCCCGGCTCAAGCCGAGCCCGAGCTGAGCAACGGCACGCTTTACAGAGTAGTGGGCGTGCTCGCCACAGAGCACTACTGGCAGCTCACCTGTGACGCCATGCTCCCAGGCGTCCGGCATGCTGGCCGCCCGGGCGGCCAGCAGCGCTGTGAAGGTCGCCTCCGTGCCGCCGGACGTGAACGTGCCGCCGCTCTCCGGGCCAAAGCCCGCAGCCTCGCACAGCCAGCGCACGACACGGTTTTCGACGGGCGTGGCCGTGGGACTCATCTCGGCCACGGCCACCGATTGATTGAGCGCCGCGATCAAGGACTCCGTCCATACCGTCACCGGGAGCGGTGGGGAGACCTGATGACCCATGGCCATAGGGTGCACAAGATGGTTCGCATCAGCGATGACCTCGCGTCGCAGGCGCTCGATCACATAGTCATGCGGCGCGCCACCCACCGGCATTGGCTCCTCGAACCGCCGCGCGAGCTCGCTGGTCGACCGACTGCTTGAAACAGCCGCCCCGCCTGCGCCGGCCGCGGTGAAATACTCCACCGCCAGCCCGGTGAACGCCTGTGCGACCTCGGCGCGTGCGTCTTCACGAATCTCCCCGAGCACACGATCGAGTGTACTGATGTGGGATGATGGCTGCGTCAACGCGACGTTCCTCCGGTGAACGCGCCGCCCAGCGGAAGCTCGCTCACCATCTGGTACGGCATGGGATTGATCGACCGGTACACCCGCAGACGGTCCACGACAAAACGCTCGCGTACACGCACCGCGAGCAGTTCATTCAGCGCCTCGCGAGAGAGCACAGGGTAGAAGCTGAGGGTGCAGTGCGGTGAGAAGGTGAAGCGCGCCCGCGCGAACGAAAGTCCGCTCCCGGCGATTCGCTCGTGCATGGCTCGGAGCGGACCGTGCGGGTCGAGTGGGAGCACAACTATATCACTCTGCATGAACCGCATGGGCGAGCCGAACTCCAGCGTCAGGGGAACCGTCTCCCCCGCCACCGGTGCGATCGCCGCCACTATCTCCTCCACCGTGGTCCCGATGGGAATCGGTCCGACACCCGAGGAGCCGGTGATGGTCACGTGCGGCGGAGATGTCGCGGCCAAGCGCGGATCGAACGTCCGCTGCACCTCCGCCACCTGATCGCGCAGCTCCCCCTCCAGCTCGGCCACGACGAAGTATCCGTTGTTCATCGCCAGGGAAGATAGTGCCGCGCGATCGCTTGCGGGCCAGCGGAATGTCCCCGCCGTGCGTCTGGCAGAACAGCCTTGCGGCGGTGGGCGAGGGCCGGAGTTCTCGCCGCCAGCCTCACTCCGTGGAGAACGTGCCCCCGGGTGGTCCAAGGATGAGCACGTTCCGCTCGAAATCGAGCGTGACGTGATAGTTCCGAAGGAAGTTGAGCCCCAGCAGTCCCTCGACATCGGAGGCAATGGCGCGGAGGGCCGTCAGCTCGAGCACGCAGGCCGGCACCGTCTCCACCGCCGCATCTCCCACGCGCAGCGAGTCCATCTGCACCATGCGGACCTGACCGGCGCCGCCCACTCCCACGCCTATTCCAACACCCAGACGCCGCTGCGGAAGATCGAGTCTCTGCGCGAGCGACTCGCTCACACACGTGTAGGTGGCTCCCGTATCCAGGATGAGGTCGAAGGGCCCCTCGCCATTGATGTGCGCAGCAACCACGAGCGCCGCCCCACCTGGCCCCACGAGCCGAATCGGCACCTTCCCCGCCTCCGGATCGGCCGGCATCGTCACGCGACGCGGCATCGCCGTATCGCATGCCACGGCGAGCAGCACAGCGAGGAGTAGCGCCAGGCGACGCCGCGTCGGCGCTCGTACGGGCGCGGGAGCTCCGGTGCGGCCAGCCCTTCTCATGCCTGCCGAAGTGCACGCCCAGTGCCGCGGGAAGGGGGATTTGACGGCTGGCTGGCCGTCACTGTGACGCCCTGATCTCTGTGGACTGCTCGAGGTCCCGGCGAAACAGGTCCTCCGCCTCGGCACCCAGCGCCGCGTCCTCGATCACCGCATCCAGCTCGTAGTTGATTGCAATGCCGAGCGGGTTGAGGTCGGTGGAGCCCACCCGCACCCACCGTCCATCGAGCACGGTCGTCTTGGCGTGCATCATCGTGCCGGTCCACTCCCAGATGCGCACGCCATTGTCGAGCAAACGGCGGTAGAAGCGCGTGGTCAGGCGCCGGACCCACGGGTGGTCGTACCTGCTCGGCACCAGCACGCGCACGTCCACACCATCGCGCGCCGCTCCCGCCAGTCCTTCCACCTCGGCGAAGGACGGCACGAAGTACGCGCTCGCGACGTAGATGCACCTTTCCGCGGCAACGGCTTGAAGCTGAAGGGCGCGCGCGACGCGCAGCTTGAACGGGTCACCCTCGATGATGCCGACAACGGCGCCGCTGGCTGTGCGAGGATCCACGTGGGCCCCGCTCGATGCGCGCACGAGGCGGCGGCGGGACATCCGGCGCTCCTCTCCGCCGGCACGGCGCCACATGCTGTCGAAGGCGCGGCGCATGTCGCACGCCGCCGGACCCTCGATGCGTACCGCCGTGTCGCGCCACCGGACGCGGCGGGCCGAACCGCTGCCGCTCCACTCCTCCCCGATCCCCACGCCACCCGTCACGCCGGCACGATCATCCACAACGAGCAGTTTGCGATGGTCGCGCGGCATGAGGCCAAGCCAGGCGCGCATCCCAGGCGGGCTGAAGATGCGCACGTCCACGCCCCGATCGCGCAGTCCGCGCCAGAAGCTGCGGGCCGTGCCGCGCACGCCGATCCAGTCGGCAATGACCCGCGTCTGCACACCACGGCGCGCCGCGCTTGCCAGCGCTTCGGCGAAGAGGCGTCCCACGTCATCGTCGCGAAAGATGTAGCTCTCCAGCATGACGCGGCTCTTCGCGCTCTCGATGTCCGCGAGCATCACCTCGAACGTGCGCGGTCCGTCGACGAGCAGCTGCACGCGGTTGCCGCTGGAGGCGTCCGCGGCGGCAATGCGCCAGAGACCGCGCGCGAACGACGGTCCCTCGGCTGGCGGGCGTAGGGCACCGCCGTCGGGCGCTGGAAAGGACGGTGCTCCAACCGGCGCCGCAGCGGCCGCGACCGCGGCGTCCGGAGCGGGGGAAGGGATCGGAACGGCTCCGCCCGGCTCTCCCATGTCGGGCTGAGACACCTCGACGCGCGACCGTTCTCGCGGCCGCCGCTTTCTGGCCATGGCTTCAATATACAACCCGCCACTCCCAGGCGGTGCCGCCCCTTGCCCCGTCGCTGGACCGGCGCTATTCGGTGTGCATGCTAAACATCGACCTCTCAGGCAAGCGCGCGCTCGTCGCCGGTGTAGCTGACGATGCGGGCTTTGGTTTCGCAATCGCCCGGGCGCTCGCCGAAGCGGGCGCCTCTGTAGTGGTCGGCACCTGGCCACCCGCACTCAACATCTTTCTCAACCTGCTGGAGAGGGGCAAGCTCGACGGATCCCGCCGTCTCAGCGACGGCCGCTTGTTCGAGTTCGAGAAGATCTACCCGCTCGATGCCGCCTTCGACACGCTCGACGATGCGCCGGAGGAACTGCGCGCCGGAAAACGTTATCGCGACATCGGAGACTTCTCGATCGATGGGCTCGGCACCCGCCTTCGCGACGATTTTGGCGACACGCCGCTCGACATCCTCGTGCATTCCCTTGCCAACGGCCCGGAGGTGAAGAAGCCGCTCCTCGAAACCAGCCGTCGCGGCTACCTCGAGGCGATCAGCGTCAGTGCCTATTCGCTGATCGGTATGCTGGCCCGCCTCGGCCCGTTGATGCGCGATCGCGGGTCGGTGGTGTCTCTTACCTACATGGCCAGCGAACGCGTCGTGCCGGGATACGGCGGCGGTATGTCGTCGGCCAAGGCGGCCCTTGAGAGCGACACGCGCACCCTCGCCTACGAGGCAGGACGCCGATTTGGTGTGCGTGTCAACACCATCTCTGCCGGTCCGCTCGCCTCCCGGGCCGCGAGCGCGATCGGAATCATCGGCCGTATGGTGCAGTACTGCGCCGCGAACTCGCCGCTGCCCGAGGCGCTCCAGGCGGCCGAGGTGGGCGCTGCCGGCGCTTTTCTCTCGAGCCCGCTGGCCAGCGGGATCACGGGCACCGTGGTGTACGTGGACAAGGGCTACCACTCGATGGGAATGGCGGTATCGGCTGACGGGCTCGAGCCATAGCAGCTGGTGGACCGCAGCCGCGGTTCCGTCGACAATTTGTTGAGGTCGCCCGACGCGCGGACGTTTGAGCAGACATCAAGAGCGTCAATGCGGATCGGGCGGATCGGAACTGCCGATCAGGGCGGATCGTTTGTCGTCATCTTTCGCTCCGCCTCGCTTCTGCGTGCGCCCACACGTCTGGAGTTCCGGTCGACTTGACCAGACGCCACGGAATCGCTACAACGGTTCACGTCACCCGAGCGGGGAACTGATCATGTCGATGGAGAAGCTGTCGAGTCTGCTGGTGCTGGGCGTAGCCGTGGCGCTGCTGGGGTGTCCGGCGGCCGATCGTGAAACGGAAGTCGACACTGTGGCGGCGGAAGCTGTCCCCCCCGCCGAGGCCACCCTCGTACATCGCATCACCGGCTTCCGCACGCCGGAAAGCGTGCTGTACCACGCGGGGGATGACTTGTACTACGTCTCCAACATCAACGGCGCGCCGCTCGACCGCGACAACAGCGGCTTCATCACTCGCATGAGTGGTGAGGGCTTGATCGACTCGTTGATGTTCATAGCCGGCGGACGTGAAGGTGTAACGCTGCACGCGCCCAAAGGGATGACCATGGCTGGCGATACTCTCTGGGTGACCGACATCGACGTCGTGCGCGGCTTTGACCGGCACTCCGGAGCGCCGGTGGCCACAATCGCATTTCGCCCCACGCCGCTCTTTCTGAACGACATCGTGGTCGGTGGTGACGGTGCCCTGTACGTGACGGACACGGGCATTCGATTCCGCAACGGAGAGCTGGAGCATCCCGGCCCAAATCGCATCTACCGAGTACGCGGGCGACAGGTGAGCGTCGCCGCGGAAGGCAACGTGCTCGCGGCGCCGAACGGAATAACGTGGGACCACGCCCGGCAGCGGTTCATCATCGTGCCGTTCGCGGCCACCGACATCCTTGAATGGCGTCCGAACGAAGTTCCGACACCGATCGCCAGCGGACCGGGCAGCTTCGACGGCGTGGAGGTGCTGGACGACGGTCGCGTACTCATCTCGAGCTGGGCTGACTCGAGCCTTCACGTGCTCCTCGACGACTCGCTGCAACGGGTAATTACCGGCGTACCGGCACCAGCCGACATCGGCATCGACCTGCGCCGCTTGCGTGTAGCGATCCCGCTCTTCACCGAGGACCGGGTGGAGATCTGGGCGCTCCCGCTCCGGTGACAGTGCTGCCACGCGCTCAACGCTATGGCCAGAGCTTGCCGAACACCCCGGCGGTGATCAGGGCGTACACTGCGCCGTCGAACACCTCCTTCAGTACGCTGCTCCAGGTGCGTGCGAAAAAGATCGCCGACGGAACGAGTGCGGCCGAGTACGAGAGGAACGCTACCGTACCCACTATGCGGAAGACCGAGATGTAGTCCGCACCGACGGTGTGCGTCCGTCCCGCCACGTATGCCGCGAACACGGAGATGACCAGTGCATAGAAGATGTGCAGTGCGAATCGCTTCGGCATCGCCGGCATGCCGGGTTCGGATACCACCAGGAAGGCGACGGGCCCCTCCTCCATGCGGCGCCGGAACTCCTCGCCCTTCATCTGCTCCGCGGTGGCGTGCGGGATCGCATACTGCCCGCGCCCGATACCCTGGCTCCGCAGCGCCGCACGCAATGCGTCCTCGTCAGGCACCCCCACCCAGTCTTTCTTGTGATGCGGCATGACGGTCCACATCAACGCTGCCGCGAAGAACACGAGTATTGCTGACAACAGAATCGGCAGCCACAGCTCTGGAATGGTGACCATCGGAGGCTCCGTGTTGATGGCGGTGTTGCTGGTCGTTGGGTCTTCGACATCTGGTGTCAGCGCGCAGGATCCGCCGCTCCACAACCAGACCGGGAGTGGCCGTGCAAATCCCGAGCTGCGAACGGGCTACTTCCTTGGAACCATTTCCTCCGCATTCGCGGCCAGGTACACCAGCGTCGCTATCACGCGCCCGCTGCTCTCATTCCATTCTAGGGTTACGCGGTAACTGTCGCCCTGGCGGCGGCGCGATTCGCGTGACCGCGCCGACCAGCGCGTCAAGCGCCGGCGGCCAGTCGGATCGCCGCGCGTCATCGAACGTCACCTGCTTCAGCACTTCGCCTCCGCCGTATGTAGCCACAGTGTAGGCCACCTCATCGTCTCTGGTGGCGTCGGCGCTCGCGGCAAGGTACTCGCGCCGCATACCGGTCACGCTCCTCGAGGCGACAAGCGCGAACAGCGGCTCCACGGAGGCAGGCGATGCGTCATGCTCCCAGAACGGTTCCGAGGGATAGTCCGGCCACCGCTCGATGATGTGCTCCCGGGGAATCCCCTGCTCGTTGAACGGAAAGCGAACGTGGACGCGGCCGTCGTTCGCGACGCTGACCACGTAGCCGGGTGACGTGAAGATGATCGAGTCCGGGGCCGGCACCAGCGCGGCGGGAGCTGTCGGAACGCGGTTGATGGTGAACAGCACCCAGAGGGATGCGAGGAGCAGGGCCAGCAGGATGGCGACGCGGGTACCGATGCTGGGAATGCGGGGGATCAAGCTGTCTCCGGTGCGGTGCTGCGTGAGCTGCTGCCACGCCTCTCGAAGCTGCTGCCGCCAGCGCCGGCCCGCAAGCACCAACAGGCGCTCCCCCTGTCGCGTGCCGCTCTTTCCCATCCGTGGACGGAGGGATACAATGCGAAACGCCCAACCCTCACACCACCCATGAAGCGACGCGATTTTCTGCTCAACAGCGCGATCGTGGCGACCGGGCTGAGCACCGGCTGTGGTCGCGCGGTGGCCGGAACGGCCATGGAGCCGGTCACCCTGCCACCCACACCGGCCGGCGGGACTGCCGGAGGCGTCGGCGATCCATTCCTGCGGGAGGTCGCACTTCGCGCGATCGACGCCGCGCGCTCGGCGGGCGCCTCCTACGCGGATGCGCGCGTCGTGCTCAATCGCAGTCAGTCTGTCGGTACGCGCGAACGTCGCGTAACCGGTCTGAGCGATCAGGAAACGTTCGGTTTCGGCGTGCGTGTGCTCGCTGCCGGGACGTGGGGGTTCGCTGCCAGCCGTGATCTCTCGCTCTCGGAGGCGGATCTGATCGCGCGGCAGGCGGTCGCACAGGCGCGGGCCAATGCGGCAGCTCGCCGGGCTCCGGTGCAGCTCGCCCCCGTGGAGAGCTATGGCGAGGTGGAGTGGAGCACGCCGATCCGCATCGATGGCCTCGACGTCCCGATCGAGGAGAAGGTGGAGATGCTGTTCGCGGCAAACGCCGCCGCACTCGCCGTGCCCGGCGTCCGCTTCGTGAACTCTTCCATAGGTTATGTGCGCGAACAGAAGCTGTTCGTGTCGACGGAAGGCACGATCTGTCAGCAGACGATCCACCGCTGCTCGCCGCAGATCAACGTCACCGCCGTGGCGCCCGACCAGTCGGATTTCCAGAC
>CAZWSO010000086.1:0-10290 GCA_964636485.1 uncultured Gemmatimonadaceae bacterium
AGCGTCGCCAGGCGGCGGGCGTGCTCCATGGCGCGCTCGAGCGGCTCGTCCCGGGGTGGCGGCGGCTCGCGCGTGTAGGATGCGATGTGCACGGTTTCGCCCGTCATCTCGCGATGAATCCAATCAGCGGTGAAGGGGGCGAACGGCGCCAGCAGGCGGGCCGTAATCACCAGCACCTCATACAGCGTCGCAAACGCCCCCCGGTTGTCCTCGCCGTCCACGTCATAGAAGCGGGCGCGGTTCAGACGCACGTACCAATTGGACACGTCGTCGGTGAAGAACTGCATTACGGCACGGACTGCAGCCGTTGGCTCATATCGCGCCAGCGCACCATCCACTTCAGCTTCCACGCCGGCAAGCCGCGACAGTATCCAGCGATCTACCGGCGGCCGCTCCGACGGGGCGGGATCGACGTGCGCATCCGGCGACCAGCCAAAGTTCGCGTACTGGGCGAAAATGCCGTCGTAGACGTTCTTCAACGTCAGAAGGAAGCGGCCGGCCGAGTCCCGGATTCCATCTTCGTCGAAGCGCCGTGGCACCCACACCTGACTCGACGCCAGCAGGAAGAGGCGGATCGCATCGGCACCGTGACGCGGCAGTACGTTCCATGGATCCACCACGTTTCCGCGGCTCTTGGACATCTTCGAGCCCTGCGCGTCGAGCACGAGATCGTTCACTACCACCGCGCGGTACGGTGCGGCGATGTCATCGTCGCCACCAGCGCCATTGTTGGGAAGCGCGTCCGCCAGCCCGGTGGCGATCGCCAGCATGGAGTAAAACCACCCGCGCGTCTGGTCTACGCCTTCGGCAATGAAGTCCGCCGGATACTGCCGCTCCACCATCTCGCGATTCTCGAACGGATAATGCCACTGCGCAAACGGCATCGACCCTGAGTCGAACCAGGCATCGATCACCTCAGGAGCGCGACGCATGGTCCCGCTACACTGACGGCAGCTCCACTCGACCCGATCGATGAACGGCTTGTGCGGGTCGAAGTCGTCGGGAAGCACCTGTCCCAGGCGCTGGCCGAGCTCGGTGTAACCGCCTATCACGTCGAGATGCTCATCATTCGCATCGCACACCCAGACGGGAAGCGGCGTTCCCCAGAAGCGGTCGCGTGACAGCGCCCAATCAATGTTGCCTTCGAGCCAGGCGCCGAACCGCCCCTCCCCTACTTCGCGAGGATGCCAGTCGACGCGTGCGTTGCGGGCGAGCATTCGGTCCCGAAAGCCGGTGGTGCGTACAAACCACGACTGCTTGGCATAGTAGAGGAGCGGCGTGTCACAGCGCCAGCAGTGCGGGTAGGCGTGCAGGATTGTTCCGGCTCGGAACAGCACACCGAGCCGCCGCAGCTCCTCGATCAGCAGCGGGTCCGCATCCTTCACGAAGGTTCCACCGCCAACGGGCAAATCATCCGGAAATCGTCCACGGGCGTCGACCGGCTGCACGAACGCGAGCCCATGCCGCTGCGCAGCGGCGTAATCATCCGCGCCGAATGCCGGCGCCATGTGTACCACGCCACTGCCATCCTCCGACGAGACGAATCGCTCCCCGACGACGACCTCATGCTCTCCGGCGGGGAGCTCGACCCAGTCGAACGGCCGGCGATACAGTGCTCCCACCAGCTGCGAGCCTGGGAAACGGGCGATAACCGCGACGCGCTCCGTCCAGCCATCACCCAGCACGGCCGCGGCACGAGCTTCAGCGAGAATGAGCGTGTCGCGCTCATTCGGCTGCCGGATTTCTACGTACTCCATCTCTGGGTGCACGGCGAGCGCCACGTTGGACACCAGCGTCCAGGGCGTGGTAGTCCATACAAGAATCCGACGCCCGGTTTCCGCGCCATCCGCAATGAGTGGCAGCGCGACATATACACTCGGATCCTCGAGATCCTGGTAGCCCTGCGCCACCTCGTGACTGGAGAGAGCCGTGCCGCACCGCGCGCAATACGGCAGGATCTTGTGTCCGCGCACCAGGAATCCACGGTCATGCAGAGTGCGCAACGCCCACCAGACGCTCTCGATATAGTCCTTGTGATAGGTGACGTAGGGGTCGGCGTAGTCCAGCCAGTAGCCGATGCGCTCGCTGAGCCGCTCCCAATCCTCTTTGTACCTCCACACGCTCTCCCGGCAGCGGCGGTTGAACTCCTCCACGCCGATCTCCTCGATCTGCTGCTTGCCGGAGATCCCGAGCTCTTTCTCGACCTCTATCTCGACCGGGAGACCGTGCGTATCCCACCCGGCCTTCCGCAACACACGCCGCCCCTTCATCACATGATAGCGGCAGAAGAGATCCTTCACCGTCCGCGCGAAGACGTGGTGGATCCCTGGGCGCCCGTTTGCGGTAGGTGGGCCCTCGTAAAAGACGAAATCGACCGCGCCGGCGCGCGCCGCCAGCGTGCGCGCCAGCACGTCCTCCTCACGCCACCGCACGAGAAGCTCCTGCTCCAACTCATCCGCAGGCGTGTCGGGAGTGAGCCTGCGGAAGCGCATTCCGCTCCTCACGCTCACATGGCCTCCAGCACACCGCGCACAACTGCGGTGAGCCGCGGCTCGGCTTCGGTCGCGGTGCTAATGATCGCCGCCACGCTCGCCGGCTCCAGGGCATCGGGCAGGCACATGTCGGTGATGATCGACAGCCCCAGTACGCGCATGCCGCCGTGCACAGCCACGATAACTTCAGGCACGGTGGACATTCCCACTACGTCCGCACCAATGGCGCGCAGGAAGCGGTACTCGGCTCGCGTTTCCAGGTTCGGGCCGGGAATTGCCACGTACACACCTTCCCGAAGCACGATGCCCTGTTCCGCCGCCGCATTGCGCGCGAGGTCGCGGAGGCCGGCATCGTAGGGCGCCGACATGTCGGGAAAGCGCGGTCCCAGCGCATCGTCGTTCCGGCCGATCAACGGACTGTCGCCGAGCAGGTTGATGTGGTCGGCAATCATCATTAGGTCGCCGCGCTCCCACAGCGGATGCATGCCGCCGCAGGCGTTGGAAGCGATCAGGGTGTCGGCACCGAGCGCGCGCATCACCCGCACGGGAAAGGTCACCTGCCGCAGCGTGTACCCCTCGTACCGGTGGAACCGCCCCTGCATTGCGATCACGGTCCGCCCCGCCAACCCCCCGCACAGCAGCCGCCCCTCGTGCGATTCGACGGTTGAAAGTGGGAATCCCGGGATGTCGCCATAGGAGATGCTGACCTCTATCTCCATCTCGCGGGCGAGCGCTCCGAGGCCGGTGCCCAGGATTATGGCCGCATCGGGACTGCGGTCGAAGACCGGACGCACCACGTCGACAGCCCGCGTGATCGACTCGCGGGTATGCAGATCCGCCTCCGGTGGCTGGGCGGAGGGCGAGGCGGCAGGCCGCGCCACGGTCATTCCTTGATCAGCGACTCGAGCCAAGCGGGTGTCTTGATGGAGGGGCGGGGACCGCCCTCGGCCGGGTCATTCCCCTTGTCGGCAACCGCCGCTTCCATGGCCGCCAGCTCCGAGAGATAGCGCTCGGCCATCATGCGCAACTGGAGGATAAAGGCGTGCCGCGCCCGTTCCAGAGTGGCGATGTCCGCCTCCAGCCGCTGTACCTCACTCCGGGCCGACTCGATGATCCGCTCGCGTTCGGCCTGCGCCTCGCGGATGATGAGCTGGGCCTCGCGCTCCGCCTGCTCCTTCGTTTCGGCGCGAAGCTGCTGCGCGCTGATCAACGCTTCATTGAGCGCCTTGTCGCGCTCGCGGAAAGCACGGAGCTGCTCGTGAAAACCTCGTGCCTTGGCTTCAAGGTCCTGCTTCACGCGCAGCAATCGCTCCATCTCATCGGCCACCTGCGTGCGGAACTCGTCCACACGCAGCTTGTCGTAGCCGCGCAGGGCGTTGCCGAAATCGTACCGCCTGATGTCGATCGGAGTCAGGCGAAAGGCGTCTTCCGTCATGTGTCCCTCGCTCCGAACAGCGTAGTGCCGAGCCGGACCATGGTGGCCCCTTCCTCAACCGCGATCTCGTAATCGTTCGACATGCCCATCGACAGCTCCGCAGCGGGATGTCCAGCGCGGGCGAGCACGTCGCGCCCCTCGCGCGCCCCGCCGAATACGCGGCGCAACTCCTCTTCCGAAGCGTCGAGCGGCGCCATCGTCATGACGCCGCGTAACACCACACCAGTCAAACGGGCAAGCCGATCTGCCTCGAGCGCCAGCTCGGACGGGGCAAAACCGCCCTTGGTACCCTCGCCGCTGACGTTTATCTGCAGGAGTACATCCACCGGACTGCCTCGCTGCCGACCCACATCACTCAAGGCGTCGGCGAGCCGTGAGCTGTCGAGCGAATGCAGAAGCGTGAACCTGTCGATGTGCTTCGCCTTGTTCCGTTGGAGATGCCCAATGAGATGCCAGCGGACGGGTACGTCCACTTTCTGCATCTTGTTTAGCGCCTCCTGCACCCGGTTCTCCCCCACGTCGGCCAGCCCAGCATGGAATGCCGCCCGAACAGCCTCTGGTCCATGCGACTTGGTAACCGCCACCACCGTCACGTGCTGCCCGAACCCGCCGCGCTCCGCCGCCAGGCCAATGCGCCCCCGGATGTCGGCAAGACGCGCGGGGAGGTCCTGAAAGTGCATAACATGCTAAATTATCAGAGCTTACACGCTGTCGCAAGTGAAGCTGCGGCGCGCTCGCCACGCACGAGACCAAGAATCTGTTCCGGACATCCAAGCCAGGTGGCCATGAACCGGCCGGTGGGGTCGGTCGAGTCTCGAATACGTTGCTGCGCAGGAGCGGGGAATCGTTCGGCGAACGCGTGCAGCGCGGTGGTGTCAGCCCGCGCCGCGATCTCGGGCACCAACTCCCCCCGCGACCCAGGCTCGAAGAGCACTCCCACGAGCGTCCACTCGGGGGCGACCGCCAACCGGCGCGACCGGTCGACGGACGTTGCGAGGACGAAGGGGCGGCCCTGCTCGGCGGCGCGAGACTTGATCTCCTTCAGCGCCACCACCTCGCCCACGCCTTGGTGCCGGGCGACGTCGGGGCGAATGAGACCGTACCGCCTTGCGATCTCCTCGCGGTACCATCGTGCGTTCAGCATTGGTGACACGATAACGGTGACATCCGTTCGCGCACGTTCAACCGACTGCGCGTACCAGCTGGGGTACGTGTCGTTGTCGCCGGCCGTGATGAGCACCGCACGCGGCGGCGCGCTGGTCAGGAGCGCGGTGGCCGCTCTTGCTGGAAGCGATGCCTCAGGTTCGCGGCTGCGATCCACCGCGCGCCAGTTGAGCACGATCGGAAGCGCCGCCAGTGCCAGCCCCGCAATGCCGCCTGCGCGCGGCAGACGCATCCCCAGGCGAAGCGCGCCAAGGCCAGCCCACAGCCCCCAGCACCAGAAGCCGAGCAGGAAGAAGTAGTCGCGTTCCCGCGCTTCATGCTCGGTGCTGGTCGGGAGAAGCCCGTGCCCGAAGGTAGGACCGGCCCGGAAGTTCATGTACGCGACGATACCCAGCGTGCCGCAAACGAGGAGCACCAGCGTCGCCAGCCAGCTTCGCGCATGCACTGCCCGGTGCCAGCGTGACCCATGCACAGCCAGCGCGACGAACGTCGCGCTGGCGGTCACTCGTGGTACCGAAGGGACAATCCCAGGCGTTACACCAAGCGCCACCTGCCAATCGGCATACTGCGCCAGCATGCCGAGTTGCGCCCATACCGGCGAGCGCCTTGGCCAGAGTGGATGCTCGCCGTACTGCCGGCGGCCTACGAGTTCCCAGAGGGCCGTCCAGTCCGTTGGATTCTGGGAGTTGAGCCACGGATCATGCCCTGCCCGGATCGGCAGGAAGAGCAGCACCGAAAGGGCCAGCGCCGCCACGGCGATAAGCCCGAACGCCGCTCGCGGCCGGGGAGAGATCGTCACCGACGCGATTACCGCGACGGCGGCAAGCAGTAGCGGCGCCGTGGCCACCGTGCCTACCGCGGCCGCACCCAACAGTACCGCGCTCAGGAGCGCAACCGTATGCCAATGGTACTTACCATTAGCGCCGCGGGCAGCCAGCACGAGCGCGGCAGGTGCGGCGACCAGTGCACTCAGGTGCAGCGGTACGGCGAGCGCGAACAGGTACGCGGTGAGCGCCAGCCATCCTGAGCTACCGGTGGCGCCGGCTCGATCACCCGCGTAGAGCATGAGGGCCGACAGGAGCAGCGCGAGCGCATACGCCTCCGTCTCGGTGGCGTTCAGCCACACCGTCGACATGGCGCCCGCACACAGCCCGGCGGCAATGCCGGGCAGTACATGTCCGCTCCACCGGGCAATCATGGTAGCCACAATGCCCGTGGCCGCGCTCACAGATGCCGCAGCGAGCAGGTTCGTGGCCATGGCGCGCGGGAGGAAGCCAAGCACGTCGCTCCAGGCCCGCGCCACGAGCACCCAGAGCGGTGTCCCGGGCGGGTGCGGGATGCTCAGTGTTTCGGCGGCAGTAATGAGTTCGCCGGCGTCCCAGAAGGTGACGCCGGGAGCCAGAGTGAGGCCGTAGACCGCCAACAGCGTGGCGCTCGTTACCAGGCCCGCCCGAGCGGGGCGCACTACGCCTGAAGCGGGAGGATCGGGCTTTCCGATGTCGAACGCGGTACGCGGCCGGCGATCAGGTCGCGCAGCTGTGTTGGGGTGACGCCTGGGGTGAGCCGCCCCTGTTGGGCAACAGACACCTTCGCCGTCTCCTCCGACACCACGATTACCAGCGCATCGGTTTCCTCGCTCAACCCAAGGGCCGCCCGATGTCGGGTGCCAAGAGAGCGGTCGGTCATCGTCGCCTGGGAAAGAGGCAGGATGGCGCCGGCCCCAATGATCGTGTCGCCTCGAATGACCACCGCGCCATCGTGCAGCGGCGAGTAGGGGGTGAAGATCGTGGCGATCAAGTCGGCGCTGACCTTGGCCTGCATGTCGGTGCCGGACTGAATGTAGTCGGCCAGCCCCACCTCGCGCTCGAGCGCGATGATGCAGCCGATACCCGATCGGCTCAGCCGCTCGACCGCATGAGCAATCTCCTCGGCGATCTCGCTCTCCTCCATGCGCCGAAACATGCGCGTGAGCGGGGACTGCCCCAGGTGCGCGAGCGCCGCGCGCAGCTCCGGCTGAAAGACCACAATCGCCGCGAAGGCACCGTACGTGAAGACGACGCTGAGCAGGTAAGTGATCATCGTGAAGTTGAACAGCCATGCGAGCGCATACGTCGTCGCGAGCACGACGATACCGATCAGCATCTGCACCGCTCGCGTACCGGAAAGCAGCAGCAGCATCCGATAGAGGAGGAACGCCACCAGCGCGATCTGCACCGCATCGCGCCACCCGAAGTCCACGATCCTGATCTGCTCGAGCACCGTCAGCCGTCCCCTTTCACGCGATCGATCTCCCACGCCATATCGAGCGCCTGCCGGTTGGCGCGCACGTCGTGCACGCGAAAGATGTGCGCGCCGCGCCCCAGCGCCATGACGTTCGCCGCAATGGTGCCCGCCAACCGCCCGGCGGGGCTCCCCACGCCAGTGATCTCGCCAATGAAGCGCTTTCGTGACACTCCCACAACCACCGGAAAGCCGGCGGCCACCAGCCGCGGCAAGTCCCGAAGCATCGCCAGGGAATGCGCCGTTGTCTTCGAGAATCCGATGCCAGGATCGAAAGCCACCGCGGCCTCCGCCACTCCCGCCGCCCGTGCCCTGGCAAGGGCGTCCTCGAGCTCGTGAAGCACCTCACCCACAGGATCGGCTCCGTAGCGCGCATGCGCGTACGTAGCCATGTCGGCTATCCCTCCTCGCGAATGCATGAGCACGAGCCCGGCCATCTCCGATGCCACTACGTTGCCCAGGGCACGATCCAATCCAAGGCCGGAGACGTCATTGACGATGTCGGCGCCCGCGTCCAGTGCCGCGGCAGCAACGTCCGCCTTTACCGTGTCCACCGACAGCAACGCCTGGGGAAAGCGCCGGCGCAACGCCCGAAGCACGGGGACCACGCGACGACGCTCCTCATCCGCATCAACCGCCGTGGCCCCCTGCGGACGTGTAGACTGGCCACCGATGTCGAGAATGTCCGCGCCCTCCTCCAGCAGTCGCTCTCCGTGAGCAACAGCGGCCTCGAGTGATGCGAACAGACCCCCGTCGCTGAAGCTGTCGGGGGTCACGTTGAGGATGCCCATCACAATCGGGCGGTTCAGCAAAATCTCACGGCCGCGCGCACGCCATACAGTAGCGGCTGTGCGCGAGCGGCCGGTCGCCACCGTCACGCCGGTGCCACCTCCGGGCCACCAAGCAGGGGCGGCTGCTTGGCCGGCTTCGGTTGAGCCGGTGCGGCCGCCGTTGCCGGCGCGCTTGGCGGAGGCGTCTTGCGGGGCGGCAGCTTCTCGCCACGGATCAGAATCTCGAAATCTTCGGAGGTGAGCGTCTCCCGCTCCAGAAGCGCCTCGGCAATGGCGTGCAGCAGATCCATGTTCCCAGTGAGCGTCTGCTTCGCACGCTCATAGGAATCGTTCAGCAGGCGCGTCACCTCGGCGTCCACGAGCTGCGCCGTCTTCTCGGAAACAGTGCGGCGGTGAGAAAGCTCACGGCCAAGGAATACCTCGTGCTCGTTCTCGCCCACCAGCACAGGCCCCACCGCATCCGACAGCCCCCACTGAGACACATAGCGCCGCGCCAGCGCCGTCGCTTTCTGAATGTCGTTGGCGGCGCCCGTGGTTACGCGGTCATGACCGAATGCCAGCTCCTCGGCCACCCGTCCGCCGTACGTCATGACGAGCATGGCCTCGAGCTGCTGCCGGGTGATCGAGTAGCGATCCTCCTTTGGCAGCGTGAACGCCAGACCCAGAGCGCGGCCGCGCGGAATGATCGTCACCTTGTGCAGCGGATCGCAGCCCGGCGTCTTGATTGCGCACACGGCATGGCCCGCCTCGTGATAGGCGGTGTTACGGCGCTCGTCTTCCTTCATTACCATGGACTTGCGCTCGGCACCAAGCATGACCTTGTCCTTCGCCTCCTCGAGATCAACCGAATATACGCGGTCGTGGTTGCGGCGGGCGGCGAGCAGCGCCGCCTCGTTCACCAGGTTGGCGAGATCGGCTCCGGACATTCCCGGCGTCCCGCGCGCCAGCAACGTCACGTCCACGTCGTCCGACGTCGGGACCTTGCGAAGGTGCACACGGAGGATCTCCTCGCGTCCCCTCAGGTCGGGCGAATCAACCACCACCTGTCGGTCGAATCGGCCAGGGCGCAACAGTGCCGGATCGAGGACGTCGGGTCGATTGGTGGCGGCGATGAGAATCACACCATCGTTCCCCTCGAACCCGTCCATCTCGACCAGGAGCTGATTAAGCGTCTGCTCGCGTTCATCGTGTCCGCCGCCAAGACCGGCGCCACGATGGCGTCCGACGGCGTCAATCTCGTCAATGAAAATGATGCAGGGTGCGTGCGCCTTCCCCTGCTCGAACAGGTCACGTACGCGGCTCGCCCCGACGCCCACAAACATCTCCACGAAGTCCGAGCCTGACATCGAGAAGAACGGGCGGCCGGCCTCGCCGGCCACGGCTCGGGCGAGCAGCGTCTTGCCGGTACCTGGTGGACCGACGAGCAGCACGCCCTTCGGCAGCCGTCCACCCAGCTTGGTGAACTTCTGTGGGTCCTTGAGGAACTCGATGACTTCCTGAAGCTCGTCCTTCGCCTCGTCGCAACCAGCGACGTCCGCGAACGTCACCTTGGGTGTGTCGCCGGTGAGCAGCTTTGCCTTGGATTTTCCGAATGAGAACGCCTTGGCGCCCCCCGCCTGCATCTGACGGAAGATCAGAATCCAGATCGCGAAGATGAGCAGGAAGGGTAGGAACTGGAGGAAGTACGCACCGAAGGGCGTACCCGGCTCCTCGGCACGGATCTGCACGTTCGCATCGCGCAGCCGTGCTACCTCCTCCTCTGTGGTGGCCGGCAAGGTGACCCAGAACTTGTTGGCGTCCTTGTCCTCGACCCGAACGCGTTCGCGGAACTCGCCCGTCACCTTTTTCTCCTGCATGGTGACCTTGGCGATGTTGCCCCGCCCCAGCTGCTCCACGTACTGGCTGTAGCCGATCTCGGGTACCTGCTCCGATGCCGCTCCGGACAGGCGCAGGAAGATGATCGGAATCAGGATGATGAGGATCCAGAAGGAGAGCGTCTTCGAGAAGCGTCCCCAGCTGAATTCTCTCTTTGGCGGTGGTGGCGTTCGTTCGGCCATCTACTGCAAGCTCGCTATATAGGGCAAGTGTCGAAAGTTCTCCGCGTGATCCAACCCGTAGCCGACGAGAA
>CAZWSO010000087.1:0-10152 GCA_964636485.1 uncultured Gemmatimonadaceae bacterium
GCCTCGTTTCAGAGAGCTCCTCAGGAAGGCGCGCCTGAACTTCTGATCCGTCGTTTGGCCGCCGTTGTCATCTTCCAGGACGCGTAGGTGGCAGAACTCGAGCCTGAGGTGCGGTCGCTGCTTGAGGGCGCCTTCCTGCGTTACTCGGATCTCTTCGGAGGCCGACCACGCGACGCGACCGGCCTCCCCCTCGACTCGATTACCATTTCCCTGGTGTCGGCGCCGGTCGGCGAAGGCGACGCCATTCCGGGGGCCGTACGCATCGCCGTTGGCGAGCATCCTGTCTTCGGGTTCTACGATTGGCGTTTGACACTCCTGCACGAGACATTCCACCTCTGGAGCGCACACAGCTTCCGCTACGCCGGCGGAGCCGAGCAGTGGTTCAATGAGGGCATCACGGAGTTTTATACGGCGCAGACTGCTGCCCGGCTTGGATTGCTCGAGCCCCTGCGCGCGGTGGGCATTGCCGCCACGGCGCTTGGGTTCTATGCGAGCGCGCCTGGTCTCGGAACCCTCGCGCTTGTGGACGCTGCGGATACGCCGGCGTTGAAGTTCCAGAACTACTTTCTTGTCTATACCGGAGGCTGGATGGCTGGCCTTGTCCTCGACCACGACATCCGCACCCGAACCGACGGGCAACGCAGCCTCGACGACCTGATGCGGCGTATGTATCAGCTATTTGACCACGAGCGCCGACTGTTCGACACAGGTGTGAACCTGACAGCGCCTTGCGGCGCTGCAGGGCATTAGCCAGACAACGCCATGCGTCCCAGCGAATCTCAGCGAACTCGCCAGTTGCGCGTAGGTCGTTGGGCCAGAGTGGTTCCTGCGCCACGAGCGAGCCGGCCCCACCACGGAACCGCCGTGGTGGCGGCAGCGCGCAGATCGATGAGCGAAGTGCCGGGCCTGAATTCTGAGCGTGTCGCGCTCACCCCCGTACCTGCGCAGGCGCGACCGCTGATTCAATACCGAGCCGCTGCGCTAATGTGCATTGATGCGCGTGAGCCAAAACATCTCTCGCAGCCCGGCCGCCGGCCCGGGCAGGTCCAATTCCAGCACGAGCCGCTCACGATCGAGCACGACCACCCGCGCTCCGTGATGTGGACAGAATCCGGGCCCAGGATCGCGCAGGCACGAAATAGCGCCGGTACCGGTCCACACGTAGCGTCCGGAGTCGGCATGGGCAGGCGCGGGCGACGCGGCTTGGAAGATTCGATGCGTATAGCGACCGTGGATGCCGTACTCCGTGACGATCCGCACCGCACCGCTCGCGAACTGCGCGTTGGCCTCCGAAATCATGCCGGTGTATCGAGCCAGCGCTGCCGCGGCGGAGTCGGACAGCTCTGAGGTGCCCGGCGCGACTCGCAGTGAATCGAGCCTCCAGACTCCGCCAAGCGTCGGGTTTTCGGCCGGCGTTTGCCCGACCGCGCGCGTTACCGCTGTTGTGGCGACCAAGGCGCCTAACAGCAGTGCGCGCATCAGCGGATCCTCCTGTAGACCACGCGTAAGGCGCGCCGCTCACTGCCTCCGGACTCCACCAGAAAACCCTCCTCAACGAACTCATTCGGGCTGGTCCAGAGGAAGACGGACCGATTCAGGGCGCCCGGCTGGCGGCCCGGGTGCGGCGGAGCTGGACCCGTGAGCTCGAGCATCATCAGCTCACCCGTGGGCCGAGCTTCCCCCGAGCCGGTGTACACCGCGATGCGCGTTTCGAAGCTGTTGACCCAGGAGGCGACGTACTCCTGCGCATTGAAATCATATCCGAGGACGAGGCGCGCCTGGAACGCGCGACCTATCACCGGCCCGCCCTCGTAGCACCCGAACACGAACCGGCCGTTCATGTCACGGGTGAACACGACCGTTCCGCGCGGCGTCTCCACCGGGCTGTTCGGCCCCGACTCGATGTGCCAGTCCGTGGACCAGGTTCCGATAAATGCGTCGAGCGCCCGGTGTTGCACGCCAGGAAGCTGTCGCCGACGCGCCTCTTCCACCGCGGGGTGCAGGGCCACGGACTCCCCCCGCGACGCCGGCGTGGCGCAGCCGACTATGATGAGACCGAATCCCGGCAGGAGCGGGCGAAGTGGCATTCAAGTCCTCCTGTGGACGTCGGATCTGACCGGCAAGGATATAACCGCGACAGATATATTCTGCCTCGCGGGCTGACGTCAAGGGCGCGTTCGGCCCAGTCGGTCGGATCCCGACCCGACTACGGCGATGGACCTGTTGCGGACGCGGGGGAGTCGCGTGTATACTATGACCGCAGTGGCTATACAAGTCAGAATTGGAGCACCCCTCGTGAAACGAAGCGCCAGACGACGCCCCGACCAACGGCCAGCACCGGCGAGCGAGGCCGAGCACGCGCTGCCACTCTCCCCGGCGGTCTTTCACATCCTCCTGGTGCTCGCGGACGGGCACGCGCACGGCTACGCCATCATGCAGGAGGTCGAGCGCATGACAGAAGGCGCAGTGCAGCTCGGACCAGGCACGCTGTATCGCTCGCTCCAAAAGCTCGTGGTCGACGGGCTGATCGAGGAGCTCCCCATGGGCGTGGACGAAGGCGACGACGAGCGCCGACGCTACTACCGGCTCACGAGCCGCGGACTGCGCATCGCGCGGGCCGAAGCGGAGCGCTTGCGCCGACTGGTCACGCTGGCGCGGCAGCGCGGGATCCTGCGAGCAGGCCGGTCGCCATGACCAAGCCGGCGCCGGTACCCGAAGAGTTTCGCACCATCACGCCGCATCTCGTGGTGCCGAGCGTGACAGAGGCCGTGTTGTTCTACCGCAAGGCGTTCGGCGCCGAGGAGCTTCTGCGGCACACAACTCCCGACGGCGTGCGGATCGTCCATTGCGAGATGCTCCTGGGGGATTCCCGCTTCTTCCTCGTGGACGAGAACCCGGAATGGGGGAGCTATTCGCCGCTCAGCCTCGGCGGCACGCCAGTGACTCTTCATCTCTATGTGGCCGACGTGGATGTCGAGTTCGCCCGGGCGGTCGATGCAGGCGCCGCGATTGTGATGCCGCTCGCGGATCAGTTCTGGGGTGACCGCTACGGGATTCTCCGCGATCCGTTCGGTCACACTTGGTCGCTGGCGAGCCGCATCGAGGATCTCTCGCCAGCGGAGATGCGGCGGCGCGCGGCACAGGCATTCGGGGAGCACCAATGAGCTCCAGCCGGTCGTACGAGGAGGGCGCGATCACGTTCTCAGCCCAGCTGGTTGCCGAGGGCGAAGGGGACGCGTGGACCTTTCTGTATCTCCCGCAGGACGCGAGCGCGGCGCTCGGCACCCGGGGGATTGTGGCGGTGAAAGGAACCATCAACGGCTACACGTTCCGCACGTCTGCTCAGCCTTCGGGCAAGGGCACGCACATGCTCACGGTGAACAAGCAGCTGCAGGCCGGAGCCGGCGCGAAGCCAGGAGACACGGTGAGGGTCGTGCTCGAGCTGGATACCGAGCGGCACCAGGTCGTCGTGCCCGTCGACCTTGCGCGCGCACTACGAAGCTCGATGGATGCAAGTCGAATGTGGGACCAAATTACCCCCCGTGCACGGGAGGAATGGATCGGATGGGTGGAGTCGGCGAAGAAGGAGGAGACGCGCGCCCGCCGAGTAGGTGCCGTTGTTGAACGACTGGCGGCCGGCAAGCGCCGTGTGCACGACTAAGCCGCGGCCGTAGTGCTGCGGAGTCAAATTGTCGGTTATCGTGAAGAAGAGGAAGAAGGATAATCATAGTATGTGTATCCAAGCGGTCTAACCGGGCGTTGCACCTGACAGCGCGCTGCGCGCGCCGCAGGTGAACGCCACGGCGTTAGGGCGCATCAGGAGGGTCGCATGCGAAACAGCAAACCTGGCGCGGTAATCTTCACCGGCGACAAGGAACGCCTGACTAGGTTCTACCAGGCCTTGACGGACCTGCCAATCCGCCTAAACGATGACAGCGTGACGGTGCTGGCTTCGGATCACTTTGAGCTCGTCATTCATGCACTTCCGGGCGAACCACCAGGACACGCTTCGGCTGCCCGTGAGGATGTTTACGTGAAACCGTTCTTCCCAGTGGCGTCGCTGACGGACGCCCGAAAGAAGGCGGAGTCTTTCAGCGGGAATCTGCGGCCCGCGGACGAAGAATGGCAGGCGCGAGGATTCCGGGCATCTGAGGCCGTTGATCCCGACGGGAATGTCATCCAGTTCCGGGAAGATGCGTCCTAACAGACCGACGAAGCTGCCGGTCGCCTGCGGCGCCGGCAGCTTATCGGCATGGCGTAATGCGGACCATCATCGGGAGCGAGGTCATGCCCCAGAGCATTGATCGTCGGAAGTTCTTACAGGCCTGCGCTGCACAACCGGTGATCGGGCAATTCGTCGGCGTTCGCCATGAGCGGCCGTGGCGAATTGACGTCGTAGGCCCCAAAGGCCACATCTGGGCGGCGGGCGCTCGAATCCTCGAACCGATTCCACGCGAACGTTTCAGAGGACGCTTGGCCCGTCGTCGCAGATTGGGGCGCTCCTCGATCGATGGTGTGCCGACTGTCATTCCAACGACACCATTGGCCGTGGTACAGTCATGTCGCACCCGTGTCGTGGTTGATCGCTGACGACGTGAACCACGGCCGGGTGCACCTCAACATGTCGGACTGGTCCCTGGCCACAGCCCACGAATGGCGGGTGCTTCTCGAGAGAATGTGCAAGCTTGCGAGAGACCGAAGCATGCCGCCACCGCGTTACGTTCGCATGCACCGATCGGCTCAGCTGTCAAGCGAGGACGTCGATCATCTCTGTGCATGGACGGACAGCGTCACCGCGGAGGCAGCCACCTATGGCGCAGGCGGCCAGGAGCAGAATCGTCCGAGGTCACACCTGTTCGCACGCTGATCGCCAAAGTATGCACCTGCGGGAAGACCGTGGCGGAGGCCACGCATAACCAAGCAATTGCTGCTGCCGGCGCGCCTGTCGGAAGCGGCCGGCTCGCTGGGCTCGCCCGCAGCATTCATTTTGTTCGCGCCGCAGCAGAATTGCCGGGCGTTATGCTGCCTGCGAGGCGGTCAGCCAGCTTCCTCCCTCAAGCTGCCGAGGAGATCTGTTGATGGTCGTCCAATCGATGAGATCCTGGACACACCCGTTGCTTCGAACAGCCTCGCTCTTCCTGGCGGCGGCACTACTGTCTTCCTGCGCTGGTCGCACAGTCTCTCACCCCGGACCCGGTGACGCTGCTGGCGTCTGGGAGGGTCAGGCACGTGTCGGCGAGGGGATGCTCCCGGTGACCGTCACTCTGGAACGCAGCGATGGCGGCTGGACTGGGACGGTGGACGTCCCAAGCCAGTACGCGCTCAGCTACCCGCTGACGGACGTCCGGATCGACGGCACCACGGTCGCGTTCAAACTCTCGGACCTCCTCCCCCCCGGATCGTTCGAGGGGCAGCGGGAGGGAGGTCGTATTCGAGGCCGATTCACGAGCCTGCTCGCATCCGACACGCTCGAAGGCACGTTCGAGTTTTGGAGGCGCCCAGCGGGATCCGCGCCGTACAGCGCCGAATCCGTACGCTTCCGCAACGGCGAACTGGAACTGGCCGGCACGCTCTTCCGTCCGCCCGCACCCAACCCCCTCCCAGGTATCGTGTTTGTCCACGGATCTGGGCCGCAGACGCGCGAGAGCTACATCCGCTGGTTTGCGGATCAATTCGCGAGAGCCGGCTTCGTTACGCTCATCTACGATAAGCGCGGTACCGGGGAATCCGGTGGCGACCCCTGGCCACGGACGGCTGGCTCGTTCGCCGATCTGGCGGATGACGCCGTGGCGGCCGTTCGCTTCCTTGGCGACCAACCCGCTGTCGACGCCGCCCGGATCGGCATCTGGGGTTTAAGTCAAGGGGCCTGGATCGCCCCTCTGGCCGCGACCCGGTCTTCCGACCTCGTTCAGTTCCTCGTGCTCGTCTCCGGTGGTGGCGTGAGTCCTGCCGAGCAGGAGCTCTATGACGACGAGATCAAGATGCGTGATCTTGGTTTCGATGAGACGTCCATCGACGCAGCGCTCGCCTACTTGCGTCTCGCAGACCAGTACGTCCGCACCGGAAGTGAAGATGACTGGAACAGGTTTGCACAAGCGCGGGACGAGGCCCGACGGAAGCCGTGGTATCCCCATCTCGATCGGTTCCCACAGATTCTTCCACGCGAGGCACCACTCTGGGTGGGGCTCCGCACGGACCTCGACTTCGATCCTGCGCCCGTGCTCGGTGGTGTTCGAAACCCTGTGCTCCTGATTCTTGGTGAGGAGGATCGTCTCACACCCGCCCACGAAACCGCGGTCCGCGTGCAGGGTGCGCTCGAGCGCGCGGGCAATCGCGACGTGACAATCCGTCTGCTCCCGGGCGCGGACCACGCTTTGCTCGTGAAGCAGGAGCGTCACGCGCCTTGGTTGGCGGACAGACCGGCTGCCGACTGGGTCGCTCATATGGTGGCCTGGGCAGGCAGGCACTGAGAGCCGGTGCGCGGAGTGTCATCAAGAGACGGGAGCATAACAAGCCGATGAAGCTGGCGGGCGCCTGCAGCGCCCGCAGCTTACCGGCAGAGCGCTAGAACGCCTCGCAAATCGGACGGTTGGCAGGGCTTCAGAACAACCCTTGCCAAAACTGAATGCGCGATTCATTATTGCGCATGGTACGAGTCAAATCCCCTGCGCGGCTCCGGCGCATTCTCGATGCGGCGGCCGACATATTCCTCGAGAACGGCTATCGCCGGGCTCTCCTCGGGGAAGTAGCGAAACGAGCAAGTCTGTCCGTAGGCACCGTGTACCTGTACGCGGAGAGCAAGGAGTCCCTGTTCGAGCTGGTGCTGCGTCGCGCGTTCGGCGAGGAGCCGCCGGACCTCGAGGGAATGCCGTTCCGTGGCTCGGCGGGGGACGATCTCATCGCGTGGGTCTGGGGCCGGTTCGAGGAAATCAACCGATTCCCGCTCCTGGAGGCCGCGGCGGCTACATCGCGGCCGGCGGACGCGCTACGGGAGATGGAGGAGGTGCTGCGGGAGATCTGGGCATGGATGTCCCGCCACTGGCAGGCGATCGAGCTGATCGAGCGCTGCGCGCGGGACTGGCCGGAGCTCCACCTGCCTTTCTACAAGCAGTTCCGGCGCACGGTCTTCGGCTTGGCGACGTCTCTGGTAGAGCGTCGGATGGACGAGGGCGCCTTCCGGCGGTATGCGGACGGAGCCACCCTCGTCCGAGTGATGGCGGAGAGCATCGCGTTCTTCGCCATGCACCGCCACGTACGACCGGACTCGGCCGACCTGGACGAGGACGTGTGCCGGGAGACCGTGATCGCGATGCTAATGGCCGGCCTGGCCGTCGAACCCCTGGAGGCACCATGACGCGCGGCACACGCAGGATATTCCCCGCCTGCACGGTCCTTCTCACCTTGGCGCTCGCCGGGTGCAGTACGCAGACCATGCGGGCGGTGCGGTGGATGGACGCGGACATGGACGATCTCCATCGGTTTCCGTCGCGCGAGATCCCGCGCCGCGCCGGCACGTTTGCGTTCTGGCCCGCGACGCCGCACCGGTACGACACGTTGTTCACGCCGCTCGTGGTGCGTCAGGACGGAAGGGAGGTCCGGCAGGAGTTCGACGCGTTCCTCCGGGATAGAGGTACGTACGCGTTCCTCGTTATACGCCGGGACACACTGATTTACGAGCAGTACTTCCAGGGCCGGGGGCGGCAGTCGATCGAGACGACGTTCTCAATCTCGAAGTCGCTCGTTTCCATCGCGACCGGTATCGCGCTGGATAGCGGATGGATCGGAAGCGTGCGCGATCCGATCACTCGCTACCTGCCTGAGCTGGCGCCACGCGACCCGGCGTTTGGCGCTGTGACCATCGAGCACCTGCTCACGATGACCTCCGGGATCCGGTTCGACAGGGGCAAGACGCCGTGGAGTGACGAGGCTCGCTCGTACTATTCGCCCGACCTGAGGTCCGTCGCCGTTTCCCGCAACCTCGCGCACGCGCCCGGCAGCCGCTTCCACTACAACCCTTACAGCCCAATCGTGCTCGGCCTCGCACTCGAGCGAGCGAGCAGGCGTCCGCTCACGCAGCTGCTGTCCGAGGCGCTCTGGTCACGTATTGGCGCGCACGCTGTGGCGTCCTGGAGCCTCGATTCGGAGGGCAACGGGTTCGAGAAGATGGAGAGCGGCTTCAACGCCACGGCCATCGACCTTGCGAAGATCGGCCGCCTCTTCCTGCGCGAGGGTGACTGGAACGGCGACCGCATCCTCGATCCCGATTGGGTGCGGGCGTCCGTCCAGCCCGACTCGGCGACCGGGCGACCGCGGTACGGTTACATGTGGTGGGTCCGCCCCGGCGAAGGCGAAGCGAACCGCTACTACGCCGAGGGCCGGTTCGGCCAGTTCATCTACGTGGTCCCCGACCGTGAGCTGATCCTGATCAGGACGGGCAGGACGGACGGCGATGTCGATTGGGTCTCCGTCTTCGAGCGGACGGTTCGGCGGGTGGACGCGGTGGACGAGGGCCGCGGGTAGGCTGAACGCACCCGGCGCTACCTGCGCCCTAGTAATCGAGGTCCGGCGGATTGAATCGGCTTCGGTAGTTGATCGAAAGATGGTTAAAGAGTAGAGGGGCCTTTCCGGATCGATTGAGTAAGCGCTCTTGTGTTTACCGATGAACAGCCGGGTGGATGGGTAACAGATTGGCCGTGCCGCGCAAAGGCTGCGCGCCAGGGAGCGAGAAAGGAGACGAACATGCGACTGCTGGCACAAGCGTTCTGCCTGGTTTTGCTATCTTGGGCGCCGGTCGCCGCCCAGGCGACGGACCCTCTCGCATCTGGCGAGTACGAGGTAGAACTGCGCGGGGTCAGGATCTGGTATCTGGTTCGCGGTAGCGGGCCGGTCTTGCTGATCCAGCCCGGCGGCGCTGGCTGGGGCGGCGATGCAACGGTTTACATCGAGACACTCCGGCCACTTGAGGCGGCGTACACACTCGTGTACTACGACCCGCGCGGGATTGGCCGCTCCGGTCGTTCCGATCCCACGCTATACAAGCTGGATGAGTACGTGGAGGACCTCGAGGCGCTTCGACGGCACCTCGGTCTGGAAGCACTCAGGCTGGCAGGCCACAGCCACGGCGGCTCCGTAGCGCTGAAATACGCACTGGCCTATCCGGAGCGGGTCGACCGACTGCTGGTGCTCAACAGCGGGCCGTTTGTCCGCGACCTGGACCCGGACTGGCTGGCAGCGCGCGCGGGCTACGAGGCAGCCCAGGCCCGGTGGGCGGCCATGGACACGACACTCGCTCCCGATGAACTCCACGCTGAGTTTATCCGCACGTTCGTTCCCGTCGTGCATTTCTACGACTATGAGCCGCTTCGCCAGACTGTCGAGGAACTGCTCGCCCGGACTACCTTCTCGGCGGAGCCGTTTCAGCAGTCCGAGCGCGAGCTGGCGACATTCGATATCCGGGATCGGGTCGCCGAGATCCGGGCCCCTACGCTGATCGTGATCGGCGATGACGACCCGCCGGATCTACGGGAGGGCTCCTATCTCCTGCACGAGCGGATCCCGGGCGCGCAGCTCTTCGTCGCTCCCGGCTGTGGCCACTGGACCATGTTCGAGTGCCCGGAGGTGTTCTTCCCGGCGGTCCTGCGTTTTCTGGCAGCGACGCGTTGATGGTGACGAGGCACGACGATGCCTAGCCCCAGCTTGCTGTCGCGCTTGCCTTCTTTGCACCTGACGCTGGATGTGAGAGGGGCGCCGCATAACGAGGGCATGCACCTGATACGCCGCTTCGCGGCGCGCAGGTGATGCCCGGGGCGTCAGACGGCACCGGGCAATCGAGGAGTACGAGAGTGGATTGCCTCTTCTGTCGAATTCTGGGCGGCGAGCTGCCCGGCACGTTCGTCTATCGGGATGAGCACTGTGCCGCCTTCATGGACATCCAGCCGGTCAACCCCGGCCATTTGCTCGTTGTGCCCGTTCGGCACGCGGCGAACCTGGTCGAGCTGGATGAGCAGACCGCAGGCCGCCTGATGCAGCTCGCACATCGGCTGGTGGCAGCCCTGCGAAGGAGCGGCCTCCGGTGCGAGGGAGTCAACCTCTTCCTGGCGGACGGTGAGGCCGCCATGCAGGAGATTTTCCACGTCCATTTGCACGTGTTCC
>CAZWSO010000088.1:0-10028 GCA_964636485.1 uncultured Gemmatimonadaceae bacterium
GCACCGCCAGCGCCGCGCTTCCGGGTGGCGTTCGCTTGTGGATGGTGAACACGAGCAGCCAATCTTGCCTGCTTTCGCGAGAGAGCGCGAGGGGGCAGGCCGTAACTACCGTGGGGGTGCCAAACGCTTCCGCCGACGCAATGCCGGTTGGCTGGAGCACAGTACGAGCCTCGGCAGGCGGTCCGCCGACACATCGAACGGCCCCGCAGGCGTATCGCCCTGGGGGCCGTTCAGTCCTCACCACCGGCCTGTAAGCCGGGTTCTGTCGAGTGCTCGCGCACCCGGACGGTCATTTCTCTCGGAGCGCGGTCGCCCGCGCCCTCCAGCAGCCTACCCGCGGCTCAGTCGAGACGGGCCGTCTCTCGCCGCCTATTTGGCCTTGCTCCAGCCGGGGTTTACCCTGCCACGCCCGTTGCCGGACGCGCGGTGGGCTCTTACCCCACCTTTTCACCCTTACCGGCGGTTTCCCGCCGGCGGTTTGTTCTCTGTGGCACTGTCCGTCGCCGGTCGCCCCTTTCCTCTTGCGGGGTTCGGAGCGCTCGACGCCCAGGAGTTACCTGGCGGCCTGCCCTGTGGAGCCCGGACTTTCCTCGGCGCAGCAAATCACAGCCACTGCGACGCGACCGTCCGGCCGGTGGTGGAACCTGACGTAATATAAGTGCTTTAGCGGGTTAGGGTCAGGTGGGGCGACCGCCAATCCGCAGTTTCGTGCGTGGCTCAGACGGAGCGGCTGAACGCTGGCAGCTGCTTAGTCGGCCAGCTGCCAGCCTCCGTGTGAAGGCATAAGCGCGAGCCGCCGCGGCGAGCGCGTTCCGTCACTCATCCTGAATTCCGAAGCTGACCTGCTGCTGACAGTCGCGCTCCACTGTCGCGCTCCGCGTAAAAAGGCGCGGATCGACATCGACGAAAAGAGGTGCAAGATGCCGCGCCACCCAGTTGCCGCTCCGATCATTACGCCGGTCACCACAATGCTGCTGCCAGTGGAACGACTGCGCGTGGATGCAGCGGGCGAAGGCGTGTATTGCACGCTGCACCGGGACTCGCTCGAGGACGTGATCCGCGATGTGCGCGAGCGGCGCGCGAGTGCGGTGCTGGTGTCGGTAGCGCGCTACGCGAACGCCGACGATGCGCCGGAGGTGGGACGGCTTGTACGCGAGTTTCCGCGGCTTCCCGCGGTCGCGCTGCTCTCCCGGGTGGAACCGCGCACACCGGGTGCGGTACTCGCACTGGGGAGGTCTGGCGTGGGTACGCTGGTGGATGTACGCGAGCCTCACGGTTGGCGGCAGCTTCGCGAGACGCTGATCGCCGATGGGGGGCTCGGCATCGAGCGACTCGCGCTTCGGCAGCTTGCCATCGACCTCGCGGGCGCGCCCGACGACTGCTGGCGCTTCTTCGAGCTCCTCTTCCAGCACCCTCCGCGCATCTTCACCGTCCGGGCGATGTCGCGCACGCTCAAGGTGCTGCCAAGCACACTCATGAGCCGCTTTTACCGTGCGCAGCTCCCACCCCCCAAGCGCTATCTCGCCCTCTCGCGTCTCACGCAGGCGGCTCGGCTCTTCGAGAACCCAGGTCTCTCTGTGGCCGCCGTGGCCAACCACCTGGACTACTCCTCGCCGCAAAGCTTCGGCCGCCACATCCGCACGCTGCTCGGCATGACCGCGGTCCAGTTTCGCAACCGCTACGATGGTGAAGGCATGCTGCAGCGCTTTCGCGAGGAGATGGTGCTGCCGTTCGCGGAGGTACTGAGGCGGTTCTCGCCGCTCGGGGAGAAATGGTGAGAGGCCGGGATCAGCGTTTGGAACCGCTGGGCGCTCGCCGTTCCCGGCAGGAGCTATGTGAGGTGGTACGAGAGCTCGGCTCCGTGGCTATTGGCCTATGAGACCGTTCAGTCAGTGGCTCCCCTTCCTCCAGAGCATTCTGCTCACGGCACTGACGGCAGCGACGGTGCGACGACGCGCCCTTCGCGGCTCACGGAAGCGCGAGTAGCTCCGGCTGTTAACCGGGAACGAGGGCGACGAGCTCCTGCGCCCGCGTCAATGCCCGCACCTCCAGCCCCTCGGCCTCGAGTGCCTCTCGACCGCCTTCCTCCCGGTCAACCACGGCAAGCACCCCTGCCACATCGCCGCCGGCCTCCCGCACCGCGCGCGAAGCGTCGAGCGCGGAGCCGCCCGTGGTGATTACATCCTCCACAACGACAACTCTGTCGCCCGATCGGAACGGGCCTTCCAGCCGGCGCCCGGTGCCGTGCGCCTTCGCCTGCTTGCGCACGGTGAAGGCGCGCACGGGGGTGCCGGCCAGCGCACTGGCGTGAGCGATGGCGTAGGCCACCGGATCTGCGCCAAGCGTGAGACCACCTACGGCATCGGGGCTCCATCCGGCGTCGTGGATTGCGCGGAGGCCGAGAGCGCCGATCAGGACGAGCCCCTCCGGGCTCATTGTCGTCAAACGGGCATCGATGTACAGTGAAGAACGACGCCCGGATGACAGGACGAAGTTGCCGCGGCGGGTGGATCGCTCAGCCAGCAGTCGGATTAGGGCGATTCGGTCGTCCATGGCGGTAGTTTGGCGTCGCACGCCGCGGGAGGCCAGGTGCCCGTTACTCCGTGCTCGGTACTAGCTTCCTAATGTCGGGCACGGTTGGCGTAGCGCCGCTCGAGCCTGTGCTTCCAGCGCAGACCGTACGGCACCCGCCACCCGGGGCGCGACATACAGCGCCGAGAACCCACCCTCCACGCCCCTCATGGAGCTGCGTCTTCCGCTATTCGGTATCGTCCGGCTATCCAGCCTCGCGCTCGTCGCGACGCTGCTGATCGCGCTGGCAGGCCTCTTCGCCGTTGATCGCGCGCTCTCAGAGCACGAGCGCATCGAGGCGGAGCTCCAGGCGGTGGAGACGGCGGCGGCGATCGAGGGATTCCTTGCCGTGCACGCCGAGGCGCTTCAGTCGGTGCGCTTGCTGTTCATTGCGGGGCGAGGTGAGGTACCTCCGGAAGACTTTCGCTCGCTCATGGGGCCGATGCTGGAATATGCTGGCGGATTCCAGCGCGTCTGGGTGACCGACTCCACCGGGCAAATCCGCCACGAGTACCTGCTCGGTGGCAACGCCGTGGCGCTGCCGCCGGAAGTACGGCTGGACACGATCCGCGTGCTCGACATTGCGGGGCTTGCTCGCCGGGCGCGCGCGACCCGCCGAACGCAGATCACTTCCGGTGGCGAGCTGCTCACCGGCGAGCACGGCTTTCTGCTGTTCGAACCGCTTTTCGTGGATGATCGGTTCCTGGGTTACGCGGGAGGAAGCATCGCCGCCGAATCGCTGCTCGGCACCGTGCTTCGCCGCACCGATGCCCGGCTGCACGACTTCATTGTGCTCGCCGGCGAGGACACCGTTGCGATTCAGCGCTGGGAGGGCGTGCGTGCCTTTGCCCGTTCCGCTTCGGCGAGCGTCATAGTACCGGGCGGTCAGGAGTGGACTGTGTTGGTCACACGAACCGTGGCGGGCCCATGGCTGCGACTCACGGTTTGGGCCGTAGGGACCCTCACGCTGAGCGCGCTGTTCGTGTCGCTGCTCCACGAGCGCCGTCAGGGGCGTCGGGTTGCGGAGCGCACGACGGAGCTCGAGCGACTATCCTCGGAGCTGCTTCGCGCCAACAGGGCGAAAAGCGAGTTTCTGGCTAACGTGTCGCACGAGCTGCGTACCCCACTCAACGCGATTGTCGGCTTTGTGGACCTCCTGCGAGATGGCGTGTACGGTGATCTTTCGCCGCGGCAAACCGCGCCGGTGGAGCGGATTGCCAGCTCGGCAGCGCATCTGCGAGCGCTCGTGGACCAGGTGCTCGACATCGCCAAGATGGCGGCGGGGCGGCTCGAGGTGGAGCGCGAGGCAGTGGAGTTACGCCCCTTCATTCACGATATCGCGACGGAGGTGGAAGCACTCGTTACGGAGCGCGGGCTTACGCTCTCGGTTGCCGTGGGCGGGGAGCTGCCGCGCGTCTACACCGATCGCACTCACCTCCGCCAGATCCTCATCAACCTGGTCGGCAACGCGGTTAAGTTCACCGAACGCGGCGGCATCTCCATTCGGGCGCATCTCGTGACCCGAGCTGAGGATCTGCACAGATCCATCACTTCTCCCATGCCGCCCCCCTCCGTCGAGCATCCGTGGATCGCCATCCGCGTGGCGGACAGCGGCATAGGAATCGACCCCTCGGATCAGGGGCGGATCTTCGAGGAGTTCGAGCAGGTGAACGCCGGTCCCCGCTCTGACTCCGTGGAGCGCGGCACGGGGCTCGGCCTTCCCATCTCCCGTCGCCTTGCGCGGCTAATCGGCGGCGACGTTACGGTGGAGAGTGCCTTGGGCCGCGGCTCCACGTTCACGGTCTGGCTGCCCAGGGGGGGCCGGGAGTCGGAAGTCGCGGTTCGGGTGCCGGGCCTGGAAGGCCGGAGTGCGGCGGTCGGCGGCGTGTGACGCGGGTTTCTTACCAGCAGTGGCCTGCTCACCGCATCTGACAGCTTTCACTGCGCTGATGGCGAAGTTACCAGGCGAGAACTGAGAGGATCGCGCGCGTCTGTGATACCGCGTTACTTGCCGAACATCCCCTTCAGCCGCCCCATCAACCCTTCCCCCTTTTCCGGCTCCGTGGGCGCCTTGAGCAGTGCTTCCTTGAGGGCGGCGGCGAACTCAGTCACCGACCGGTAGCGGTCGCCCGGATTGCGGGAGAGCGCCTTCATGATCACGGCTTCTACTTCCGCGCCGTAGGTGTACCCCTTCCGCGCGCCGTTGAGCGGCGCCGGCGGTTGCGAGAGGAGCTGCTGGAACATCTCCCGCTGGGTGCGGGCTGCGTACGGGAGGGTGCCGGTAAGCATGTTGTACGCAATTGTCGCGAGGCTGTACTGGTCGGCTGCAGCCGTGACGAGCTGACCCGAAAGCGCCTCCGGTGCCACGTACATGAGTGTGCCGACGAAGAAGCCGGCGCGGGTGAGCCGCTCCTCGGGGGAAAGATCCTGCTCGGCGGCGATGCCGAAATCAAGCAGCTTCACCTGCCGCCGCTCCGGATCGTACATCACGTTCTCGGGCTTCAGGTCGCGGTGTACTATCCCCGCCTCGTGCGCTGCCTGTACCGCACCGGCGATCTGCTCGATGATCTCGGCCGTTTCCTCCCGAGAGAGGGGAGCGTTCCGGCGGATGTAGCTGTCGAGTATCTCACCGCTGGCCCACTCGATGGCAAGAAAGTGCATCCCTGGCTGCGGCTCGCCGATCTCGATGGTGCGAACTACATTCGGGTGCGTCACGCGGACGCCATAGGAGGCCTCTCGAAGAAACCGGGCTACGGCCGTCCGGTCGCTGCGCAGCTTCTCACGGAGCACCTTCACTGCCACGGAGCCGTGTTCGGGGTGCTCGGCGCGGTATACGACAGCCGTGCCTCCCTCGCCCACCATATCCTGGAGTGAGTAGCCGGCAATCGCCGTTCCGGAGAGATTTTCGCGTGGCACGCGGCGAAGCTAACCGTCACTGCGAGGCGGAGCAAGCACCACACGCCTGCCGGTGCGCCGCGCACGCGGTTACGTTTCAGGAAGTCTGACCTCCTTCCTCACAGTGGAGCTCCGTAGCATGCGTGTCACCCACCGCGTCCACGCCGCCCTGGCGGTGGCGAGCGCCGCGATCATCCTAGGTGCCTGCGCTCCGCGGGTCGCGGCCGACCGGGGTGCTGCACCTGCGCCGCGCCGTGGACCCGTCATCGGCAGCCTCCAGATGGCTTCAGTCTACCGGGATAACGGCCTCCTGGTTGGCACCGACCCAATGCCCTTCGTCGGATCGGTGCGCTACCTCGCAGGTGCCACACCTGACTCCACGTTGGTGCTGGTGACGGCTTCGTTTGCGAACCAGATCCTGACGTTCGGCAGTGATGGCCAGTCGCGCATCGGCGGCTACGCCGTGTCAACGCAGCTGCGGCGCGACGGAGCACCGGCAGTGCGCTTCGACGCCAGCGAGACTGTGCGCGTGGGATCAGCGCGAGAGGCGGCGCGGCTGGACGAAAGCGTGATCTTCCAGCAGTTCTTCCATGTGTTGCCGGGCGACTACGCGCTCACCATGGCGCTGCGCGATGAGGGGAGCGCACGAAGCAGCATCGCCGAACTGAACATTTCCGTTCCGTCCTTCGCCGGCAGATCTCTGGCAATGCCGATCGTCGTGTTCGAGGGACAGCCGCGTGCGACGCGCGACTCGCTTCCGCTCCTGGTTGCCAATCCGAGAGCGACGGCGGTGATCGGGCGTGACGCCGTGCTCCCGCTCTACCTCGAGGGATACGGCCTCGACTCGATGACGATGATAGAGGTGAGCGCGACCGATGACCGGCGCCGACCACTATGGCGCGACACCGTCGCTGTTACCCTGAACGGAGACATCGCATCCGCGGTCGTGGAGATGCCGGTCTCGCGGGTGGGAGTTGGTCGGCACACGGTGACGGCCACCCTCATTGGGGGCGAAGTCCGGCGCAGTGCCATGTCTGTGCCGGTGTTCGTGAGCTTTGGCGAGGGTGTGGCGATCGGTTCATTCGACGAGATGCTGAGCTTTCTCCGGTACTTCGCATCAGAGGACCGGCTCGCGCCCTTGCGCGACACCGTACCCGAGCGGCGCGCCGAAGCGTGGGCGCGCTTTCTCCGCGAGACCGATCCGGATCCATCCACCCCGGAACACGAAGGGCTGCGCGCGTACTTCAACCGAATCCAGATCGCCAACCAGCGTTTCGCGGACGACCTCCCTGGTGGCTGGTTGAGCGATCGCGGAAAAGTGTTCGTCACGCTCGGCGAGCCGGATCAGGTGCTGCAATCCATCGATGCGGCAATCGGCAGACGCAACCGCACGCAGGGGTGGAGATACGAGCGCCTAAGGCTGCAACTGGTGTTCGTGGACCGGACGGGCATGGGCCGGTGGGAGCTAACGCCGTCGAGCGAGTTCGACTTCCAGGCCGCGCTACGACGTGAGCGGCAGCGCGAGGAAGAGGCGCGGCCGCTGGGCCAGAGGTGAATAGCCGCTCGTGATACGGCGGCGCGGGAACGCTTCATGAATGCAGTGAGCGGCATGTCGCTCATGAAGCTCGCCGGCTGGCTCCTGGTGTTTGCCCTCCGCTGCGGAAACGCCGAGAGTGCCACGGAGGAGACGGCGCTCGGTTCGGCAGGGGCGCAGGGAACTGCTGACATCAACTGGGGGGATGACCCCGACGTCCAGCGTGCGCGCGCCGCCATGCAGGAGGGGCGGCCGTGGCGCGCCAGCCAGGTTCTGGCGCCCATCCTCGCGGATCCGCGCCGGCGCACGCCGGAGGCGGTGCTGCTGGGAGCGATGGCCGCTGCCGAGTGGCAGGGCTGGATGCAAGTTCAGCGGCTGCTGTCGCAGGAAACGTGGATCGATTCACTCTTCGACGGGTCGGCGCGCCTACTGCTCGCGCATGGCGCGCTGGCGCGGAACGCGGATGAAGAGGCGGCGGACCACGCCGAGCGGTCGCTGGCGACGGCACGCACTCCCGCACAGCGGGGCGAGCGGCTCGTGCTTCTTGCCCGGTCGCTCGACCGCCGCCGCCTTGCCGACAGTGCCGCCGCAACCTACACACGCGCCGCGGAGCTGCTGGAGAGTGGCGCCGACTGGCTGCTGCTCAGGGCGGCGGCGATAGACAGCTCGCATACGCGCCGGGCGCAGACCCTGGAGCGCGTTCGGCTTCCGGTGGCTCGTGATCGAGTGGGACTCACCGATGCGCTTGCGCGGGAGCGTTCGGGAGATCGCGCCGGCGCGATTCGCGCGTACGAGGAGATCGGCGCGCGCGTTTCGGCGCTGCGGCTGAGCGTGTTCGAGCCCGACGCAGATCGCGGTGCGATCCGTGGCTCGTTGCTCGCGATCATTGCCGAGGAACCTGGCAGCAGCGATGCGCACGTCGCGGTGGAGGTGCTGGACGCGTCGTTCGCGCCACTCACTCCGGAGGAGGAGCTGTTCGTCGCCCGGTCGCTTGCTCGCGGCGGACCGGCCGCGCGCGCTGCGCAGGCGTACGGTCGGGCGCTCGGTGCCGGCTTGGGAACGGCGGAAGACCGACTCGCGTACGGCCGACTGCTGCTCCGGCTGGGGCGCGGAAGCGAAGCGAACGCGCAACTCCGCCAGGTGAGAACGCCGGCCACGCTCGCCGCTGCAGCGACCTACGAGAGAGCGCGCGCGATGGTCAGGGCAGGGCGAGTGGGCGAGGGGCGCACGCTGCTGCGCGCCATCCTTCGTGACCACCCCCAGGATACCAGCTCGGCGAACGCGCTTCTGCTCCTCGGCGATCTGGCCGTAGACGACGGACGCGATGGCCCCGCGCGCGACGCCTTCCGCGATCTGGTTCGGCGCTTTCCCCGTTCGCGCTTCGCCGCTCCGGCGCGCTTTCGCGCGGCGATGATCGCGTACGTGTCGGGCCAGCCGCGTGCGGCGGCGGCCGAGCTGGATTCGATCGTCGCGCTCGAGCCGCGCGGCAGCGAATCGTTCGCGGCCGGATACTGGAGCGGCCGCATCTGGGCGGAGCTCGGAGACAGTGCGCGCTCGCGCTCGCGCTGGCGCGATGTGCTCGACAAGGAACCGCTCTCGTACTACGGAGCGACCAGCGCCCGGCGCCTCGGGCAGGAGCCGTGGACCCCCCCCGCCGTGCTGGATACGTTCGCGCAACTGGACGACATTGACGCCGCCATGCGCCGCACCGCGCTGCTCGAGCGGCTCGGGATGGACTTCGAGGCGCGTCTCGAGTACGACCGGCTCGAGCGCGACGCCGACTCCGCCGAACGGCTGCTCGCCACGGCGAATGCGTTTCGCGAGCGAGGGATGGCGTCGCGAGGTATTCAGCTCGCGCGCCGCGCGCAGGCGCAGGGCGCAGCCGGTGATGCGCGCCTCTACCGGCTTCTCTATCCGGTGGTGCACCGTGATGTGCTCATGGCGGAGGCGCGCGACCTCGGGCTCGATCCGCCGCTGGTGGCAGGACTCATTCGTCAGGAATCCCACTTCAATCCGCGGGCGACGTCGCCGGCCGGTGCGCGCGGGCTGATGCAGGTCATGCCGTCTGTGGGCGCGCAGCTCGCGCGCAACGCGGGCTTTCCCTATTGGGATCCGGCCCTTCTCTATCAGCCTGACGTGAGCATGCAGCTCGGCACGCGACATCTGGCAACGTCGGCAGAGCGTTACACGCAGTTGGCGCACGTGCTGGCGGCATACAACGCCGGCGGCTCGCGCGTCGCCCGCTGGACTGCCCGCAATGGCGCCAGCGACCCGGAAGTTTTCATCGAACGGATCCCCTTCGCTGAAACGCGCGACTATGTGCGGATCGTGCAGCGCAACGCCGATCTGTATCGCGCGATTTACGACTGGTGAGACTGCGGCACGAGCTTGCCCGAAAAGCACTGCATCTCTTCTCTCTCGCCGCTCCGCTCGCGTACGCGTTTGGTTTCCCGCGCGGTGGACTGCTGCTGGTGCTGGCGCTCGCAGCTCTGTGCGCGCTCGGCGTCGAGATCGGACGCGCCGCACATGAGCCTGCGCGGCGTCTGTTCATGGACGCGTTCGGTGAGCTGCTGCGCGTCCATGAGATGGCGCGGTGGACCGGTGCCACATGGCTTGTGATTGCGCTCCTCCTTGCCGTCGCGCTGTACCCGCGTGATGTGGCGATCGCAGCGATGTGGAGCGTTTCGGCGGGGGATGCCGCAGCCGCGCTGGCCGGGCTCTGGTGGGCTCGACTGCGCGGCACTGGTGCGTCGAACGGCAAGACGGTGGCGGGCAGCGTCGCCTGTTTACTGGTTTCGGCGGCAGGTGCTATGCTGTTGGCTGGCTTTGGTGTAGGCGAGTCCGTGGCGATTGGGGTGGTGGCCGCGGCGGCGGAGCGGCCCAGCCGTCCGTTGGATGACAACCTTCGCGTCGTGCTCGCGGTAGGTATCGGTATCCTGTTGTGGCGTATGGCGTTGTCTTGACAAAAAGACAGTCCGTGTCTATATAGGCGCCCGCAGGCTACTGTAGGTCTGCTCGCACAATGTAG
>CAZWSO010000089.1:0-9930 GCA_964636485.1 uncultured Gemmatimonadaceae bacterium
ACACTTTCCCTACACGACGCTCTTCGATTGACGTTGTCCAGTCCCGCGATCGAGTGCGCATCGGGGCCGATCTCGATCTGCACGCCCTTCTCCTTTCCCATACGACAGAGCCGCCAGTCGAGATCGAGCCGATTGGGGTCGGCGTTGAGTTCCACCGCCACACCGTTTTCGGCGGCCTTGTCCAGGACGGCGTCCATGTCGATCGCGTACGGTTCGCGTGTGAGTAGCAGCCGGCCAGTGGGGTGACCAAGGATTGTTACGTATGGCGAGTCGAGCGCGCGAAGGACGCGGTTCGTCATCGATGCCTTATCCATGCCGAAGCGGGAGTGCACCGAGCCGATCACGAAATCGAACCGCTCGAGAAACTCGGAGTCGTAGTCAATGCGGCCGCAAGGCAGGATGTCCGCTTCGATCCCCTTCAGGACGCGGAAGTCGGTCATCTCGGCGTTGAGCCTGTCGATTTCCTCGTGCTGGGCGATGATCGTTTCGCGGCTCAGCCCCCCGGCATAGAAGGCCGATTGCGAGTGATCGGTTATACCGAGATATGACCAGCCGCGAGCGCGCGCCGCGGTGGCCATTTCCGCAATGGTTGCCTTGCCATCGGAGTACTGCGAGTGGCAGTGCAGAACACCGCGAATGTCTCCCAGCTCTATCAGCGAGGGGAGGCGTCCTCCCGCGGCGGCCGCCACCTCCCCCAGCCCTTCGCGAAGCTCGGGGGCGATGTGCGGCAGGCCGAGCGCGGCGTAGAACGTTTGCTCGTCGGGTGTGGACACGGGCGCGCCGGAGGGATCGAACAACTGGTCCCCCTGGATGCCAAAGCCCAGCAGGCGTGCGTGCTCAGACAGCTGACGCACATGCTCGGCGCTTCCCGTAGCCCTCCAAAGGGCGACGCCGAAGTGCAGTGGCTCCACACAATGCAGATCCAGCAAGGTGCCGTCCACGAAGCGCAGCGACACCGATCCGCCGCCAACACCCACGGCCTCGCGGACTGCAGGCGCGTGTGCAAGCGCGGACGCCACTCTCACCGGCGGAACGCGACAGGCGGCGACGATGTCGATGTCACGCGCAACCTCGCAGCGTCGGCGCACGGAGCCGGCCACGGCGGCGTGCACCACGTCGCCGTGTGCCAGAACGAGGGCGAGGAGCCGGTGCGACTCGGCCAGGGCGTGAGGGAGCAGGATGTGCGCGCTGGTCTCGCGAAGGTAAGCGATCCCCTTGAGTACCTTCTCGGCCATGCGAGGTCCGAAGCGCGGGAGGGAGGCGAGGCGGCCATCGCGCGCCGCCTCCTCCAGTTCGTGCAGGCTGTCGATATCCAGCCCTTCGTGAATCGCATGAATTTTCGCCGTGCCAAAGCCCGGAATGCGCAACATCTCCAGGAGACCTTCCGGAGTGTCCTCGCGAAGGCGCATGTAGAGGCTGGATTCGCCGGTTTCCACGAGGTCGCGGAGCACCGCCAGGGTAGCGGGGCCGATCCCCTGCAACTGGGAGAGTTGGCCGTTCCTGCACTGCGGGCCAAGATCGTCGCACTGGAGGCCGAGTATCGCGCGCGCGGCGGTGCGGTACGCACGCGTCTTGAACCGGTTGTCGCCGTTTAGCTCGAGCATGTCGGCAATCCGGTTGAGCACGTGGGCGGCAGTACGCGAGTCCATCCCTGAAAGATACTGCCGGCGGCGGGCTCTCGCAGGTTCCCTTCAGTCCCCCAATCGCGCTATCACATGCGGCAGACGAGACAGTCCGTCCGTCGCAGCCCCTGGCTGTGGCTCGAGTCGCTCCGGGTGCTCGTCCAGCCAGCGGAGGGCGCGCAATACCAGCGCCTCTAACTCGGAGGTGTTGATGAGCGTGCAAAGACCCTTCCGGTCGCCCCCCGGAATCGTGCTGGCGAACGGTGTCCCTTCCTCCCGGGACGGTGATCGCGCGTGCCGCGCCGCGGCCCTGGGGTCCAGGTCGGTGCGGTAACTGACCAGCGAGATGCCGGGGCGATCGGGCCGCATGCCTAGAGCGAGGACGACGCGCAGATGTGCTCCAGCGTCGGGAGCCGGAGCGGTATCATCGACAACGATGAAGCACCCGTCGGCGGGCTCGTAGGGAGCGTCGGGAGCGACGCGTGCCCACAAACGCTGGTATGAGAACTGGACGTAGCAGGCCGGCGGGCCGGCGAGCTCCCAAGGCGGCATCTCCTGCTCCGGCTCGGTGAGGTGTCGCATCAGGTCGTCCTCCAGCACGTAGAGGCGCCGCCCGAACGCCCAGAACTGGAAGCCGTGATACAGGAGCTCGCCATACTCATCCAGCGCTTCCGGCGGAGCGTCCTCGGGCACCATTGCCCGCAGCGCTGCACCGACGTGGCCGAGGAGGAGAAACTCGCTACATCGTCGCGCATCGCTGCCGCGCTGCTCCGCCTCCGTCCGTATGGCTGGGAAGAGCTCGTGCTCGAGAGGCTCGAGGATCAGTTCGTAGGGCGTGATGCGAGCGAGCATGCCTTCCATGCCAGCACTATTCACACCTCGCTGTTCTCGACGCCGGCGGCTTGCCGCACGCGCCGCACCAGCTCGTGGAGCTGCTGCTCGGTATTGTCCAGTTCCTGCGCCGCACCTTCCAGGTCGATGAGCCCCGCACGCATCGAGATCGCCACCTGATTGATGTAGCGGATGCGCTGCAGAAACTCGTCTGTCGTCTGACGGAGCGCGATGAAACGGCGCTTGTTCGCTACAGCACGCCGGTAGCGCGAGACCAGCTCGTCTTCGCTCAGCCGTCTGGCCAGAGTCAGCACTTCGTCCTTGCTCCGTCCCGGAATGGTGCCTCTGTCCGGTAGCCCGCCATCGTCCCATTCCTCCTCGTGGAACCACAGGCGGCCGAGATACTCTACGCCGTCATAGGTAATGCGGACGCCGACGCGAAAGCGCTGGTTGCCGATCGCGATGCTCGCGATCTCGGGCTGGGAGACATCTTCATCCGCGGGCTGCATCATGTCGATTGCTCGCCGTATGGGTTTGGAGAAACTCGAATATGGCGGCGAACAGCGGATCCGGCGACTCCACGTACGGGACGTGGCCGGAGCCGGGCAGCGTCACCAGCCGCGCGTCCGGCAGCACGGCGGCGGCTGCCTGGCTGGAATCGAGTGGGATCGGGTCCTCGGTTCCGTGCAGGATGAGTGTTGGCGCGTTTACTACGCCCAGGCGCGGAATCAGGTCGAACTGGCCGAGGCTGTTCCAGATGCTCTCCTGCACCCGCCCGGTGACCCGAAAGGGGGTTAGCTCCGATGCTCGCGCCGGATCGGCGAAATAGCCGGCGACACCGATCTCGAAGAGACGCTGCCGGTACGCCTCAGGATCGCTCTCCCGCAGCCCCGAGGCCTGAAGATCGGCGCGCATCCCGCTGATTGCCGGGGCGCGCTGGCGGCGCGCGAACTCCTCCTCGAAGCGCTGACGCAGCGCCCGACTGAGCGGGGCAGGGTCTATCAGCACGAGGCGCCGTGGTGGCGGAGCGTCCACATTGCCCTCGAAGGCCTCGACGGCGAAGAGCAACGCGAGGAGCGCCCCCCACGAGTAGCCGATAATGTCGGCGCGCCCCAGCTCGAGCTCGTCCAGCACGAGCGCGAGATCCTCCACCTGCGTGCGCCACGTTATCGGCGTGCGATCATCGGTGCGCGAGCGCCCCCCTCCGCGCTGATCGTAGAAGATCAGCTCGAAACGCTCCGTGAGCCGCAGCATCTGCGGCAGCAGGTAGTCGTGGTGGGCACCCGGCCCGCCGTGCAGGACGAGCAGTCTGGGCGCTCCCTCCGGGCCGTACACGGCCCAGAACAGGGGGACACCCGTGGTGCGGGTGTGGCCGGAGGAGCGCGGGGTGGGGAGCCGGGTGTCGGATGTTGACACCTCGGACAACTTAACATCCGTTACGCCAACCGGCACCTGTAGCTGTTCACAACCGCAGCCAGTAATTCATCTTCACCAGCAGAATGTTGTCTGGCTTAGCCGCAAACAGCGCGTTCCGGTCGCGCCCAAAGTCGAAATCGCCGCGGGAGGCAAAGTCCTGACGCTGCTGCGTCCATACCACGAAGAGCGTGGAGCCGGGTCGGTACTCCCAGCGGAAAACCGCGTTCCCGCGCAGCGAGCGAAAGTTGAAGTTCGGATCGGCAAAGCTGAACGGCGCGGCGGCGCCAGGGCCATCGGGATCGATCGTGTACTGCCGCTGCCCATTCACGATGTCCGAGCTCACTTCATCGGGGCCGAAGACCCGCATGCGACGATCACGCCGCGACTCAAACTCCTTGAACCGCTCGTAGTCGGCGCCCGAGATGAGCGGCTGCGCGAACAATTCCAGCGACAGCGACGGTGTGAACGTCACGTTGATGCGTGTGTTCATTGATAGCGTGCGCTGCACCAGATCCGCAAAGATGTACCGGTAACCGAAGAACTCATCGTTGGTCTCGTCAGCTCGTACCGTGACGTACTGGACGGACGACGATGATCGGCTGAACTGCGGTCCGACCGTTACCTGCACGTTCGAGGCCGGCTTCACCTCCACCCAGAAGCCCGAGCCGTAACCCCAGTTGCCGGCATCGCTCAGGCTGTAGTCTGCGTTGGCGCCAAGCGAGATCTTCTTGCGGCTGTCACCGGCGTAACTGCCCGAGAAGAAGTGGGATCCGGGTTTCCCGACCACCGGTCCGCCGCGCGTGAGCCGGTCGTCGAGTGTGGCGAAGCGCCGGATGTAGAATGTGCTCCACCACCAGTAGCCCGGGGTCTCGCTGCTCACGTAGAATTGCGCCTGGCGATCAGTCAAATCCCCGGAGTAGTTGAACTGCTGCTGACCGCCAGTGCTGATCCAGAGGCTTCGATACCAGTTCGTTGGCCGCGTGAACTGGCGCACGAGATTGGCGTTCATCCACACGTAGTCGGAGCGCGTGAGGAAGGCGAGATCGTTGTTCTCGAAACCTGGACTGCGGAAGTTGACGGCCGTCTCCCATTGCCAGTCGCCGCTCACCTTGGCCAGGCGCGCGTATCCGCCGTACCCGGTCATGCTGGTAGCGCCCGGGTCGTAGGCGTTGGAAAAGATGGCATTGGACCCCTGCTCCCGATCCGGCCGCTGGAAGTAGCGCGCCGACGATAGTTGAGCGCGCTGTATCGCCATGGAATCTCCGGCAATCCGACTGGCAGCGATGCTCGCCATCAGATTGAATCGGCGCTGCCCCCACGACAGGTTCATGTCCGCTCCCGCCGCCTCGGCGCGCCTGTTGAGCAGCGCGACCAGCGACGAGTCGTCCAAATTGCGGTACACCGACGTCAGAATCCCCCCGAGAATGAGATTCCCGCCACGAAGGTCGCGCTTTACCCTCCCCACGAAATAGTTGGAGAGCGGCTCCACCTCCTGCCGGAAGAGATGATTGCCGGTCTGCACGCTGGCACGTTCCTGACGCGTGACCGCGTTCATGACCCCGATCGAGTAGCCGTTCGCGGTCCGGCCGGTGAGCTTGGCCGCGCCAAGAATGGTCGTGTTCTCGGGCATGTCCACGAAGTCACCGCTCACAGTGCCCTGTGGCCGTCGTCCGATGCGGCGCGTGTAGAACATCGACAGTGACGACACATTGCTACAGAAGTAGCAGCTTAAGCCGCCAAAGCTGAAGATGCCGGCGCCCTCGATGAAGAACGGTCGCCGTTCGGCAAGGAAAGTCTCGAAGGCAGAGAGGTTGACCACTGCGGGATCCACCTCCACCTGACCGAAGTCTGGATTGATGGCGGCATCCAGCGTGAGGTTGGAAGAGACGAGGAACTTCACATCGCCGCCGATGCGGTACGAATACTCGGTGGGATCCCGAAAAGGATCGTTGTTGCTGACGCCTTGCACATGCGCAGCGCGCGTCACCACGTATGGGAGTGCCTCCACGCGTCGAGTGCGCCGCGGCAACGTGAGTCCCTCCAGGTGACCATACCGCGACGGCCCTCCGGCTTCATTCTGCCTCCAGAATGCCCAGTGAGACCGCTCGTTCGTGCGGTTCACCAGGCGCACGATCTGCATTCCCCATGTCTGCAGGGAATCGGCACGAAACCGGAGTTGGGAGAAAGGGATCCGGATTTCCGCCGTCCAGCCTAGCGAATCGATGTGTGTGGCCACCTGCCAGACGGGATCCCACGATTCGTCGGGGTTGTAGTCGCCGGCAGCGTGCGCATCGCGCTTCACTCCAGCGGGATTGACCTCGAATCGAGTGCGGCCGAGGTGGTCGTGAAAGGTGTCGAAGACGATCGTCAGCCAGTCGGCGTCGGCATACTGGTCCCGCCTGACGAGGCGGCTGGTGACTCCTGCCGCGCCGAGCGAATCGTACATGCGCGCGCCGATGTAGAGTGCGTCGGCGTCGAAGAGAAATCGCACTTCCGTCCGCTGCGCGGCCGGTGCTCCTTCGTTGGGCTGAGACTGACGGAAATCCGTGGCGGGCGATGCGCGCACCCAATCCGGTTCGTCCAGCCGTCCGTCCAGCGTGATCTGACCGCGCCGTTCAACGGCCAGGACAGATGGCGATACCACGGGGTGCGCGGATTCGTGCCCCTGCGCACCAGCGCTGGCTGGGCGCAGCGCCAGGCCGAAAAGGAGCCCCACGGCCGTTACAAACAAACGATTTCCAGCCATGTCCAAAATTCTGAGGTGTAGTTAGCTGCTGCCCTTGCGTTCTTGGACGCCCGTCGGCCCCAAATGGTTGGAAGGCAGGCGCCTCAGCGACTGGTCACTACGGAGAACGCGCGCTATTCTCTGGCAACCGGACATCTCTGCACGGTAACCAAGTGATCACGCAGGAGGATCAGATGCGCACGCTGTTAGTCACTGCCTTGCTCGCCGCGACCACCTTTCCACTGTCAGCGCAGGACGCGGCGGAAGTGAAGATAATCCGCGGGGGAAGTGTTCCCGAGGGATGGACGGTGCGGTTCGATCGCGCCAATGCCAAGGCGGAGGATCTGAAGTTCGAGCGCATGGGGCAGGGGCTCCACGTGACATCCGGGCCGGCGGCGATCTTCTTCAGCCCCGAGCATCGCCCGACCGGCAACTACACGGTGGAGGCGGCGTTCACGCAAATGCGCGCACCGCAGCACCCGGAGGCATACGGGATCTTCATCGGCGGGAGCAATCTCGATGCGGCCAACCAGCTCTACACGTACTTCCTGGTTCGCGGCGACGGCCGATACAGCATCCGACATCGAGCCGCAGGGGAAGTGCACACGATCCAGGATTGGACGGAGCACGAGGCGGTAAGCCGGCAGAACGAAGAGGGGCGAGCCACCAATCGTCTGGCGATCGCCGTGGGCGGCGACGCGGTCAGCTTCCGCGTCAACGGCACCGAGGTGGCGAGCTACCCGCGCGCCAAGATGCAGGACATCGAAGGGCAGGCGGGGCTCCGAGTCAACCACCATCTCGACGTGCACATCGAGGGATTCAGGACGCAGCCGGGGGGGTGAGTACCCGGGGGCAAACTGAAAGCTACTCGATCACAAATCCATGGCTCCCGCGGTGAGTGCGCGTCACCCACCGCGGCGAGTCAGCGTCGCTCGCACGGTAACGATCTCCGCCCCACGCATCACCGCGATCTCCACCGTGTCGCCGGGCTGGTGCGCATTCAACGCGTCGGTGTACTCGTAGAGGTCCCCCACGGTGCGCCCGCCGAACTCTACGATCACGTCGCCGGCGCGCAGCCCTGCCTTGTCCGCAGGGCTCTCTGCGCGGACACCGGTGAGCCTCACCCCTTTCACATCACCGGCGCTCATGTCCGGTATGGTGCCAAGATAGGCACCCGACCCGGCTGAGCGCGCCCGAGGTTGTGCCGTGACGCGCACGAGGGTCGGACGGTCGTCGGCGTCGGCGATGTGGCGGACCACTCCCTCCGCCACCTGAATGACGAGCCCCATGCCGGCAATGTTTACACGCTCGGCCACGTCCGTGGCCCGATGATAGTCGTCGTGCAGATCTGTGAAGAAGTGCAGTACCGGCACGTCGCGCGCATAGAACGAGGCGTGATCCGAGGGGCCGAACCCGTCGCCCACTCCACGGATGTCGAGGCCGACGTCCACGTTGGCTGAGTCGAGCCAGGGTTTGAACTCGGGTGCGGTGCCGACGCCGTAGACGATCAGCTTGTCGTCGCGCATCCGCCCGACCATGTCAAAGTTCGCCATAGCGACGACGCGCTCCAGCGGGAATGGCGGGTTCTGCACGAAGTGCTGCGAGCCGAGGAGTCCCAGCTCCTCGCCGCTAAAGGCGACGAAGATCAGAGAGCGGCGCGACGGCCGCTCGCCGAACAGCCGCGCCAGCTCCAGTACGGCCGCCGTCCCGGACGCATTGTCGTCGGCGCCATAACGGATGGCATCGCCGGCGTCGGGATCCAGGGCCCCGAAAGTCTGGCGACCGAGGTGATCGAAGTGAGCGCCGACCACCACGTACTCGTGCCGCAGCTTCGGATCGCGTCCTTCGACCACCCCCACCACGTTGTTGGTGGCGAGGCTGGCGGACAGTCCTGCATGCGCGGCAGCAGCGGAGCGCGCTTCGAAGGGTTGGAGATAGCCAGGTGTGCACGCCGACGTGCATTCACCGGTGATCACGGCTTCCAGCCCGAGGGCATCGAAACGTCGGGCGATGTAAGCGGCGGCGCTGTCATTGCCGGCGGTTCCCGTGCCGCGGCCTTCCAGCGACGGGCTGGAGAGGTGCGTGACATCCACACGCACGGTGGCCGTATCGACGCCGCGCTGCGGCGACGCAAGGACGCTGGTGCGCTGGCACCCGGTGATCGAAAGGGTGACAACAAGCGCGACCGCAAAGGCTCGCGTCGCGCATACCGATCGGGGCGGTAACAGAGGTAGTCTCATTCACGTATCTTATCCGCCGATCCGCCCGTCTTCCAGCGATCACCCTTGTGAACACCGTTGCCCTCGCCCTGATCCCCAGGGCCGTGGCTCTCAATCTGGCCCTCGGCGCCATCGTCGCCGCGCTCAAGCTCCCCGTCTACCTGGACTCGGTGGGGACGATACTCGTCGCGGTGCTCGCCGGACCCCTGGCAGGCGCTCTCACAGGCGTTCTCTCGAACGTGGTGCTGGGGCTACTGTCATCGCCGGTGTTCTTCGCCTTCACTCCGGTCGCGGCGGTGATCGGTCTGTCGGCGGGGCTCGCCGCTCGGCTCGGTGGCTTCCGCGCGCCGTGGAGCGCGGCGTTGGTCGGCATGGGGATCGGAGTTCTCGCCGGCCTCTGTTCCGTGCCGATCGCCATCGGCCTCTTCGGCGGCGTGACGGCGAGCGGTACCGGGATCATCACGATCGTGCTGCGAGGTCTTGGAATGCCGCTGCATTTCGCTGTGGCGGCCGCGAGCATTTCCACTGACCTCATAGACAAGGGCCTCTCCGCACTGCTCGTGGCACTGGTTGTCGTGCGATTGCCGCGGCGCCTCGTGGCGCGGCTGGGTGCCGCGGCCCTGTGAGTGACAGCGGCGTGCCGGAAGGTGCTTCGGTGAGCGGGAACGTCCGATCGTTTCGCTGGAACCCGCTTACGCCCACGGCCATCGCCGTGTTCCTGACCGTTCTCGCCTATGCGGTGGCCTACCCATTGGGACCGGTTTTGGCGCTCGGCGCTGCGCTCTTCGCCGCGGTGGTCATGCACGTCGGACGACGGGTTCTGGCTCTGTCGCTCGCGGTGGGTTTGCCCACCTTCGCGCTGCTCTTCCTCATGAATGGTATCGTTGCCACCGAGGAGCTGCCCGTGGTGCCCTTCGGCCCGATCGACATGGCGCCGGGCGCGGCACCCCATGCGGCGCGCATTGCGCTGCGGCTTGCGGCGGCGGTCGCAGCGCTCGGCTGGCTGGTTCTGACCGTCGCCCCACGCAGTCTTGCCCGAGCTCTCGCCGACCGTGGGCTGCCTTCGTGGGCCTCATACCTGCTCGTTGCTTCGCTGGACGCCGTGCCACAGGCACGA
>CAZWSO010000090.1:0-9929 GCA_964636485.1 uncultured Gemmatimonadaceae bacterium
AGTCCGTGACTTCGACGTCTTCGGCATAGCCCTCCTCCCACCGGAAGCACACCCGGTATTGCTCATTGACGCGGACACTGTGCTGCCCCTGGCGGTCGCCGCGCAGCCGTTCGAGCCTGTTGCCCGGCGGGACGGCCAGTTCGCGGAGATCCCGGACCCGGTTGAGCTGCGTGAGCTTCCGCCGTACGACCGGCCAGAGCTTCGGCGGGCAAGCCGACCGGGCGCGGCGGCTATTGATGCCGTTGAAGAGGTCCTCGGTCGCCGCATCCGCGAAGGAGCGTATCACGGCATATATTATAACGGCTACCGTTTAGCCCGACAAGTCACGAGTGCCGGCTGGCCATCTTGTATCGCGAGTGATTGCGCGAGGGCTACCGTCTCGTCATCCCAAGTGTCGCGTGGTTCCGCAGCGAGCCGGGCGAACAGCCAACCTGCAACGCGATGCGCGTCAATGTCCAGCACGCGAGCGAAGCGCGCAATCGTCCCACTCATATCGGTACGGAGGCGGACTCGGCAATTGAGCAGGTGTTGCGTCGCGTCGAACGCCGGATCACCGACAAACGGCTTCGGATCAATCACGAGCCACGGCTCACGTTCCGCACTGAGAACGTTGCCAGCATGCAGGTCAGTCGCGAGGAGAACGGCGTCGGTCGTCGAGGCCGTGAGCTCCTCGAAAACGCGCAGGCCTCGGGTCACGAGCGTCGGATCCGGCCATCGCGCCGAATCGGAGACTGTCTCATCGCACCAGTGCAGCACCATCACGGAGAGCGGTCGAAATGCGGCCGGGTGAGCGGGCTGGCGCCATAAACGGCGGAGCGGGCCAGCGATCACCGTATCCTGTTCCGGCTCGGGCACCGACTGTAGTGACACGCCCGGCAAACAGCGCTCGAGCACCATGGCGCCGGACACGGGATCCGCGTCGAGTAGCGCCACGGTGGGATCGCCAGCCCAAAAATGGAGCCCGTTGATCTCATCCTCGGCCTCCATATGGGGCATGGGAATCTTCAGTACCACGGACGTCCCGTTGGATGTGAACGCCGGCGCTACCCATGCGGCGCTCGCGTCAAAAGGCTCTTCACTCCGCACGGAGAACGACCAGTGCTTGGCCAGAATGGGGAGAAGTGCGGGTAGCCGCTCCAGCCAAGTCTGGCGCTCACGCGAAAGTGAACACGCCTCAACGAGAGATGTCGGGATAATCATGTTCTGCGCGAATCACGCATCCGGTCATTCGGCATAACGCGCTGCGTTATACAGCTCACGGCCAGCCAGCGGACTGGGGGCTGATGCCTTCAACGGCAGGCCGGCCTCCTCCAGGCGACGCGTTGTTTCACTCCGGCATACGGTCAGCCAAAACACCACGCATGAACGGTACGCCTTGCCCGAGCTTGCGCAGAAAGCCAACGCCCCAGACCGTCGGGACGATGATCGCGCCGCGCTCAAAGGTGCCCGCGAAGCCAGTGGGTTGCGTGCTCCACACTCCGTAGACTGCAACACAGAGGATCGTGAGCACCGCCATGGCGCGTGTGTAGGTTGGCCAACCACCCCATTCGGTGCTGACTGCCATCCGACACGCTGCGATGAACATTAGTACTACCGAGCATGTCGCGGCGACACCAGCAATCGCCAGGTGAATCAGCCCCGTTAGAGTGGGCTCCTCGAGCGCCAACCCGGCCGGGTCATAGCCCGGAGCCGGGTCCTGCGGGACGCAGCCGGCCGCCATGAAGCTCAGGCCCATCACCGCGGTCAAGACCGGGTACCAACGCCCACCACGTCCACCCACAAGCACGTACCGCCATGCAGGGACCGTCAAGAGGACGGCGGTGCCAAGGACAATGAAATTCACGGCCGAAGCCAGCCGAGAGGTGCCAAGGCGAGCGCGCTGACTGATTGGTGCCAAGGATCGAAGCCTGGAACGAGCGCCCCGTGAACTGTTGATACTGCGAGAAAGAACCGGACGTTTTGTCAGCTATCTCCCCGGCTGTTCAGATCTCGCCATCGCTCAGTGTCCTCGCACCTCAGACAGCCGGGGCCTTGGCGTGAGATCGTTCGGGTGTGCGGCAAACCACTGATCTCGACCTCCGTATCGCGCACGCATGGTTCGCTGCGGATCCGCCCTTATGATGGAAAGCCGTCGATCGAGTTCGCGCTGTTGCGCAGTCCTCAGCGGAATGGAGCCGGTGAGGCTTCGGTCTGGTGTAGGGCCGAGGTACACAAAAGCGTCCATATAGTCGGCAAGGTGCCCTGAATCCTCTCCCGCGCAAACGCGAAGCGACCGTGGCCCATCCATATTCGCGGGGAACCGATCTGCTCCCGCTAGGAAGGGGTGTTCGGCGTCGCCCAGCGCCGTCAGAAACGCCCGCTCCGCCGGCACGTACTCGCCGATCCGCCCAACCACGAAGAGCTTGGCGCGGCCCAGTGTGGCCTCAAGGTCGCGCATGAAGTTGTTCCCGTTCCAGTGGATATGGCAATCACCATAGACTACAAGCGTTCGATTTCCAGGCGTCCTCGCCAAGTGCTCCACGAGGATATGCGGAACTAGGTTGGTCTTGTATGGATAGCGAGCAAGGTCCTCTGGAGCTTTCACCTTAGACCAGTCAATCCCCTCGTTGCCACCTACCAGGCGAATACGCTGCGCCGGCTGCAGTGTATTGTTCACATCACGCAGAACTTGCACGAACCGGCGCACTTGCGGGAGCGTCGTCCAGAGCGTTGGCGCGTCCGTATCGAACCAGATGGACGTCAGGCTGTCATCGGAGATCGAATCGAGCGCAAGGATGTAGCGGTCGATGAGACTTTGATGCCCAGAACTCACCTGTTCCGCAAGGATGTCGGTGACACGCTGAGTAAATGCGGTACGGGAAACCAAGCACATGAGGAACTCTTCGATCTTGACATCACCATGTGTGCTGCCGATGAAGACGAATTGGTGATCGTCAAACCTGACGGCCAGTGAGTCCGCCGTCGCGGCCGTGGCTTCGTCGACACAGTGTGTCGGGACGCTCGCCGCCGATTGTTTCTGGCTCGTCGGCGACCCGGCGAGAACTGGTATCGTTAACGCGAGAAGGGTGCTGAAGAGACCCCTGACCATCGTTACCTCCACCTCGGCTGCCAATGACCGGCTTGAGCTGTTTCAGTATCCCGAGAACATTGGACACAGGGACAGACGAACTCGCTTGCTCGTCCGCCGCACAACGCCTTGGCTTTCACCTGCGGCGCGCGGAGCGCGCTGACAGGTGCAACGCCTCGTCCGGCGACCGCGACACAACACGCGCCGGTTCCATGTTGGTAGCCTGGCAGTCGCCCGCCGGTGTTCGTGGATAGCGGGTCAAGCGACCGTTGCACCGCTATTGCCCTCAGTCGGAAAAATCAACTCGTTGCCGTCGGGATCGTCGATCTGGATTGAGTCGTACCCCCACCATGTTGCCTTGGTTGGGACAGACCGCTCTACGAGCTCGCGGCGAAGTGTTGTGAGCTCGTCCACGTTCAACTCGACGAAGAGGCGGGCCTTATCCTTGCGCGTGGCGTGCTCACAGAGGATGATCTCGCAGTCTCCCCGATTCACCTGGCACACCGATCCTTTGCCGTCGCCTTCGTGCCATTTCTTCCAGAAGCCGAGGTTGTCGACGTAGAAACGAATCGCGCGATTCACGTCGGCAACGAAGAGCACCGGGCGCGTGTACCAACCAGTCTGGTTCTTCACGGCTTGCTCCGTCATTCTCATTCCTGATCCGCCTTGTATGTCGACGAAGACGCATCTTCAGGGGTAGAATAGGGTGCGGCAGCGCCGCACCAACACCCGCGGCCGACGGCACCATGTGCTTGTTAGGCCCAATCCTACCACCTGAAGTGCGCTTCAGGTCAAGTTGCGCGTGGGGCCACCTCCGCTTTGCGGGCGCGCAGACCCTATACCTGCACGTCGTTTCGGGCGCAGCTAGCGAGGTCCGAACATCCGCACGCCAAGGCCGCGCTCAGGAGACTCTGTGCTCGCTGCAGGCGCTCCAGGACTGCGGCATTCGCCGTGAGTTTCCGCCCGAGCAGGGCCGCCCACTGCTTGTGGCCCGGTCCACCCCCGTCCGACATCCGCAAAGTTCGGAGTTCCGCCAGCGTGAACCCGGCCGCCTGCCCAAGCCGGATGAGCGAGAGCGAGGGGAGCGCGTCCGTCGTGTAGCGCCGACGCCCGCTGACGCGCCCCGGGGGTGACAGGAGGCCGATCCGCTCGTAGTACCGGATGGCCGACACCGCCACGCCGCTCCTGGCCGACAACTCGCCGATTGACATCGTGTCCGTCATGTCCTTGACCTCAAGCGTGGTTCAAATGCTACCTAGACTAAAGAGCCGTGGATGTCGACCACGACCACCCTCGCCACCAATCGAGGCTTCCCGATGAGTGGAACCGATACTGGTATCAGCGCGCTGAAGATACCCGGAGTGGTCCGGGTGGCCGTCTTCCTAACCTTCTTCAACACCTGGGTACTGTTCGAAGAGACCGTGATTGATCGCCACGGTCTCTGGGAGTACCTGCCGTATTACCGGTACGGGCAGCTCTGTGCCTGGGACATCGGGGCGCTCGTCCTCATCGGCTGGTTCACGTATCGCGTGCTATCCAAGTGATGAAGCGCCGGTTGCGAGCCGGCGACCGTTGTCGTGGATCCTGAGCAAGCGATCGACCGGTTCCGCAGCCCCCCGCGAGAGCGGGACGGAGGCAAGCCACGCGCGCCCTGAACGGCCATAGAGATCGGAACCGGTATAGAGGAAGTTCTCTGATGTCAGCCGCCCATGGATCCGGTTCTTCACCTGGGTGCGCTGACGGACGAGGAACCCGCGCGCGTGAAGGAGCTGGCGCCGACGCCTGGTGTCCGCATCCGGGACCCAGATGGACGGGAAGAGATTGACCCTGAGCAGCTCGGCGAGCTTCCGGGCGTCGATGGGGTCGGTCTTGGACCTTGCCTGCCAGATGAGCTTCACTTGGCGAGCGTCGGCGACGCGGCAGCTGTGACCCTGGGCCTCGAGCTGATCGTGGAGCCACTGCCAGTAGAGCGCCGCTTCGATGCCGATAGCGATCGGCGGCGGGAGCGCACCGAGGAAGTCACCGAGGTACTCGAGCGAGACCGGCATGCGCCTGACCTCACCGAGGGTATTGCCGTCACGGTCGAGAGCGCAGGCCGTGATGTAGCGCTTGTGGAAATCCAGCCCGACGAAAGTCATCAGAGCCTCCCGAGAACGTTGCGGTGAAGCTGTGGCCCAGACCGCACCGCTGTGAACTGCTCCGGTGCGGGATGACTTCATTCTCATATGATCGCGTTAGACCGCGTCCCGATGAAATTCGGGCAAGCGTCAGCTGAGTCGCTTACGGAAGAACTGCAATCGTATCGTTGGCTCAAAACCAAGCGCAACGTGAGCGTGAGCGCTCATTGTGTTTTCAGCTTCGGTGTCAGAGCCGAGCTCCTCGTAGCCGTATTCGCGACACCAGCGCTCGATTGCGCTAAGTAGCGCACGACCGACGCCGTGTCGCCGTAGATCCGGAGCTACCCACCAACCCTCGATGTATGGAACAGGTGTCGACACGCACCCTTCTGCCCACGGTCGGAGAGAAAACGACGCGAAGCCGCCTAATGACCCATCCGGGCGTTGCCAGACATAGACTGTTTCGTCGCTGAAATCGTATTTGCCAGCCTCTGGCCAAAGGTCGCGCATCATGGCGACCACCTGAGAGGCCTCGTCCGGTTGCATCAATCTGACTGACATAGCATCGCGAGTCGCTAGATTCGCTGCCCTTGCGATTCGACGGGGGGACGGACCTCATCGAGATCAAACTCGAACATCACAGTTTGGTCGGGCGCTTGAACACCACCAGCCCCACTATACAGGCGCATCGCCGGAGCATTAGATGCGTCGGTCAAGACCCATGCTTGACGGCATCCGAGCGCACGTCCGGCGTCTAATAGAGCGCGTAACATCCGCGTGGCAACTCCGTTTCGCCGGTGGCTCGGAGTAACTCCAATCTCATTCACCCACAGCTCTCGAGGCTTGTCAGGATGCACGTAATCGACTGCCGACGCGAAGCCTATGACTTTCTGGTCTTCCAGCGCAACAACGACGTGATGCCGTGGATCGGACAAAAACTCGGATAGTAGCGATGGCTGGATCGCGTTGTCGAAGACGTTCGGCGCCGCGTTCGTCAGAATGGCCTTATCGCCGGGGCCAAGAAGGCGGATCTCCATAGCAATACCGAGGTCCTGGATCGGGATGTTTTTGACGAGGTAACCAGCCAATGTAGCACAGAGGCTTCGCTGCAGGGGCATCTCGTCAGCGGTCTAACGCCCTTGAGCTAACCTGCAAGCGGCGCAGAAAGCCGGCAAGCTGCCAACGGCGATGCTCACGCCTGGCGGCAATCCAGCGCGACATCGGAATCGGTGGCGCCGATTGGCAGGTTCAGCGCACCGTTAGGCTGGAACATGCGAGGGAGGCTCAACGAAGAAGCGGCAGTGGGCTCACCGGACAGAACTGTGGCGACTCATCCAGAATATTCCGAAGGGGCGGCACGTGACCGGATCCGACGATCACAAGCACGCGACGCGTATCGGGGCGGAGGACGCGGGTGAGATTGTGCGCCATGATGATATTTCGCTCGTACCAGCGGGCCAGGAGCTGGGGCCCTGCCAGATTGGATCCCTCGCCGGCAGGGAGGAAGCTGCCGAACATGCTGAACGAGTTGCCTCCGCGCAGCGCCTCATCGGTGTTGGCCGCATGCAAGTGCTCAATGATGCTCGTGCCGCGGTGCCAAATGCTGACGGAATCCGCTCTCCTCTGGAGGACGGCCAGCAAGCTATCCCGCCGCTGTATCAAGTCAGGCCGTCGAGCTGCGAGGGGCTGGATCGAGTCATTGCCGATCGGCATCGGATGATCGATCGGGTACACCGTTGGATGCCCAAGCCGTCTGGCGAGCCGAAAGCCGATCTGTACAACCTCGTTGCGGCTCTGCGTCGTTCCGGTAGCAACGTAACGTTGATACCGCGCAGTAGTCGAGTCGGCGAAGCTCAACGGCCATTCCACCGCAATCTGGTCCGGCGACCACCGGGCAAGCCGGTCAGCGAGCTCCTCGAGCTCCGCTTGGCGGCGGGGGGAGAGGACATCCTCGACCGGTGACTGAACGGCGTCCGTGGCCGAACCCGCAAAGTGATAGGTCCCCAGAAGCACCACCTCGACTTCTCCCGGCGCGCAGACAGCGGGGAAGCCAGTGGGGGGCTGCTCCGCAGTGACTGGCGCTGGCGCGAGGCGTGAAGACGCGCAACCGGTGAGCCCGAGAAAGCCGGTGAGGATCGCGGCAGAGATTCTGCTCGAGCAGGTGGATTCGTTCATCGGGTTCTCCGTGCAAATGAGCCTAACGCCTCAGGAATGAGCCGCAGCATCATCACAATTGCGGCTGCGAGCGAAGCGAGCAAGCCGCTTCCGAAACCCAGAGCGCTGTCGGTTCCATTCCGTCGTGAGGCGTCAGGGGACTGCGAATCGTGCTCAATGTCGTTCGCCTCGCACCAGGTTCGCGCCACTTCGCGGAACGGTGTGATCGGGTCGACGTAACGCAGCTGTTTGCCAGCGGTGTCTGTGTCCGCGGCGATCCGGGCCCCGTCAGGCATGACGACAAGGTCGATCTGAGCGGCTACCGCAGCCGCACCTCGTCGATCTGGAACGAGAAGGGTCCCGGCTCCTCGACGGTGAAGTGAATGAGGACGACGTTTCCCCGGTCGATGTCGCCAAACTCGGACAGGTCGAAGTGGTGTTCCTGCCACTCGGGTCCGGCCACGAAGCTGACGCTGCGTGCGTCGCCACCGGAGCCCTCGGCGTACATCCGGAGGGTGTAGGTTCGCCCGTCCCCCCGGGACCAGAAAGACAGGCCCGTGAGGGCGGAGAGGTCGACGCCCCTCCACCGCTCGCGACCGAACCAGAAGGTAACGCCCGCCGCGGCGTTGCGTCCGGGCCCCAGCTCTCCCTCGATGCGAAGCGATCCGGGACTGTCGAGGGCGCCGCCGGGCACCCGCGTCATCATCACGCGCGAATCGCCTCCGAAGCGCGCGTCGGACTGCTCCCCCCAGCCCAGGCCGAACGCGGCGCCGATGGTGTCGCCGTCGAAGTCGCTGATCAGGCCGGCGGCCGGCGTTTCGGCGGCCACCCTCGCAGCCAGCGCCTCCCGGAACGCCTGCCGATCGAAGCGCACGCCGCGTTTCCAGACCGCGACGATCTTCCGCGTCGCCGCGATGTCCACGGTCGGATCGCCGTCCACCAAGAGCAGGTCGGCACGCAGCCCGGGCGCGATCGTGCCGCGATCTTCGAGGTGGAACATCCGCGCAGGCGTGCCGGTCGCTGCCGCCAATGCTTCCAGAGGCGTCAGGCCGGCCTCGACCAGCAACTCCAGCTCGCGATGCACGCCTGCGCCGTGCATCGCGCCCGGATTGGGCGGATCCGAGCCGGCGAGGATCGGAATCCCACGATCCCGCAGCAGACGTAGCGACGCCTTGGTCGCCTCCCAGTTGAACCACGGGTGTGGGCGCGGATTTACCAAGGTGAGCCGCCGGACCTCCGACGGCTCGAGGTAGGGGGCAATCTCCGGGTGTGTCGCCACAGCGTCCGCTCCGCCGTGCCCCGAGATGGCGGCGCTGACTGACAGCGTGGTGACGACGAAGACGTTCCTGGTCGCCATCTGTTCGAGCAGCTCGGGTTCCACGAGCCGGTCGGAGAACAGGTGCACCAGGCCATGAATGCCGGCTCCGACGGCGACCCGGGCGTGATCCTGGAGGTGGCTGTGCGCCACGGCGAGCCGCCCCCGGCTGCGCGTCGCCGCGATGACCGCGTGCATGGTCGTCGAGTCAATGGACTCACAGCCGGGACAAGGCTGATAGACCAGCTTGATGTGATCGGAGCCCTCGGCAAGGCGCGCCGCCACGAAGGCGTCGGCAGCGGCCGCGTCGTCGATGGTGGGGATTTCGAGGCCAAACTGCGTGCCGTGACCCCGCGGCGCCGTGACCACGGTGCCCGCGGAAAAGAGATCTGCCCGATCATCCGCCGCGCCGGCGCGCTGCTCCGCCTGCCGTGCCGCCATCCACGAGGTCTCGGTGAACATGTCCAGCACGGTCGTGACCCCCAGGGCCAGCATCTGCGCGAGGCCGAAGCCTCCTCCCTCCGACGTGTGGCCGTGCGACTCGATGAGGCCCGGCAGCAGCGTCTTCCCCGCTCCGTCGATCACCAGTACTCCCGGCGGAACCGTGTCGCTTGCGCCGACGCGGTCGATTAGGCCGCCGCGCACGATCACCGTCCCGCGCGCGACGACCTGTTGCCCGTCGAACAGCCGGACGTTGCGTATCGCGAAGTCCTGGGCGGCGCCGGGCGAGCCACACAGAGAAAGTATGAGGCCCAGTAGGCTGGTCACCTTCCACTGGATCGACATCGGTCACTCCATATCATAGGGGTCCTAGGAAGCACGTACTTCCTGGAATGAAGTCAAGTCAAGCAAAGCAAGAGTTTCCGTCGTCGTGACACATAACGCCCAGGTTAAGCGGCAAACCGCGGGGCTGGAGTAAGGATTCGTCTTGGGAGCTGCGCGCGTTTGTCAGCTTCAAAAACTCGTTAGACGCCAGGCGCCGTGAGCGGCCGACCAACAGGTTCCGGAGGGGTTGGCAAATAGCTGCCCTTTCTGCACGCGCCCGTCGTCGGGGTTCGCCGCCAGAGCGGGCCGTTCCCGTGCTTTGGGCCCGACCTAAGACGAGACTTCCGCGGCGATTTCCATCACGCGAATCGCGAGGCTACGTAGGAACGTAGGTCAAGCGGATCACATCCTCACCAATCCGATCATGAGTCACAAGGCGGAGCGGCGGCCGGGGTGCGGCGAAATATGGCTTGCCGTGACCAAGCACGACGGGGTGCAGGTAGATTCGATA
>CAZWSO010000091.1:0-9868 GCA_964636485.1 uncultured Gemmatimonadaceae bacterium
TTCAGCACGAATATCCGGGCGCCACGTGTTCGCTGGTGCACCACAATCCGTTTCAGCTGCTCGTCGCCACTATCCTGAGCGCGCAGTGCACGGACGCCCGCGTCAACCTGACCACACCGGCGCTCTTCGCGCGCTTCCCAAATGCCGAGGCGCTCGCTGAGGCGGATCACGAGGAGGTGGAGGAGCTGATCCGCAGCACTGGCTTCTTCCGCAGCAAGGCGAAGAGCCTCATCGGCATGGCGCGCGCACTCGTTGACAGGCATGGCAGCCACGTTCCGGACGACATGAACGCGCTCACCCTGCTTCCCGGTGTCGGCCGGAAGACGGCGAATGTCGTGCTCGGCAACGCCTTCGGTCGAGACGAGGGAATAGTGGTGGATACGCACGTCACGCGTCTAAGCCAGCGGCTGGCATTCACGCGAGAGGACGACGCGGTGAAGATCGAGCATGATTTGATGCCGCTCTTTCCGCGGGAGCACTGGACGCAGCTCTCGCATTTGTTCATCGATCACGGCCGTGCCATCTGCGAATCGCGCGCGCCCAGGTGCGGCCTCTGTGTCCTCAATGACATCTGTCCGTCATCCCGAGTGTAATCCTGGCCAACACGTGTCAGCCTCAACCCCAGTCACCTCATGCCACGCCATTGGCTCCTGAAATCCGAAGCCGAATCGTTCTCCTTCGACGATCTCATGCGGTCGCCGCGGAAGACCACATCCTGGGACGGCGTGAGGAATTACCAGGCGCGCAATCTCATGCGGGATGAGATGCGCGAGGGCGACCTTGCCTTCTTTTACCACTCCAGCTCGGATCCGACCGCGATCGTTGGTATCGTTGAGATCGTGCGCGCCGGTTATCCCGATCACACCGCCTTCGACCCTGCCGACGATCACTTCGACCCGAAGAGCGATCCGGATCATCCCACCTGGTACATGGTGGACGTTCGCGCCAGGGAGCGGCTGCCGAGACCCCTTACCCTGGCCGAGTTGCGCACCATGCGCGGCCTGGAGCGCATGACGCTGCTTCAGAAAGGGAGCCGGCTTTCCGTGCAGCCGGTGACACCGGAGGAGTGGGAGATCATCACCTCCCGCGCCACCGCTCCGGCCCCGAATCCCGTTCGCGAACGCGGGGCACGGCGCTGACCTCGCGACGGCGTTCGGTCATGAAGACACCCGCGTTTCCCGAGGGGCGGCGCTTCGCTTTCACGATTGTCGACGACACCGACGTCGGCACGGCCGAGAATCTGCGCCCTGTTTACGAGTTGCTGCGACAGCTCGGAATGCGCACCACAAAGACGGTCTGGCCAATCGGCTGGAAGGCTGGCTGGAGCGCTTTCATCTCGTCGCAGACGCTGGACGATCCGGAGTATCTGGCGTTCATCCGCGAGCTACACGACAGCGGCTTCGAGATCACCTGGCACGGCGCAACCATGGAGTCGAGCCCGCGCGAGCGTACGATCGAAGCGCTCGACCGGTTTCGCGATCTGTTCGGCCACTACCCGCGGATTCACGTCAATCATTCCCGCAACCGCGAGAACCTGTACTGGGGGCGTGAACGGCTGGACAGTCCGATCCTGAGGCGGCTGTACGATCTCCTCGCCGGCGGCGGCGCCACGTTCGAGGGCCACGTAAAGGAATCGCCGTTCTGGTGGGGAGACCTCGCCCAACAGCATGTCGAGTACGCGAGGAATCTCACTTTTGACGATGTCAATGTTGCCCGTATCAATCCCACTATCCCTTACCGCGACCCACGCCGACCGCTGGTTCGCTGGTGGTTCTCCGCGTGCGACGCGGACGATGTCGATGCGTTCAATATGCTGCTCGCTCCCGGGAATCAGCAGCGGCTGGAGGAGGAGGGTGGCATCTGTATCATCGCCACACACTTCGGCAAGAGATTCGTGACCGACGGAGCGGTCCACCCACTCACGCGACAACGACTCACGGAGCTGGCGGCGCGACCCGGCTGGTTTCCCCCCGTAGGGACGCTGCTCGACTGGATGCGCGAGACCAGGAATGGCAGTGATGAGCTTCCTTCATCCGAATGGCGGCGCATGCAGTGGCGCTGGGCGCGCGATCTGGCGGTGCGCCGATTCGGCTCCAGGACGCGGAACCGGGCTGCATCGCACCGCTGAACGCGGTAGATTGGCTGCAATGCATCGAGCTAACCTCAGCATGGACGGGACGTGAAGAAGGCTACAATCGAAACCAACCGCGGCACGCTCGTAGCGGAGCTGTTCGAGAAGGAAGCTCCGAAGACTGTCGAAAACTTCGAGAAGCTTGCCAATTCCGGGTTTTACAACGGTGTGAAGTTCCATCGCGTCATCCCCGATTTCGTGGTGCAGGGCGGTGATCCGCTCTCGCGGGATCTTCCGGCCGGCGATCCACGCATCGGCACCGGGGGACCCGGCTATCGCATCAAGTGCGAGACACAAGGGAATCCGCACGGTCATGCTGTGGGTGCCCTGTCAATGGCGCACGCTGGCAAGGACACTGGTGGCAGCCAGTTCTTCCTGGTGCTCGACGAGAACAACACGCGGCATCTCAATGGCGTGCACACGGTGTTCGGCAAGGTGGTGGAGGGGCTCGACGTCCTTCGCACGATCAAGGCGAACGACGAGATGACCAGGGTGCGCGTCGACGCGCGGGACTGACCTTTCCTCCCGAGGAGAACACACATGTCGGCACCGCCGCTGCCCGGAGACATGAAGGCCGGCTTCATCGGACTCGCTTTCGCGGTCGTGTTTCTGCTCGTCGTGCTGACGAGCATCGTCTTCATCTCGAACCGCGTAACCGGCCACCACGACGAACCGGCTGCGGCCACGCAGCAGCGCTAGGCGTCAGTTTCTGCCATGACAGACCGGACCCTCCCGTCCCGCGCTGAGGCGCTGGCGCTGATGCACGAGTACACGGTCAGCGACTCGCTCCGAAAACACATGCTGGCCGTCGAGGCCGCCATGCGTGCCTACGCCGAGCACTTTGGGGAGGAAGCGGATCGCTGGGCGCTGGCAGGACTGCTGCACGATTTCGACTACGAGCGCTTCCCCAATGCCGACCACGCTCCAGATCGGGAGCACCCGGCCGAGGGAGTGCGCTTGCTGCGGGAGCGCGGGATGCCCGAGGACATCCTCGAGGCAGTGCTCGGCCACGCCACCTACACCGGCGTGCCGCGCCGGTCCCTCATGGCCAGAACTCTGTTCGCGGTTGATGAGCTCTGTGGACTCATTACGGCCACCGCGCTGGTCAAGCCGAGCCGGTCGGTTAACGAAGTGGACGCCAGATCCGTCCGAAAGAAGATGAAGGACAAGGCCTTCGCCCGCGGGGTGAGCCGCGAGGACATCCTGCTGGGGGCGGCAGAGCTGGAAGTGGAGCTGGACGAGCACATCTCCTTCGTAATCGAGGCGCTGCGGCGGGAAGCCGGCCCGCTGGGGCTGGCGGGTACGGCCGCGCCCTGAAGGGCTCAACGCTCCGCCTCCCTCATCCGTATGTGTGATGACCGGACAGAGACGAATCCTGGATGACGTCTGCAGCCATATCATCGATCCCGGCCCTCATGGTGCGGGACGATAACCCAGGCGCGACGCAGGACGAGCAAAATCTCGTTCGCGCCGCCAAGAGGGGAGATCGCGATGCGTTCGCGTCTCTGGTGCGGCTGCACCAGAGGCGGGCGTATGCCGTTGCCAGGGCGATTCTGTTGTCGCACGAGGACGCGGAGGATGCCGTGCAGGACGCCTTTCTGCACGCTTACCGGGCTCTCGACCGGTTCCGGCCGGAGCAGGCCTTCGGGGCGTGGCTCCACCGGATCGTTGCCAACGCCGCCCTGGACCTGGGGCGGCGCCGGAAGGTGCGCGACGCCAGCGCCCTGCCTGAGAGCCTCGCTGTACCCTTTCGGGATCCGGGAGTGGATGGCGAGCTCCGGCGCCGATTGACGGAGAGTCTGTCGACGCTCGGTGAGCGGCAGCGGCAGGTAGTGGTGCTGCACGACGTACAAGGGTTCACTCACGGCGAGATCGGCGGGTTGCTCGGTATTCCCGAAGGAACGGCGCGATCGGACCTGCACCACGCGCGTGCCGCCCTGCGACAGGCACTTGGAGACATCTGGAGCGAACGATGACGGAGCCACGCATAGGCCCGAACGGCCGAGAGGATGATCTGACCCGCGTGCTGCGGACGCTCTGCGAGCCGCCGGCCGAGGAGAGCTACTGGCTCGGCCTCGAGGCGCGGATCATGGCGCGCATCGACGCCGGCACCAGCGAGTGGTGGAGCCCGTTCGGTGGGTGGGTTCGGGGGGGGATGCTCGCCGCAGCCGTGGCGGTGCTTGCCATTTTCGTGGGTCTGGCGTGGGCGCGCGGCGCGGATGACGCACCTCTCGCGTACGATACGGTTATCGAGATGCCGCGAACGCTGTCGCAGCAGCTCGCCACGGAGACTACGCGTCTTCCGGCGAGCGAGGCCGCGCTTCAGTTCGTGATCGATCAATGAACGACAGTAGACACTTCATCAGGAGATGACCATGCAGCGCTCCAAGCTGCTCGCGCTGTCCTTTCTCGCTGCCGCCCTGCTCATCGGCGGGGCGGTCGGTTTCACGGTCGATCGCATGCTGGTTGGCGAACGGGCGTGCGCCTCACATGACCGGCAATCCATGCGCGAGCGTATGATGACGGACCTCAACCTGACCGCGGAGCAGCGCGTTACGATGGACAGCCTGCTCGAGAAGCGGCACCACGACATGAGCGCTGTCATGGATCCCCTGCGTCCGCAGCTCGATTCGATCCGTGAGCAGACGCGGATCGAGATCGCCCGGATGCTGGATGACCGTCAGCGTGCCCGATACGAACAGATGCTCGAGGAAGCCAGACTGGCGCGGGAGCGGCGCGAGGCGGAGGGCAAGCGATGAGGCGGCTGCTGCTCGCGGCGCTCCTCGCCCCCGCCGTACTCCTGTCGCAGACGCCCGGTCAGGAACCGCGCGTCATCACGCTTGATGAGGCGGTGACGCTCGCCCAGCGAAACGCCCCGGCGGCGGTTCAGGCGCGAGGGCAGCTCCGCACGGCCGACGCGACGGTGCGAAGCTCATACGCCGGGTTCATACCTAACCTGTCCGTCACAGCCGGCAACGTGTATACGGCTACTGCAGCCCAGCAGATCGTGGATGAGACCGGTCAGGTGCGGACGATCGGAGACGGCGGTTCGTGGCGCGGCAATACCGGCTTCTCGGCCTCGCTCAACCTGTTCGACGGAGGGCGCCGCTTCCAGGATATTCGCTCTGCGCGCGCCAACGTCGGCGCTGCGGAAGCCAACGAGGTGGCGCAGCAGTATCGCGTCGCGCTCGATGTAAAGCAGGCATACTACAGCGCCCTGGCGGCCCGGGAGTCCATGAGTGCGGCGCGGGCGCAGCTCGAGCAGGCACAGCAGCAGCTCCGTGCCGCTACCGCGCGCGTAGCGGCCGGTGCCGCGACGCGGTCGGATTCGCTGCGCAGCGCTATCCAGGTTTCCAACGCGCAACTCGCCCTCCTCACTGCGGAGAACCAGCTTCGGAGCGCGAACGCGACGCTCACGCGGCTGGTAGCCACACCCTTCGAGGTCACGCCAAGCCCCGCCGATACCCTGAGCCTTGAACCGCTCACGGTGGACAGTCTGACACTCCGACGGATGGCCGAGGAGGGACCGGCGGTGCGCCAGGCTGATGCGCAGGTGGTCGCGTCGCGAGCGGCCGCACGAGCCACACGCACCACGTATCTCCCGTCGATAGACGTGAGCTATTCGCGGGGCGGCGCCGGCGACACCCGATTCGGTTTCGGGGATCCGTACAACTACACCACCAACTGGCGCATAACGGCCTCGCTGCCGCTGTTCAATCAGCTTCAGCGCGAGTCGAATCGCGTGCGTGCGGACGTAGCGCTCACGAATGCGGAGGCGCAGCGGCGCGACACGGAGCTCGCCGCACGGCAGCAACTCACCCAACTCTACGGCGCGCTCCAGACCAACGAGCAGCGCGTGCTCATTCAGCAGGAGACGGTGGACGCGGCGGATGAGGATCTGCGCGTGCAGCAGCAACGGTACAACGTGGGTGCCTCCACGTTGCTGGATGTGCTGACGTCCCAGACACAGCTGAATCAGGCCCGGGCGGCACTCATTGCCGCACGGTTCGACTATAGAGTTGCCAAGGCGCAGATCGAGGCGCTGATCGGGAGAGATCTGTGAACGTAATGCATGCAGGAGATCGAGCGACCGGCTGGTCGCGGGGCGTGAGCGTCAGTCTGCTGGCCGCGTCGATCCTCCTGGCAGGCGCCTGTCGCGGCGGCAACGACGACGCCACACCAATCCAGACCGTCGCCGTGGAGCGCCGCGACATCGTGGTGGAAGCGGAGGCCACCGGTGTTATCGAGCCGATCAACGTCGTCGAGGTCAAGTCCAAGGCATCGGGACAGATCGTCGCGATGCCCGTCGAGACCGGAATGCAGGTGAAGCCTGGCGACCTTCTGGTGCAGGTGGACACCCGCGACGTGCGCAACCAGTACAACCAGGCGGTTGCCGATGTCCGCGCCGCCGAGGCCAGCGTGCAAGTGCAGGAGGCGCAGCGCCGTCGCTCCGAGGATCTAAACAAGCAGGGGATCATCACGGCCCAGGAGTTCGAGGCCACATCACTGGCATACGAGAACGCGCGCGCCCAGCTCGCCCGGGCCCGCGCCAACCTCGACCTTGCCCAGCAGCGACTGGAGGATGCAACCGTTCGGGCGCCGGTCTCGGGCACGATCATCGATAAGGAGGTCGCCCTCGGGCAGGTGATCACGTCGGCCACCGGCGCCTTCGGCGGAGGCACAACGCTCCTCAAGATGGCGAACCTGGAGCAGGTGCGCGTCCGCGCCATGGTAACGGAAACGGACATCGGCAACATCCGCCCGGGGCAGCAGGTCCGCGTCGTGGTCGATGCCTATCCGCAGCGCCCCTTCCAGGGGACCGTCGAGAAGGTCGAGCCGCAGGCGGTCGTTCTTCAGAGCGTCACGATGTTCCCCGTGCTGGTCAGCGTCAGCAACATAGAAGGTCTGCTGATGCCCGGCATGAACGGCGAAGTGTCAATTCTCGTCGCGGAACGCACCGGGGTGCTTGCGGTGCCCAATGACGCGGTGAGGAATCCGCGCGACGCGGCACTGGTTGCCGTTGCGCTGGGACTCAATCCCGACGCTGTGCGCCGGCAGCTCGCCAATCCCCGCGCGCCAGCGCCCAACGGCGACGTGCGTGTGCAGATCTCACGCGGCGATGTGGACACCGAGATTCTTGCCACGACTCAGCAAGGCGGCGGCGGCAGTGGCCAGCGCGGCGGCCAGATGCCCGAGGTCACAGCGCAGCAGTGCGCGGCGGTGGACTCGGCGTTGAAGGCCAAGCCCGAACTGCAACAGCGACTGGAACGCATGCGTGCCCGCATGCAGGCGGGCGAGGCGGACATGCAGCAGGCGCGTGCGGAGTCACAGGCGATATACCAGGAGCTGGGCGTGGACGGCCGGTTGGTGCGCGGCTGCCAGATGCGCGCGGCACAGCAGCAGGGAGGCACCGCCGCCCCTGGAGCGGGGGGGGGGGTTCGCCCACAGGGCGGGGGCGCTCGTCAGGCATCTCCGCAGGGCGGCCCTCCGCAGGGGCAGGCGCAGGGCGACCAGGCGCTCGCCGCACCGCTCCAGAGCGGTGTACAGGGAGGAGCGACGGGCGGACGCGGGCGTATGGGCGTCGTGTTCGTCGCGCGGGACGGCACGTATGAGCCTCGCATGGTCCGCCTCGGCACGAGCAATTACGACTACACCGAGGTGCTCGGCGGCGTCGAAGAAGGCGAGCAGGTGGCGCTGCTGGCCGTCGCCACGCTTCAGCAGCAGCGCGCCGAGCGGATGGAGCGCATGCGTAACATGACTGGCGGCGGCGTCCCCGGCATGCAGCGCCAGGGAACCACGGGGAGATAGCCGATGCTCATCGGCGAGATCCTTCGGGTGGCGCTGGGCGCATTGCGCGCCAACAAACTGCGGTCGGTTCTCACCATGCTCGGCATCGTCATCGGCGTCAGCGCTGTGATCGCGATGGTCGCGCTCGGCACCGGTGCACGGAAGGCGGTCGAGAATCGGATCACGGCAATGGGCACGACGCTTCTCACCATCTCACCGGGGCAGATTCGCGGCGGTGGTGGCATTATCGCCGTGGACGAACGGGCGCGGTTGACCATGCGCGACGCGACGGCGCTGGAGGAGCGCGCCACGCTGCTGACCGCCGTGCAGCCGGAGATCTCGCGCAATTACCAGGTTCAGTACCTGAACAGGAACACCAACTCCTCCATCATCGGCACCACCGCCAACTACCCACAGGTGCGCAACTTCGAGCTGGCGGCCGGAAGGTTGTTCACGCCGGCCGAGGACCAGGCGCAAAAGCGGGTTGCGGTGCTGGGATCCCAGGTGCTCGAGAACCTCGGCGTGGACCACCCGTTCGCACTGATAGGAGAGAATATCAGGATTCGCGGGATCCAGTTCGAGATCATCGGCGTTCTCGCCGCAAAGGGTCAGCAGGGCGGCTGGGGAAACCCCGATGACCAGATCCTGATTCCCATCAACACGGCCCGGTTCCGCGTCCATGGCACCGACCGGCTGCGCTCCATCAGTGTGCTGGCGCGCAGCGAACGGGACATAGATGACGCGATGGCAGAAGCGCAGCGGATTCTGAGGCGCGAGCACCGGCTGCTGCCGGGCACGGCCGATGACTTCAACATCCGCAATCAGGCGGACCTGCTCAATCAGTTCGCGGAAACCACGCAGGTGTTCGGTCTGCTGCTCGCCGGTATCGCCGCGGTGAGTCTGCTCGTGGGTGGGATCGGGATCATGAACATCATGCTGGTGTCGGTCACGGAGCGTACGCGCGAGATCGGCATCCGCAAGGCGCTCGGCGCCACGAAGAGGAACGTGCTGATGCAGTTCCTGATCGAGGCGGTGGTGCTCTGCCTGCTCGGCGGCCTGGTGGGAGTGCTCGTCGGCGCCGGCACAGCGATCACGCTGAGCACCTTCTTCGGGTGGAACACGCAGGTCGCTCCGGCCTCGATCGCGATGGCGTTCTTGTTCTCCGCCATGGTGGGGATCATATTCGGGGTGTGGCCGGCGCGGCGGGCGGCAAGCCTGGATCCCATCACAGCCCTGAGATACGAGTAGTGACAGGGGGCTGGTAAACGGGGAGCGGAATGGCTCCCCGTTTTTATAGCATCGAGGCCCTGGCTCCCGGGCAATCCGGGAGAACGGGGGAGCCGATCGGCTCCCCCGTTTCTTTCAACTCTGCTCAGCGAGTCTTGCGGTCCAGCTTCTCCTGGCCGCGGCCGATCCCGCGCTGGACCTTGCCTTCCACCTTCTTGGCCTCGCCCTTGAGCTGCTCGCTGCGATTGTTGGTCAGGCTGCCAAGACCGCTCCGCACGTGGCCCTCAGCCTGCTTGGCGCCGCCTTTGATCTGATTGCCGATGCCGCGCTCACCCATCGTGCGATCATCCTTGGTGCGCTTTTTGTTCGCCATTTGGAGCCTCCCTGATTTATGTCCATCAGGCGCGCCGCCGCGGCGGTATCGCGCCCGCCTGCACTATCCCAGCGCCCTCGAAACTGGCAATCCCCGTGCCCGCCAATGACGCCTGGCCGTACTTGCCACTAGCAATCGCGCGGGGCGGTTTCAGCACCCAGGTACTTTACCCCGCTAATCGCACCTCTCGCTCTCCACATTTCGACGTCGCACTCGACCGCACACTGGCTCACCTACGGCTACGAGCCCTTGGCTCTAGATGACCCGACCCGACACCCTCACATCCACATCCGGTATCCGATGCTGCAGCTCCTGAAGGCGCGTCTCGAGCTCGCGCATTTGTGGTTCCA
>CAZWSO010000092.1:0-9742 GCA_964636485.1 uncultured Gemmatimonadaceae bacterium
CGTCCTGCCACAGCCGGTGGAAGCCTGTCTCCAGCTGGTCGAGCGCCGGCACGAGCGTTTCGGGGACATACCGGCCCCCGTAGACGCCAAAGCGGCCGGCCCGCTCCGTTGCCGTCGGCGTGGGTGGTGCGGTGGTTGAGCTCATTCGAAGGGGTTCCCGGTGGACTCGCCCACGTCGAGCAGCGAATCTGCCCGGCGCACAGCTTCCACGAATGCGATGATGCGCGCGCCGTCCTTGATGCCCGGCGCCGATTCTACGCCGCTGGAGACATCCACCGCACCGGGACGCATGCGCAGCACGGCCTCTCCGACATTGTCGGGGGTGAGACCTCCGGCTATTACGGTGCGAGCTCGCGTCCACGGCAGCGCCGATGCCAACGACCAGTCGAACGTTCGGCCGGAGCCCCCGCGTGTTCCGGCAGTCGCCGGCGCATCGAGTATGAACGCACGGGCCGGGTATCCCGCGGCCGCCCGCAGGTCTGCCGTGGTGCGCAGCTGCACGGTCCGGAGGACCGGGCGCGGGAGAGCGAGGGCAAGCCGGGCCGGCTCGTCGCCGCAGAGCTGAATGAAGTCCAGGCTGCACGTCTCCGTCACATGCATCACGTCGCGCAGTGCCGGATCCACGAACACACCAACGCGCCGCATGTTTCGGGCGGCGGCGAGAACCTCTGCCGCGCGCACCGCGTCCACACGGCGCGGGCTGGCGGCGAGCACCACGCCCACGGCATCCGCGCCGGTAGCGGCGCATGCGGCGGCATCCTCGGCGCGCGTGACGCCGCAGATCTTGATGCGAGTTCTCGTCATCGGTCGATGCTCGCGAGCTCGTGCACTCGCGCGGCGCGCTCCGCGAGTGGCACGCGGAGGAGAGATTCCCCCACGAGCACCGCGTGTGCGCCGGCATCGCGCATCCGTCGCACGTCGTCGGCGCTCGCGATCCCGCTCTCGGCAACGATCGCCACGCCGGCGGGAATGAGCGGGGTAAGGGAAGCGGTCGTGGCCAGTGTCGTCGTGAGCGTGCGAAGATCACGATTGTTGATGCCGATCATCTGCGCGCCGGCGGCCAGGGCTCGTTCCAGCTCATTCCCATCGTGCACCTCCACCAGCGCGTCGATACCCGCACCGGAAGCCTCGCCAACGAGCGTCGTGAGCTCGCCGGCAGTCAGCAGTGCGACAATTAACAGGATGGCGTCGGCTCCCTGCTTTCTCGCACGCAGCACCTCTTCGGGAGCGGCAATGAAGTCCTTGCGCAACGTTGGAAGCGTGCATGCCCGCGCCACATCCGGCAGATCACTGGCACGGGCACCAAAGCTCGCACGATCGGTGAGCACGGAAACGGCTCTTGCTCCACTGGCCGCGTACAGCCGGGCGGCGCCGGCAGGAGTGTCGCGGCAAAGCTCTCCGGCGCTTGGACTGCGCCGCTTGTACTCAGCGATGACCGTGATCCGTTGTCCGCCGACAACTGCCGACAGAAAGGAACGGGCGGGCGGCAGGTCGCGCACGCTTTCCCTGAGCGCAGCGAGCGCGTCCGCTGTCGCGACTCGCCGCCGGCGGAGCGCCCGGCGCTTGCGCTCGAGAAAGTCGGCCGCGGCAAGCATCAACGCGCCCAGCCGGTGGGCAAGGTTGCGACCGGAGCAGCTTCGACGCGCTTCAACCGCGACGCCCGAATGACGCTGGAGTATGCCACGAGCGCCTCCAGGCGTTCCATCGCCGCGCCAGAGTCGACGCTTTCCCGGGCCAGCTCGACTCCTGCGTTTACGTCGGGTGCGCGGTCGGCGGCCACCAGCGCTGCACCTGCATTGAGCAGGGCGATGTCGCGTGCCGCACCGTGCTCGCCCGCAAGCACGGCGCGCAGGATGATCGCGTTGCGTGCGGCGTCACCACCGCGCAGCGCATCCGCGGCGTGTACGCCGAGCCCCAGTTCCTCCGGATGCAGCTCGAACACGCGCACAGTGCTGCCGTTCCACTCCGCTACCATGCTGCAGCCCGTCACCGTGAGCTCGTCCAGTCCATCGCTGCCGTGGACGACGAGCGCCCGCGTAGCCCCAAGTGCCGCGAGCGCCTCGGCCATCACTGGAACCAGCGTCGCGTCGAATACACCGAGGAGCTGTCGTGTCGCACTGGCTGGATTGCAGAGCGGCCCCAGCACGTTGAAGATTGTGCGCACGCCCAGGGCCCGCCTTACCGGCGCGGCGTGGCGCATGGCTGAATGGAAGGCTGGCGCAAAGAGGAAGGTGATGCCGGTGCATTCCAGAGCAGCCGCGGCTTCCGGTCCGGCCAGATCTATCTCCACACCCAGAGCTTCGAGCACGTCGGCGGATCCCGCCTGGCTGCTGACGGCGCGGTTGCCATGCTTCGCCACCTTGCAGCCCGCTCCGGCAACGATGAATGCCGCGGTGGTGGAGATGTTGAACGTGGCCGCACCATCGCCACCGGTGCCGCACGTGTCGATCAGATCATCTCCGGCGGCTGGGAAGGGGCGCGCCCGCGAGCGAATGGCTTCCGCGCACCCGGCGACCTCATCCAGCGTTTCGCCACGTGAACGGAGCCCCAGCAGAAAACCGGCGATCTGTTCGCCCGATGCCGCACCGTCCATTATCACGCCCATGGCATCGGCGGCGTCATTACGCGTGAGCCTCTCGCCTCGCGAAAGGCGCGCGAGTGCCGTCATCAGCGGAGTGCTCATCGCGCACCTCCATTGGCGGAGCGGGCACGCCATCCCGCTCGCGGATGCGTAGCTTCCCTCAGGAAGTTCTGCATGATCGTCTCTCCTGCTTCGGTTAGAAGCGATTCCGGGTGGAACTGAACTCCCTCGGCCGGCAGCGTGCGGTGTCGGATTCCCTGAACCACACCGTCCTCACTTCGCGCCGTCACCTCGAGCTCGGCGGGCAGCGACTCCTCACGCACGCACAGCGAGTGGTAGCGCACGGCGGTGAATGGCGACGGCACGTTAGTGAGAACTCCGCGTCCGTCGTGGCGAATGCGACCCTCTTTACCGTGGACTGGGGCCGGAGCACGCACCACGCAGGCACCGAAAACGTCGGCCAGGATCTGATGGCCGAGGCAGACGCCCAGCACCGGCGTCCGTGCCGCCAGCTCGCGCACGATCTGCGCGGAACTTCCCGAATGGCGGGGGCCGCTGGGACCCGGTGAGATCACTATGCCCGCCGGCTCCATCAGCCGGGCTTCCTCGGCGGTGATGGCGTCGTTCCTTCGCACCTCGACGCTCGCACCGAGCTGTCGAAGGAGCTGCACGAGGTTGTACGTGAATGAGTCGTAGTTGTCGACGACGAGGATCATGCGTACACCTCACTCGGCGGCGTGGCGGCTGGCGCGCCAGTCATCGCAAGAGCCTGGAGGAGAGCGGATGCCTTCGCCTCGGTTTCCGCCAGCTCGCGATCGGGATCTGAATCGGCCACGATCCCCGCTCCCGCCTGCACCGAGGCTGTGCCGCCACGCACCACGGCCGTTCGAATGGCGATGCACGCATCCAGTTTGCGCGCTCCGTGACTCAGGTAACCCACGGTCCCGCCATAGAAGCCGCGCCGCACCGTCTCCAGCGACTCGATCATCCGCATGGCCTGCACCTTGGGCGCGCCGCTGACTGTACCTGCCGGAAAGCACGCGATGAGAGCGTCCACCGCGTCGTGTGACGGCGAGAGCCGACCAGTAACGGTCGACACGAGGTGCATCACGTGGCTGAACCGCTCGACCTGCCGAAAGCGCGGCACGTGAATGCTGCCCGGCATGCAGATACGGCCGAGATCGTTGCGGGCCAGGTCCACCAGCATCAGATGCTCGGCGTTCTCCTTCGCGTCGTCACGGAGCTCGCACTCGTTGACTGAATCCTGGTCGGCATCAATGCCACGGGGGCGCGTGCCGGCAATTGGGGATAGCTGCGCGGCGCCGTCATCGACGCGGATCAACATCTCCGGCGAAGCGCCCACGAGCGCGACTTCCGGAAACTCGAGATAGAACATGTAGGGACTTGGGGATAACGAGCGCAGCGCGCGGTACAGGCGGAAGGGATCCGAGGTGAACGGCACGTCGAACCGCCGGCTCAGAACCACCTGAATGAGCTCTCCCTCGTGGATCGCTGCACGCGCCCGGAGCACCGATTCCCGAAAGATCGAGTCGCCAGGGATCGGAGCCGTGTCGGGCAGCTTGTCGCCCGACGGCGTGAAGCGGGGACCCGCCGCAGCGCGGCCAAGTGCGCCAAGAGCTTGCTCGATTCGCGCCTTCGCCCAGCGGGCTCCTGCACTGTCATCCGTGCCGAGCGAGATTATGCTCAACGCCTGGCGCAGGTGATCGAACACGACGACGGTCGGGTAGCGTGCGAAGAGCGCCAGCGGGAGAGGGTGCCTGTCGGCGAGCTGCGGCGTCAGCCCCTCCAGTTCGCGTCCCCAGTCGTAGCCCAAAGCTCCAATCAGACCGCCCGCCAGCACCGGTACATCACCAGGGCCGTCATCGAGTACATCGAGCGGCGGCAGTGCGAGGAGGCGGAGCATCGTCTCCGGAGGTCCTTCGTAGGCCGCGGTTCCGGATTCGCGCGTGATCGTGCCGCCGCCGGCTCCGCCGCGGAGTACGGTATCTGGCGCGACGCCGATGAATGAGAAGCGGCCGAATGCGCCATCCTGCTCGGCGCTCTCGAGCAGAAAGCCGATGCCGCCTCGTCTCAACTTGAGAAACACGGAGATCGGCGTCTCCGTGTCCGCGGGCACCGTGCGTCGATGCACCCGCAGTGTTGATGGCAGGGAGGGTTTGGCTGCGATGATCATCAGCTCTCCGGAGTGAAAAAAACAAAAGCGCGCCGTCTCACGAGGAGAGGCGCGCCGCCTGCGTTATCCGGAACAGCCGCGACTTCTAGTCGCGCGCTCCAACGTATATGCGCACCCCTCCTCTCGACCGGTGCCACCACCAGCCGCTCTCGGCGCGCCAGGCGCTCAGGGAAGGAATCCGCATGATCTGCATGGGGGTATGGATAGTGGCAGTCGGAGCGCTCGTCAAGGTGTGCCCGAGTCCTTCCTCGACTTCTGCCGCTCGTCGCCCTCTGTCAATGGTCGCGGTCGCGGGCGTCGCCTGTCTCACCCATCCGCGCTGACCGGTAACCAAGCCAGGGCTACCGTACGCACCTGAATGTCGCTGGCGCGCGGCTTGACGCTGATCTCCTCCAGTGTCTCTATCTGCGCATCGAATGCCAGTTGCTGGCGGTCGACCTCGGCGGCCAGCTCCGATTCGAGCGCTTCGATCTGCGCTTCTACCTCCACCAGCGTCTCACCGGCTCGACCGACCTCCGATGCTTGCTGGCGCGCTCGCGCACCGCCGCGCATGGCCGTGCCCATACTGCGCGCGTTCGTAGAGCTGACCTTCTTATTGCCGAGTACCACACCAAGCAACGCGGTGCCGAAGCTGACGGCGGCGTTCATTTTTTGGGTGCGTGCCTGCTCGCTCCTGCGTTCCAGCGCCTGACGGGCGCGCATGCGGCGCTGCTCGAGGCTCTGGGCTCGGCTTGCGTACTTCTTGCGCAGTGCGTCGACCGTAGCATCGCGTTTTTCATGCGCCGCCAGCTGGAGCCTGGCGCGGAACGCTCCCTCGTCCTCGCCGGGCTCAGAGATCAGCTTCAGCACGGGGGAGCGGAACAGCCGAAGGGGGCGATCGGTGCGCAGATGAGCACGCAGCGCTTTCTCCCATGCGCCGTAGTTCTTTGGTTCAGCAAGTGCGGCGGGCAGCGCGGCGTAGGTGACTCCGGCCGGCGCGCGGTCGGCGAGCGCTTCCGTCTCGAAGCCCGCCTCCCGGGCGCTGCTCCAGTCGACGTCGGCGATAGGGCCCTCCGGTGGTGCAGCGATCAGGACCAGCCTTCGGCGTTCGTCCACGCCGACTTTGACCTGGCTGTAGACCATGTCCGCCACACCGATGACCGATGGGAAGAGCGTCGTGGCATTCGCGTCCGGCATGTACAGCAGTGGAACGCCAGGCGGAACCAGCGGCGGATTCGAGCCGCTCGCTTCACTCGACTCAGCAACGGCTAGCGCAGGAACTGGCGTGTTGGTGGACGGTGGTTGTGTTTCCGCCGCCGTGCTCCTGGCGCCGGATCCATCGGCCAGCCTGCGAAGCTGGTCGCGCGTCATGGGTCCGGCCAGATACGACATTACCCAGCGCGTGGTGAACACCACGGGCCCCTGGGTATGAACGCTGTGCAGGAGAAAACGCCGCTGTCCGAGTCCCGAGATTGTCCGCTCCATCTCGGCGCGGTTGAAGCCCTGGGCGGATGCGCCCTGCAAGCCATCCATCACTCTTGCCTTGTCGCGCTCCGTCTGAAGGCGGCCGATGAACCAGGTGCCAGCATTCGACAGCCCCTTGTAATCGAGGTCGACGGGATTCTGCGTGGCGACTACGACGCCAAGTCCATAGGCGCGCGCCTGTTTCAGCAGCGTCAGCAGCAGCGGCTTGGACGGCGGATTAGCCACCGGCGGCATGTAGCCGAAGAGCTCGTCGAAATAAAGTATTGCGCGCAGGCTGCCGGTGCCGGGCTGCTGTCGCATCCAGCGGATCAATTCGGTGAGCAACATGCACACGAAGAACATGCGCTCGGTGTCGGACAGGTGAGCTATCGAGACGATCGAAATGCGTGGCTTACCAGAGTCGGTGTAGAGCAGACGGCCGGCATCCAGCGGCACCCCCATCATCCACGCCTCGAAGCCTGGCGCCGACAAGAGGTTGTTCAGTCGCATTGCCAGCGTAAATCGATCTCTTGCGGGAAAGAACGACTCCAGATCGAGGACCCCTACCTTGTCGAAGGCGGGCTGCTGAATGCCGCCAATCAGATCCGCAAGCGTGAGATTCCGACCCTCCCGCCATGCGGCATCCAGCACGCGTGAAACCAGGATGTGCTCGCGCGAGGTGACCGGATCGGCGTCGATGCCAGCGAGAGTGAAGAGGCCAGTGACCGTTGCCTGCAGGCTGTCGCGATACAGGTCCGTGTCATCGAGTACCGCGGGGCCCGGCGCAGCCAGCGAACCGAGCACCGCAATAGGGGTGGCCGCGCTGCTGCCCGGCGTGTACAGACCGAGCTCCACGCTGTCACGGAAGCGCCTGATGCGGTCCCCATCCATGCCCCATTCAGCGAGGCCTTTCCGCCAGAGCTCTGCCTGATCGGCGGCGAGCTCGCCCACGCTCTTGCCCCTGGCGGCCGCCACCGCCGGGTCCACCCATGGTTCCAGATCGCGGGGCGCAAGGTCGGGGAACGTGAGCAGCAGATTGCCCAGATCGCCCTTTGGGTCGACGGCTATTACGGGCACGTGATCCATGCCGGCCTCCTCGATGAGGCCGATACCGAGCCCGGTCTTGCCGCTGCCCGTCATGCCGATGATTACGGCGTGCGTCGTCAGGTCGCGGCTGTCGTAGAGCAGCAGCTCGCCATCGGTGCCGCCGTTATCGGCCTCCTGCTGGCGCCCCAGGTAGAACGCGCCGAGGAGCTCGTAGTCCTGCATTTCCGTTCTGGCTGTCATGGCGCCATACCAGTGAGAATCCCACCGAAATACCACCGCTCGCCAAGGTCGTCGGACGAGCGACCCGGGGCTTGCTGCGGCAGGGTCCAGCGGAGCGGGCCAGCTCGAGGCAAGATGCTGAATGCACCTTCCACCGCAAGGATCACTTCCAGGCGGCCATTGGTACCATGACGATGCTGATTTCCTCGTTAGCTTCAGGATCGCACTCGGTGATGCGAGGTGTGCGATGACGCGTGTGCCGAAGACCATGCGAGCGATGATACTGGAGCGTGCGCGTGCGCCGCTCCTGCTGCGCAAGATTGCCGTTCCCGAGCCCGGGCCGTCGCAGGTCCTCGTGCGAGTGCTCGCCTGCGGCGTGTGCCGCACCGATCTGCACATTGTCGACGGCGAGCTGCTCCATCCCGAACTACCCCTCATCCCTGGACACGAGATCGTCGGAGTCGTCGTTGCCGCCGGCAGCGCCGTGCAAAGCTTCAGCGCGGGAGATCGGATCGGCGTGCCATGGCTTGGCTGGACCGACGGGACGTGCCGCCACTGCCGCCGCGGCCGTGAGAATCTGTGCGAGAATGCACGGTTCACGGGTTACACCATCAACGGCGGCTATGCGGACTACACGGTTGCCGACGCACGCTACTGTTTTGCGCTGCCACCGGAGCTCGGCGATGCCAGGGCCGCTCCGCTAATGTGCGCCGGTCTGATCGGCTATCGCTCGTACCGGCTCGCCGGAGCTGACGCCGAGCGACTAGGCATTTACGGCTTCGGTGCGGCGGCGCACATCGTGGCGCAGATCGCCCTCTTCGAGGGGCGCAAGGTGTACGCGTTTACGCGACCTGGCGATGCCCAGGCGCGGGCATTTGCGCGCCGGCTCGGCGCGGTGTGGACTGGAGACTCGAACGAGCCGCCGCCGGACCCGCTCGATGCAGCGATCATCTTCGCGCCAGTCGGCTCGCTCGTTCCCGCCGCCCTGCGCGTGACGACGCCCGGTGGGGTGGTCGTGTGCGGCGGCATTCACATGAGCGACATTCCTTCCTTTCCGTATAGCCTCCTGTGGGGGGAACGAGTCGTCCGCTCGGTAGCGAACCTCACGCGCAGCGATGGTGACGAGCTGCTCGAGATCGCGCCGCGAGTTCCGGTGCGCACGGAGGTGGAGCACTTTCCGCTCGAGGCGGCGAACGAAGCGCTGTCACGCCTGCGCGAGGGAAGACTCGAGGGCGCGGCAGTGCTGGTGATGTCGGAGTAGTTGAGGATCCCGGCCATGCGATGAACGCTGCCCAAAGTCGGCCGCTGCTCGCGTGGGGGTCGAATCTGCACTGGTGTGAGAAGCAGGCCACGTCCTCCGGACTGCGCCGCCGAGGGCGGAGGTCAGGAGCGCTGCCAGCGGTGGAGCCCCCGACATGTCGGCGGATTCCACGGCAGAGTCCTTTACTGGAGAAAGAATGACGTCAGGAGCCGCGATCAGCGGGCGCCGCCTGTGCTCGGCATGTGATCTGCAAATGGTCCGGCCGACCGGTGAGACACGCGCTCCGACCGGTGAGACACGCGCTGCTGGGTGGAGCTACTGCATACGAGGTGACAAATGGGAATCTTCGACAAGAAGGACAAGCCCAAGGCGGACTTTTCGGGCGTTCAGAGCGGCAGTTCGTCCACCGCGCCCGATCAGGACTCCTCCACCGGGCGCGATCAGGAGGTGAAGAGGTACACCGTCGCCAGCGGTGACAGCCTCTCGAAGATCGCGAAGCGGGAGTACGGCGACGCCAATCAGTGGCGCCGGATCTACGAGGCGAACAAGGACAAGATCAAGAATCCCGACCTGATCCATCCCGGGCAGGTACTGGACATTCCGCGCGACGGCTGAGGAGGAAAGTCATGCTACACCAACACACATATAGCGTGCTGCTGCGTGCCAGCTGCCTCTTTCTCGTTGTCGCCGTGCTCGGCTGCCCCAGAGACGATACCGATCGTCGCGAAACCGCTACCGGCGAAGTGGCGGCCGAACGGGAAGTGCGTGTTGCCGACGTCGAGCTCGGCCGCGCCATCGGAAGCGACAATCGCATAAGCGACAGAACGGACGACTTCCGTCCCAACGACACCATTTACGCTTCCGTCATTACCGAAGGCACCGCGGCCAACCAGACGCTAACGGCTCGGTGGACGTTCGAGGACGATCAGGTGGTGGACGAGTCGACGCGCACCATCTCCGCCACCGGGCAGGACGTGACCGAGTTCCACATCTCGCG
>CAZWSO010000093.1:0-9672 GCA_964636485.1 uncultured Gemmatimonadaceae bacterium
AACCGGCGCAGCGCCACCGGGCCGCCCGGGTCATCGCCGAGCAGCGGAAGAAAGACCACCGGTACCCGAGCGATGCCGGCCTCGTCGCAGGCTCGTCGTCGACTGCGCGCGCGGTTCACAACCAGCGCGGCGACGGTGATCCGCGCCCGCGCGAGAGCCTCGAGGTAGCGACGGGTCTCGGCGCTAACCATCGGCTCCGGCGTCGTGACGAGGATGCACCGCGTCTGCGACGCATCGCTGAATCGTCGCGACAGCCTCGCGATGTCTCCTTCCAGCTGCTGGAGAAAGGAACGCACCGGATCGCCTGTGACCACTGCGCCGCGCGTGAAAGCTTCCATTATCGCCCGTCGGCGCGCGTCGAGCGCCTCGAGCGCGTCCACCCACTCCATCGCAACCCGCGGTGTCTCCAGCAGGCGCAGGGCATGACCCGTGGGAGCGGTGTCGATCACCAGCCGCTGTTCAGCGCACCCCGCTGCCAGCTCCGAGAGGCGCAGCATCGATGCCAGCTCATCTGCGCCAGGAACCGCGAGGTCCAGCAGGCGGTCGATGTCCTCGCGCCCGAGGTAGGTGCCACCTTCGAGGAGCTGGGCGAGCGCCGCGCGGTGGCGGCCCAGCCACCGCGCGCGTTCGAGGTCGGCATCCAGCTCCATGGCGCGAAGGTTGGGGACACCAGGCACCTCGCGCGGCTCCGGCCCCAGTGTCGAGGCCAGCGCGTCGCTCAGGGAGTGCGCGGGATCCACGGAGAGCAGGAGCACGCGTTCGCCGGTGTCGGCAAGCGCGATGGCGAGCGCCGAGGCAACCGTCGTTTTGCCAACCCCGCCCTTACCCCCGATCAGGATCCAGGGCGTGATTCCGGCCGCCGCGGCGAGCAAGGCGTCAGTCGTGACCGTGATCCCCTTCCGCCGGGGCGACGCGGACGGGGCCGCCCGAGGTGCCCATACCGAACTCCTCGCGCCACTCGCGCACCTCACGCAGCTGCTGCATCAGCGCCGCTTCACGAGCCACGTACTCGGCGTCGTCGATCTCTTCCAGCTCGAGCTGCATCTGCAGCGCGAGCAGTTCCTCCTTGATGCGCTCATCATCGGTGAGCTCCTGGCGCACCACTTCCTCCACCTTCTCCAGTGAGAAGCGGGCCAGAAAGCTCGGTCCGGTGACGGGCCAGAAGAGAAGATGCTTCAGCAATCCCATGGTCGCGTACTCACTCGCCGGCCTTCTCGAGCTTGAGCTTGATGTTGACGAAGTTGTACGGCGGCCACGGTCCCGTGTACTTGAACGTCAGCACTCCCTCGAACTCCCGGGAGGCGGCCTTCACGCGCTCGTCGAAGGCGCTCTCCTGCGGGCGCTCCACGAGAAAGGCGGCGTTCATCACCATGCGCTCGCCAATGGGCTTGTTGGTCCGCGACGCGACGCACGCCGGGCGCAGCGTCTCCAAGATCTTCGCCACGTAGCGCTCCCCCGCTTCCTCGAGCGCACTCTCGATGCGGCGACCCAGCTGCATCCTGGCGAAGTAAGTGGCTCCGCCGGTGTTCTGCTCGATCTCCTGCCGCAGTCGGGCGATCTCATCATCACTCTCACCCAGCGAGGCGATCACGCGCTCGCGGTCCCAGAGCACCTTCAGCCCGAACTCGATCTTGTCTCGCATCTGGCCCAGCACTTCATCGAACGTCTCATAGGTCGATCGGAGCAACTCGATGATGTCGCCCTCGGTGCGGAAGAGCGTGCCGAAGCTCATGGGAATGAGCGTGAACTCACGCATCACCGTCTCGTTCACGAACTCATGGGCGAGGACGTTCTCGCGCGTCGGATCATAGATCTGGAGAGGAGTGTCGCTGACGACGGCCGCCAGCTCACCGTGGTGCACGGTGTATACGCGGCGCTGACCTTCCCCGATGCCGATAGCGCCGAACTCCCGCGGCTCGTGCGTCCTGATGATGCAGTAGACGTATTTGCCGGCGCCGGACAGACGCCGGGCATCCATGGCTGGATGCTCCGTGGCCGGTGTGGGCGTCCGTTCGTTCGTCATCGCTCCTCTCATCTCCACGGCTCTCCGTGCTCGCTTCAGGTAATCAGGCCGTCGTCTTCACCGAGGCGGAATCAATCGCACCAAGAGCCGGCTCCGCAGGAGAAATCGGCAGGTCGACGACGAACGTGGAGCCGACGCCGGATTTGCTCTCGACACGAATGTCGCCTCGCATCATGCGCGCTAGCTGCCGCGCGATGGGCAGCCCCAGCCCCGTGCCGCCTGCCCTGCGCGTGAGGTCGCTCTCCACCTGATAGAACTCCTCGAAGATACGCTCCTGCTTGTCCTCGGGAATCCCCAATCCCGTATCGCTCACCCGTATGGTCAAGCCCGTGCCGTTCCGACCGTAGCTCACGCCGATGTCTCCCTCCTCCGTAAACTTGACCGCGTTCGAGAGCAGGTTCAGGAGGATCTGTGTGAGCCGCGTGCGGTCGACGTACGCCGACACGTCCGCATTGTCGTCGTCAGCGCCCAGCACCTTGAGCTTCAGTCCCTTGCCGGAAGCCAGCGGCGCGACATGTGAGAGGCACTGGTCGATCACCTCGCGCACCTCGATATGGGCGAGCGAGAGGTCGAGCTGCCCGGCCTCGAGCTTGGCCAGGTCGAGCACCTGGTTGATCAGGCCCAGCAGGTGGCGAGACGCCGCTCCAACCCGGGTGAGCATATCCACCTGCTGCGCGTTCAGCTCTCCGGTCACGCCCATCGTGAGCAGATCGGTGTAGCCGATAATGGCATTGATCGGTGTGCGCAGCTCATGACTCATGACGGCCAGGAACTGGTCCTTGGCCTTGGTCGCTTCGCGGAGTTGACGATTGACCTGCTCCAGGACGTCAGCCTGCTCGCGCAGCTGCCGGTTGGTGTGCCGAAGCATCTCTGCGTAATGGCGCTCGTCAGTGACGTCGCGAAAGATGAGCGCGGCGCCGATCGCCTCGCCATTGGGGCCGATCAGCGGCGCGGCCGAGCCCGAGAGATGTCGCTCGTCACCCCAGGCACTGCGGACTACGAACTCCGCACGGCGAACCGACTCGCCGTTCAGAGCGCGCTGCAGCGGCAGCTCCTCCAGTTGAAGCGCGCGACCATCAGGCCCGGTGAAGTTGAAGCGCGACGGCCACTCGGCCAACGGCACATCGGCGACGCCCTCGTCGAGCAGATCCTGCGCCGCCCGGTTGATGCGCTCCACCGCCCCCCCGGGCCCAACGAGGATGACGCCGTCCGCCATCTGGTCCACCAGCGTGCGGAAGCGAAGCGCTTCGCGATGCGCGTCCTGTCGCGCCACCTCGAGCGAGGCGAACAGCTCGGCAGTGTGCAGTGCCGCCGCGGTGGTCGTACCGAGCGCCTGCGCAAAAGCGATCGTGGCCCGATCGAAGGTGGAATCCTCCGTGTACACCTCCCAGGACGCTACCCCCACCACGTGTCCGCGTACGAGCAGTGGCACGGCAAGGATCGCCGCGCTCCGTTCCTGCGTAAATGATACGCCCAGCATTTGGCCGCGCTGCGCCGCCGTGCTCTCGCTGGTGGCAGGCTCGCCGGTGAGGACGGCGGTTGCGAGCTCGTTGGGAAGCAGGGACACCGGTGCGCGGACCTGCCGAATGTCCTCGGACCGCAGGCGATCCGTGATTGCTCCCAGGTCGCGGAACATGAGCCGGCGGCGTCCGATCAGCGTCTCGCCCTCCTCATCGAACGTATAGAGCGAGGCGACATCGGCACTCAGTCGCTCTGCCACCCCACCCAGGAACAACTCCACCACATCCTCGGGGTCGAGCGAAGTGGAGAGTCGCTGCGCCGCACGCTGCGCACCCTCGAGCTGCGAGGCGAGTTCGCGCGCCTCCTCCTCACGACCGCGCGCCAGCGCTTCCGCCTGCCGCAGCTGCGCTGCCTGGTGCGCCAGACGGCCGGCGAGCTGGCGCGCCTCGGCCTCGGCAGTCTCGCGGCGCGAGATCTCGTCCTGCTGCCGCGCAATCCAGTGGCGCTGCGCCACCAAATGACGTCGCAGCGCCAGCAGCGCCAGGGCGAAGGCGATCCCTGCCGTCAGCCCGATGACCCAAACGGCAATGCGGCGTGCGTTGTAGATGGCTGGGTTCACCTGCTCGTACGCGACGCGAATTTCCCACTCGGAATCAGCCACGCGCACAGGTTGCGTCACGACCGGCCATTGCGGGGGAAGCGCCACGGTGGTGATCATCACCTCATTCGGCCCGTACAGCGCATAGAAGCCGGTCGATCGGCGGTCCGCATTCACCTCGGCCGTTGCAGCTCGGAGGATGGCGCCTGGATCGAGCTCGCCGACCACCACGGCAATGGCGTCAGTCGTGTCCTCGGCGGCCCACACGGGATCGAACACCATGACGCGCCGGCCGATTGCCCCTTCGATCACCCCCGACGCAGTGACGCGGCGCTGCGCCACGGCCCGGTCGTAGGCGTTCGCAATACTGGTGTCCTGCCGTAGTGCGATCCCTCGCTCCCCAAGCATGGCGGTATGGCTTCCATATATGCCGCCGTCGGGGTAGACGATGGATATCGCCGTGAGGCCGAGCAGATCCTTCGTTGCACTGTCAGCGGCAGCGAGAAATGCCTGCTCGGACAGCGTTGGGCTCGTCGGCGTGAAGTGCAGCTTGGCGGCACGCATCGCACCAGCGCGATTGCTCACCGTGTTGCCGACCTGGTCCGCCAGAACGGATGCGCGCCGCTCGGCCTGGGCCTCTACTTCACGCTCGCGGCTGGTCAGATCGCCCTTCACCTGGCGGTCCATGATCAAAGTCCCTGCGAGCATGAAACCCACGACGAGCACGGGCGCAACCCACCCGCGTGCCCAGAACCAGCTGTCAAGAGGACCGACTGGGGGTGCCGACGTTCGGAGAGGGTCCTGGGCCATCACGGTCCTCATCTACAGACGACGTCGCGCATCAGGAGCGGTCGAGGCCGGCCGCACTGGTCGTTCTCTGCATCGAGAACGCAGCGCGTCGGCCCGGGTTGACTAGCCCGGGCGTACGGAGACGGTATGTCATCGCTCCAGGCTGATCCTTGGGCAGGAGAACGGCATCCAATGGTAGCGTCTCGTCATCCTGCCGGCAACACAAAGCGCGGCATAGCAAGCGCCTCAGCGTGCCGCGAGTCGTGTGCCACGCGAGCAGGGGATAGCAGGTGCCGAAATGGGCACTTGTGCAATCGCCGCAAGTCAGGCCGTCTCATTAGGGAACCGTATTCCCTGCGTGGTGCGACCGGAGCTCGTTTGTGGGGAGCCAACCTTGGCTGGATCGTGACCGCAATCTCATTGGCGAGGTTTGCATCACGTAGCAAGGATCAGACGGGAGCTTTTCATCAGGCTTGCGTGTTCATGTAAAGGGTGAGGAGGGTCACGGCGGGAACTGGCCAGCGGGCCGAGCTTAGAGCCGACAGCGATCGGATAAAGAGCAGGAACACCCGCCCGTTGTGAGCCGGATCTGAACCGTCCTCAATTTGTGTAACAGTCGACGAATTCGCGTCCGGAAAAGTAGACACTTCGGCTTGATTTCGGTATATTGGAGGAGTCGTCAAACGTAGCCTAACTCGTTGTTAGGAAGCCGGTTCGGCTGTTCGAACCGGGGATGGAACTGGGGGGCACGGGCCGTGCCTTCTGTGAGGTTGAGTCGGGACGGGAGCCGGACCAACTCGACCCCTGTCTTGTAAGAATCACTCTTTGGTCGCTTGGGGGAAAGGATAATGGCTGACGTTGCGCTGAAGCTCGTGGTGCCGTCGCCGGGTGCCACCGTTCGGGAGCGGTTGCGCGCCATGGATGATGCCGAAGTCGTGGCCACCTTCCTGGCGGGGGAGGAGCGGGCGTTCCAGGAGGTGGTGGAACGCTATCAGACGCGGCTGCTGAACTTCGTCTACCGCTCCATTGGGGACAGGGAGCGTGCGGAGGATCTGGTACAGGAGGTTTTTGTCCGGGTGTACCGGCATATGGCCCGGTTCGACCAGTCCAAAAAGTTCTCGACGTGGATCTATACGATCGCGTCCAATCTCGCGAAGAACGAGCTCCGCAACCGCTCGCGGAATCCACTCGTGTTCTTCCAGACCATCAAGAAGAACTGGCACGACGACGACCGTCCGCTCCAGTTCGAGGACGCCTACTCGCGTCCGGACGACCTCTATCGCAAGCGCCACCTGCGAGAGCTGGTCGAAGCATCGGTAGCCCAGCTTCCGGAGCATCACCGCCAGGTGTTCGTGCTTCGAGAGTTGGAAGGGAAGTCATATGAGGAGATCGCCGAGATCACCGGGTGCAACCTCGGCACCGTGAAGTCGCGCCTCAACCGTGCGCGCAACTCCTTTGCGGCGATCATCGAGCCTGGGCTGAAGTAGGGGTCCGGAGCAGTGATAGATGCGGGCGGCGGGACCCTTTGTGGTCCCGCCGCCCTTCTTTGTTTGTCGGTCAGGCAAGCCCTGACCGCTCATCGCGCCTTCACCGGCCGCGCTGCCTCACGGAGCTTCTGGCCCCCGTGGCTGAGGCCGACTAACGTACGGGAACCCCCTTTCGGGGTGCGGGTACCCATGTGCGGACAGTTCCCGAACCCAAGTGAACCCGTATCGCATGGATTGTCGCACCTTCGAGAAGCACCAGCTCGGTTTTGCCGATGGCACGCTCCCGGACACTCTAGTAGTGGAGATGCAGATTCATCTCACCGCCTGCGAGCGCTGTGCTCGGCGCGATATTGCACTCAGGCGCGGCCTCTTGGTGCTCCGCAACCTTCCGGAGATCGAACCGAGCGCTGATTTCACCGAGCGGCTCGAGGCGCGCCTTCAGACCGGTGATGTTCGCACAGCTGCCCGTTCCCGGCTGAACGCGTCCGGGGCCAGTGCCTTTGCCGCCGCCGCGCTTGGAGTGATCGCCGCTGGTTACCTGGCGGTGGCGACTTTCGGCTCCGGGGCCGCCGATCATGAGCCAACACTCGCTCCGGTCATCGCCAGCCAGCCTGACTTCCCCCGCTCCCAGCTCTTCGATCACGTCGTCCTGATGCCCGCCTCTGCCGGACTCCCCATGTGGCCCTCCGCCCTGATGGTCGAGCAGGCGCCCGTACAGTTCATGACCGCGGAGATGCAGATGGCAGATTGGTTCTGGGGGAGGTAGACGTCGGTTTCCCGATGCCGCTGCTCGGAAGACAGCTACTCAGGGGGTGCTGACAGGAGTGGTCAGCCCCCTCATCGTCATTACAGGCGGCCGCCTGCCACTCCTTTCCGCGTTCCGCCGTGCCGACGGTAAGTCGGGCAAGCCGGCATCCGCGGCCCCCTTAGGCGGGCTACAGCGAGAACGTCGGGCGAATGACTGTCACCCTCCCCCCTCTTCGCCCAGCCGGTTGAGCTCGTCCATCAGCGGCTGCAACTGCTGCTCGTTGTCACGAATGAAGGCAACGTTTTCGGCGGACACCTCCGGGGGCAGCTCCTGAATGTAGCCCTGCCGCTGAAACTCGTGCGCCATCATCGACTGCATGAAGGCGAGTGAGATTAGCATGTAATCGCGCACGGTAAGTCCCGCATCCTCGATGGCGCGACGGAGCTGGGGTTCGCCCTCAATGAGGCCAGTCACTTCGGCCAGCGAGCGTTCCTCGTGCTCGCCCATCGCTTCCATGCGGCGACGCAGCTCCGGATCGGTACGCTCGAGCTGGTGCAGGTTGCGCACTGCCTGCACGTACTGCTGCATCAACGGCATCGTCAGACGGTACTCACGCACCGCACGGCTCATTTCCTGATCGCCGGTGGCTGCGTCCATGTGCGTTTGTGCCGCCTCGGCAACGTCGGGGGCGACCGTATCGCGTGCCGGGTCGCCGGCTCGGTCGGGGCACGCCGCGAGGAACATGGCCATCGCGACGGCCAGTGGCGCAAATCCGCGCGATTGGATGAGATGCATGAGCGTGCTCCTTGGCCGGGTTCGGGTTCGTGTCACCCTCCTCGCGCACCGTACGTGCCATCAGGGCGGCATCGGCGAGGGCGATCGGATTTCGACAACGAGCGTCAGACGGCGCTCGCGATCGGGCACTTCCAGCTCCCAAATGTCACGTTGGTGAACGCGGAGAGCCAGCATCGCCGTCTTTGAACCTTGAATTCCAGCTTCCGCCAGGAGTGCTTGGCGTGCCTCGGCCGAGGTCGGAGCCCCGCAGGCGGGAGTCCAGACAGCGATGCGCGAGTCCCGCGAACCTACTACATCGGCCCCCCTGGGAGAGCCGAGTTCCGGGCTCCGAGCGTCGGCAGCCTTTCACCCTTCGTTTCAGTTTCCGATATTCAATAGATGGCCACTAGCGACGAGCGGAGGTTTCGAAAGGCGCTTCAGGCGCGGGCGTTCGAGCCGGTGTACTACTTCTATGGCGACGAGGAGCTGCTGAAGGAGGACTTAATGCGTCAGCTCCTCCACGCTGCTGTGGACCCCGGCACGCGCGACTTCAACCTCGATGCGCGCTCGGGAGGCGCGCTCGACGCGGAGTCGCTCGCTTCTATGCTCGCCACACCGCCAATGATGGCCGATCGGCGCGCGGTCGTGGTTCGCGAGACGTCCGCGCTCGGGAAAGATGCTCGAGCGGCGCTCGACCGTTACGTGCAGAATCCCGCGCCCGATGTCCTCCTAGTTTTGATGGAGCCGGGCGGTGAGCGTGGCAAGCCGGACAAGATGCTCGCCGCATTACCCGGCGCCGTGCAGTTCACGCCGCTCACGGGAGACCGCGTTCCCAGGTGGATCGCGCACCATGTCCAGACGGTGCACAAAGTGGAGATCACGCCCGAAGCCGCGGACCTTCTCCTTTCTGCCATCGGCAGCGATCTGCCTGCGATGGCTGCTGAGCTCGATAAACTGGCGAGTTACACCAACGGCGCGATGATCGACGAGGGTGCGGTGGCCGCTGTCGTCGGGGTGCGCCGCGGCGAGACCATGGGTGACCTGCTGTCGCGCATCGCGCACCGCGATGCGTCTGGCGCGCTAGCCATGCTGGGCCACGTGCTCGACCAGCCGAAGGCGAGCGGCGTGCGGATTGTGATGGCGCTCACCACGCAGCTGCTCGGGATCGGCTGGGCCGACGGCGCCCTGCGGCGCGGCCTGCCGCGCGCGCGCCTGTACTCCGAGCTGTTCGATCTGCTCAAGCGGTCGGGAGGGCTTTTTACCGGGATGCCGTGGGGCGACGCGGTGAAACTCTGGAGCTCTGCTGTATCTCGCTGGGATGCCGACGCCATCGATCGTGCCCTTGCCACGCTGCTCGCCGCCGATGTCGCGCTCAAGGAAACCACGGTCTCCACGGACGAGCAGATTCTGACCACGGTCGTGCTGGAGGTGTGCAGCTAGCTGTCGCGCCGGGGGGGCAGGCGCCGCAGCAGGGGGCGGGGAGGCGCGGCCCCATCACCGAATCCCTAACCCCGCACCACGGCTGTATATTTCTCCAGTCTTCCGCCAGGTCTGCCGATGCCCCGTTTGCTTTCCCTCCTCGCTCTTCTCGTTGTCCCCTCCATTTCACTGGCGCAGGGAAGCGGCCGGCCGGCGGATGACACGGTATTCGCACGAGCGCAGCAGCTGGTGGCCGAGGGGAACGGGGAAGCGGGCCGCGCGCTGGTGGCGGCGCAGCTGGAGCGGACGACGCCAGGGTCGCCGGAGTACGTGGAGGCGCTGTTCTGGCGAGCGGCCCTTGCCGCCACCGCCA
>CAZWSO010000094.1:0-9515 GCA_964636485.1 uncultured Gemmatimonadaceae bacterium
CCACGCCGATCTCGGAAGACATGACGCCGCTGCGACGCGCTGAGCTGGCAGGCGCTCCGGGCGGTGGTGGCGGGACGCTGGGAGCCGTGGAGCCAGGCACCCGCCTGGTTCCACTGGCGCGCGACAACGGCTGGGTGCGAGTACGTGTGGAGGGCTGGGTGCCGGAGGAGGCGCTTGCCATGGCCGACACCGCGCTCCACACACCGCTGAGCGCCGCCGACATCCGCGCCGATCCGCTCGGGGCCAAGGGCCGGCCGATTCGCTGGCAGGTGCAGGTGCTCGCCTTTCAGACCGCCGATCAGCTTCGCCGCGACATGAAGACGGACGAACCGTACCTGCTGGCTCGCGGTCCCACTGGCGAGAACGCGATTCTCTACCTCGCGCTACCGGAACCCCTCGTCGCCAGCGCACGCGGTATCCCGGCGCTGTCCACGGTCGTCGTAACCGGGCGCGTGCGCGTCGGCCGTAGCAACCCGGCCGGCGTCCCCATTATAGACGTTCAGAGCATCACGCGGCGCTAGCCTGCCGCGTCGGAGTTACCTCTGCACTCCACCGCTTCCCGCCCCTCAGGTCCCACTCTGTACCGGCAGTCCGGACCGCCGCCCGAAACCGGGAAGCGGCCCGGCCTCGGCGTCTTCCTGCGGCGGCACCCGGTGTTTTCCGGCACAGTGCTGCTGCTGGTCGTTTCCTCTCTCGCGGCCGACGTCTGGCTCGTCACGCGCCGCGCACGTTACGACCGGGAGATCGAGCGGCTGCGCACGAGCATGAGCGCCTTCGAGCGGGAGAGGGCCGACGCCATCCTTTCCGCGGAGGCGAAGCGGCTGGCGATGATGGTGGAGCTGGTGCGGCAGCAGGCGCGTGGCGATCAGGAGCTGCACCTGGCCGTGGCGCTCGACAGTGGTACAATGTCGCTCAGGAGGGCCGGAGCGGTTCTGCGCGAGGTCGAGGTCGAGATCGGCCGAGCGCGCCGCGTGGGCGAGCCGCCCGACACACTCCATCTGGCAGTGCCGCTGGGTAAGGGCGCCGTGCAGCGTGTGATCGACGGAAAGGATAGCTGGGAGGTCCCCGGCTGGGTGTTCTCCGATCGCGGATTGGATCAGCCGGAGACACGCAACCTGCGGGGCGCGCTGGGGCCGGTGGCCGTCGTCCTCGAGGGCGGCACCGTCATCTACTCGATGCCATCGCACGGTCCGCTGGCGGACTCATCGTACGTTCTGCCCGGCGCCATCCGCGCGCGCGCCGCCGACCTTCAGGCAATCGTCGCGAATCTCCGCGCCGGCGCCTCGGTTTACTTCTACTGATGCCGAACCCGTTCAGGACACAGTCGCGATATACGTGGGGCCTGGTGGGTATACTCGCAGTTGCGTGCGGGTCGACGTCCGCACTGGCAGGCTCCACGGCGCAGGTGCGCTACGAGCGCGACATCAGCCGGATCGTCTTCAACCAGAACTGGGAGCTGCTGGACGATGTGCGCCGGCGCGCCGGAGCGATCGACGATTCGCTACAGGCGATTCGCGCCTCCAGCCCATCGCTGCCGGCCGAGGCGCCCTATCTGGTGGTCAGCCTCGACGACCGGCGGCTCTGGTACAAGCAGGGGGACCATACTCTTTTTACCACGCGCGTTGCCGTGGGGAGCGGGAAGACGCTGGTCCGCGTTGGCGGAGTAGAGGAGTGGAAGTTCGACACGCCGCGCGGACGCCTGGTGATCATTCGCAAGGAAGAGGACCCGGTGTGGGTGCCGCCGGACTGGCACTACGTGGAGATCGCGGCAAAGCGGGGACTGGGCCTCGTGTGGCTCCAGCGAGGTCAGGCCATCGACCTGCCGGACGGCTCGGTCATCGTGACGGAGGGCTCCGATGTGGTACGGCGCTACCCGGACGGCACCGCGATCGCCTTCGGCCATGGCGAGGAAGGGCGGGAAATCGTTGCTGACGGCAAGGTCGTGATCCCGCCATTCGGCACGAACCAGCGTAAGTATCATGGCGTCCTCGGCAGCCACCGGCTGCACCTTGGCGATGGTTACGCGCTTCACGGCACCGATAAGCCCCAGTCGATTGGCCAGGCGGTCAGCCACGGGTGCATCCGCCTTCGGAACGAAGATGCGGCCCACCTGTACGACATAGTGCCCATGGGGACGCAAGTCTTCATATACTGACTACGGTTTGGCCGAGTGGTCAGTACTGGGCCGGATCAGCTCTCAATCGGGGTTTTACCCTGTCCGTAGCAGGGGTAGGTTGAATAGCCACTTTGATCATGCGGTCGTGTCGCGGGACACTGGTCCGGGCATGACGCTTCGTCGTCTGCTCCATGATCTGGTGGTTCCTTGTTTCAAGGAACGTTCGACGTCGCGGTCGAACACACAAAGCCGTGAGACGGTGGCGCAGCAGTTCACCGTCAGTCTGGTTGCTGGGGAGGCAGTTCGCAGATGAGTCAGCATTACTCCAGGGTGCGCCGCTTCTTGCGCGCGCTAGCAGTCGTTTGTGCAGCCGGTGTAGCGATAGCGGCTACCGGCGCGGCGGTCACCAGCGGTGCCTCCGACGAGGCGGACATGCACGCCGATCATGACCACGGCCATTACTATGGGCCGGCTGTCGTGGTCACGCCGAGCGCGGCGGACGAGATGGGCCGCGACTCTCTCACCGGTTTCAGCGGCGCCCTGCGGATGCGTTTCATCCATCCGGGCGCGTCCAGGGAGATCGCCGCCATATCGCGGCTCCTGGGTGGCTCCGCCATTCGCGGTCCCGGAGTCCATACCGTTCCGCTGAGCGGGGACGAGACCTTCGCGTTCGTCACGCTGCGTCCCTTCCAGGACAAGGTCGCCGGCCGCATCGGCGCCTACCGGATCGGCAGCTGGCCATTCGAGCGTGCCGCGCCCCGGAACCCAGCCTATGGCAATCCGGCCGGCTTCATCGAGGTGACCAGGGAGAACCAGAACACGCATGTCTCCACCCACTTCCGGTTGCGCGACTTCCTGACCAAGGATCAGCGCGACGTGTGGCCCAAGTACCTGGTCCTGGACGAGCGGCTCATTGACAAGCTGGAGCTGGTCATTCAGGATCTGCGCGGCCGGGGTTACGATGTTCGCCGGATGGCGGTAATGTCGGGCTTCCGGACCCCGCAGTACAATGCCCGCGGGGTGGGTTCGGGCGGGCGCGCGTCTACCAGCCGGCACCAGTATGGCGACGCCGCCGACGTGTTCGTGGACAACAACGGCAATGGGCGTATGGACGACCTGAACGGTGACGGGCGCGTGGATCATCTGGACGCAAAGATCCTCCTCGAGTCGGTGGATCGCGTGGAGAAGCGTTATCCGCAGCTTGTCGGCGGTGCCGGTCTCTATCGCGCCAACTCGGCTCACGGCCCGTTCGTGCATGTGGACGCCCGTGGCAATCGCGCGCGCTGGGGGATCAACTGATGGCGTTGCCGGCGCCGGAGAGCGCGGCCAACCGACGTTCTCCGGCAGCACGCAGCGCTCGGCGGATCTCACTCATCCTCTCCATTGGCGCGGCAATAGCCTTCCTTCCCTTCTACGCGCCCGCGTACGCGCTCCTCAATCCCGCCATACAGGGCGGCCGATTCGAGAACCTTCAGACTGTTCTGGTCTCGCCGGCGTCCGAGATGTTCGGACGGAGTGGAGCGGTGAACGTGCGGTTCACTTTGCCGGGTGAGCCGGTCGAGTATCCGCTGCTCGCCATGGGCGGTGATGAGAGCGGCCTCGCCTATGTCTGGTTTCGGCTGAGCGACACACTGGAGGTGGAGCCGGCGCGGCCGATCGTCAGCGACACTCTGGTTGCGCCGCCCGAGCCGGGGCTCTACCGGCTGGCAGTGGTGGCGCAGGGAGTTCGAAGGGTGGTGGATTCGCTCACCGTGTCTGTGCTGGTCCCGTTCGCCCAGAAGAAGGGCGCCACACTGGATGGATACCGGATCGGGATCTTTCCTGGCGAGCGTACCCGTCGCGGGGAGCGCCCCGACGGATTCGTCCGGGTAAGCCGGGAGGATCTCGACGTGCATGTGACACGTCACTTCCGGCTTGCGGACTTCATTACGCGCGACGGGCAGACTACCTGGCCCCGTTACGCGGCAGTGACGCCGGAGCTGCTCGACAAGGTGGAGCTGGTGATGCTCAAGATCGCCGAGCTGCGGGGGGATGACGATGCGGACTACCAGTTCTCGATCGGCTCGTCGTTCCGCACGCCGGCGTACAACAGCGCCAACAGGTTCTCCACCCACAGCCGGCACCTTCAGGGCGACGCGATCGACATCGCCATCGACACCGACAGGGACGGGCGGTTCACGCTCAGGGACGCGCTGCTGGTCATGCGGGCGGTGGAGGCGGTGGAGCGGGAGCACCCGGATCTGGTCGGGGGGCTTGGCCTGTACTCGAGCAAGCAGTATCGTCATCCGTACGTGCATATCGATGCGCGCGGGACGCGCGTTCGCTGGCGCGGCTGAGGCTGACGACCAGCAGGCGGGCGCCCTGCCTCCGGGGGGGCCGGGGCCGAACAGGGTCTGAACTCGGCAGCTGCGCCATGGTGTTGCGCCGCGGGTTGATGAGCGGGTGCGCCTGACCAGGGATTCACCGTGAACGAGTTTCTGCGGGACCGGATTCTCCGGAAGCTGGACACGCTGTCCGACGAGCGTCTGTACCAGGTGCTCGACTACGTGGAGTTCCTCGAGTCGCGTTACGCGCATCGGCCAGCGGCGGCGCCCAACGTCTTCCAGCGGTTCGCGGAAGGTGTGGAGGACAGCCTGCGCGCGGGACGCGTCTCAACCGCCACGCTTGCCGAGACCATGAATTTGATGAACAAGGCGATGGGCGTGCTCCAGGGCGTAGCGGCCGCCGGGAAGTCAGTGGCGAGCGAGGTGGTGAGTGCTGGCACGAGGCCGGCGCCGAAACCCGGACCGGAGCCGGGCGTTGCCGGCGGGGGAAACGCGCCGCCTGGTGAGCCATCGACCGGAGGGACTGCGCCGTGACGACCAAGTCGGCCAGCGCGCGTCGCACCCCGGGGTTGCGGTCGAGTGCGCCGGGAAGGCGGCGCCGCGCGCGCCGCACGCTGCTCGACACGATTGCCGACTTCCCCCGCTTCCTCCGCCTGCTCGGCGGGCTGCTGACCGACAGGCGGGTGGCCGGGCTCGACAAGGTGCTGGTGGCCGGCGCGCTCGCGTACATCGTGGCGCCGATGGATCTGATCCCCGACCTGATCCCGTTCATTGGCCGAGTTGACGACGCATTCGTGCTCGTGCTGGCGCTGGAGCGTCTGATCGGCAACGCCGGCCGCGACGTGGTTGCGGAGCATTGGACCGGCGACCTGCGGGACCTGAGCCGCTCGAACCTTCGCGGCGTGGTGATGGCGGCGGCGCTGTTTTTGCCGCGGTCGGTGCAGCAGCGGCTTCGGGGGCTGGGGGGGAGGCGGCGCTAGAAGCGCAAGCCGGCGGTAGCCGCGAAGGGGGGCGGCGCCAGCCGCACAGGGCCGGCGTTGATATGAATTGGCTGTGCGTGCACGCTCACCGGCCCGCCTGTAACCTCGGCCTGACACCTTTCGGTGCCCCGCTCTTGACAGGGTGCGTCCCGTCATGTAAACGATTACATGGCCGAGCCATCTCGATTGCCCGGCCCGCCCGCGGTCCGAGAAATCCTTTCGGACCACTGGCTTCCGCCAGCCCAAGGCGCGATGTCGACCATCAAGGACGTGGCTCGTGAAGCCGGGGTTTCTGTCGCCACCGTCTCCCGCGTTTTCAACGCCAGCGCGCGGGTTACCGAGGGCACCCGGGATCTCGTGCGCGAGGTAGCCGCTCGGCTGCGGTACACGCCGCACGGAGCCGCTCGGTCGCTCATCACCAGCCGCACCAGCACGCTCGGCGTCCTCCTCCCCGATCTCTACGGCGAGTTCTTTTCGGAGGTGATCCGTGGAATCGACACCACCGCCCGCCGCAACGGCTATCACCTCCTCGTCTCGAGCTCGCACGACAATCCCACCGAGGTGGAAGCCGTGCTTGGCGCGATGCGAGGGCGGGTGGACGGATTGCTCGTCATGTCGCCCGACGCCGAGGCTGTGCGGGCATTGGCGATGCTGCCGGAGAGCTTTCCCGTGGTGCTGCTGAACAGCGCCGCTGATGGCGCTCACGATGCGCTGACGATCCAGAATCTGGAGGGTGCGTCCGCCATGGTGCGCCACCTGATCGGACTCGGCCACCGGCGCATCGCCATCATCAAAGGGGCCGAGCGTAACCACGATGCCCTGGAGCGGCTGCGAGGCTATCGCGCGGCGCTGCGCGACGCGGGCCTTCCCATTGACGAGGCCATGGAGATGCCTGGTGACTTCAGCGAGGGTGCAGGCTATGCCGCCGCCGCGGAGCTGGTTCGGCGGCCACGCCGGCCGACGGCGATCTTCGCCTCGAACGACGCGATGGCCATCGGGGCATTGAGTGCCCTTCACGAACGGGGAATCCGCGTGCCCGAACAGATGGCCGTAGCGGGGTTCGACGACATCCCCATGGCGAGGTACATGAACCCGCCACTCTCCTCAGTGCACGTGGACATAGCCGAGCTGGGCGCTCGCGCTACCGGTCGCCTGGTGGAGATGTTGCACGCACGCAGGAACGGTGAGCCATGGCGCGAGACGCTGCCCACGCGGCTGGTCGTACGGCAATCGTGTGGCGGACCAACGCGGGAAAGTCGGAATACATCCAGAGAGGAGAGTGTGTCATGATCGGTGGTAAGGTGAGAGGATTTGGAGCAGCCGCCCTCGGTCTGATCGGGCTGTTCCTTGGCGGAGCGGTGGCGGAGGCGCAGACGACGACCGGCATCATCCGTGGAATCGTCCGCGACCAAACCGGTGGTCCGGTGGTGGGGGCAACGGTGGTCGCGCGCAGCGCGGAGCTGGGTGCAGAGCGAGCGGCGATGACCGGTGACAACGGGCTGTATAGCCTCCCGGGACTTCGCCCCGGTCGCTACGACCTCACCGTGCGGCGCATCGGATTCGCGCCGCAGGAGCGGACGGCGCAGCTCGGGATAGGGCAGACGATGACCGTCGATTTCACCGTCACGGAGGCCGCCGTCGCGCTGGAAGCGGTGGTCATCGTCGCGGCGCCGGCGGTCGAGACGCGCACGTCGGAGATCGCGACGAACATAAATCGCGAACAGATTCAGGACCTACCGTCGTCGGATCGCAACTTCCTCGGCCTGGCGGCGCTCGCGCCGGGAACGCAGCTCCAGAACGATCGGCTGGATGGGACGCGCAAGACGTTCACGTCCGGAGCGCAGCCCGCTGAACAGGTCAACGTCTTCATCGACGGAGCGAGTTACAAGAACGACATGCTGCAGGGTGGCGTGGTCGGCCAGGATGCGAGCCGCGGCAATCCCTTCCCACGCAACGCGGTCCAGGAGTTCCGCATCATCACCCAGAACTTCAAGGCCGAGTATCAGCGCGCGTCGAGCGCGATCATCACGGCGACCACGCGGTCCGGCGGCATGCGGTGGGAGGGTGAAGTGTTCTACACAACGATCAATGATTCCTGGGTGGCGCTCGATACCTTCCAGCGGCGTGATCGTGCGGCCGACCCCACCGGATACCGCCGGCCGGACTTCGATCGGCACCAGTTCGGCCTCAGCGGCGGCGGTCCAATCGGCGAACGGGTCCGCGTCTTCGGCTCGTTCGAGCTGAACGACCAGCAGCGGATCTCTCGGGTGAACATCGTGCCTCCGGAGGGCTTCGCCGCACTCGACACGATCAATTTCGCACAGTACAACGGTGCCTTCGGCCAGCCGTTCCGATCGAATCTCTACTTCGGCAAGGTCACCTTCGACCAGTCGCCAACCTCGCTGTTCGAGTTGAGTTACTCCGGCCGCAGCGAGAACGACATCCGAGATTTTGGCGGGCTGACTGCATTCACGGCGGCAACGCGCTTCAACAACGACGTACACACCGGGATCCTGAAGCACACGAAGGTGCTGGGGTCGGTGGTCAACGAGGCCTTTGTCAGCCTCCAGTACTACAACTACAACCCGACGCCGAACGAGCCGGGCCCGATCAACCGCTTCTTCGGCTTCGGGTGCTGCGCCCAGATCGGCGCCAACCTCTCGACGCAGGACTTCAAGCAGCGACGGATCTCGGTGCGCGACGACCTCACCTGGACGGCGTGGCAGTGGCTCGGGTCGCACATCGTGAAGGGCGGTATCAACGTCGATTTTGTCAACTATGATATCGTGAAGGGGAACTCGGAGACCCCGCGCTTCGTGTACGAGCCCTGGTTCAACGAGTTCGCCATCCCACAGCGTGTCGAGTTCCAGGCGGGCGACCCGAATTTCGGCGGCAACAACACCCAGATCGGTCTCTACATCCAGGATGACTGGAGCCCGACGGAGCGGCTGACGCTGAATGTCGGTGTTCGATGGGATTACGAGACGGCGATGATGAACCGTGACTGGGTGACACCGCGCAACGTCGTAGACTCGCTGGTGAAATATCAGGATCGGCTGTTCATTCCGCTCGACCAGTCCCGTTACTTCACCGACGGCAACGATCGCTCGCCGTTCCTGGGAGCAATCCAGCCCAGGCTCGGCGCGTCCTACGCCTTAGGCAACGAGGGACGCACGGTGATGTTCGGCGGCTGGGGGATCTACTACGACCGGAACATCTACGACATCTCGATCGAGGAGCAGTTCGCGATGCAGCACCCGAGCTACAGGGTGAACTTCGTCGCGCCGGGCGAGACGCCGGGCCCCGGAGAACTCGAGTTTCAGACGCGCTATCTGACGGAAGGACGGAGCGCGCTGCTGGCCGACCTCGCCGGGATCAACGCTCTCAACCCGGAGATCAAGCTGATCCCGAACGATCTCGAGCCGCCGATGTCGCACCAGTTCACGCTGGGCGTGCGGCAGCTGCTCGGGTCTTTCGCGGTGGAAGCGGCGTACACCGGTGTGAGGAGCCGGAACATCCCCACGTTCTACTTTGCCAACATGAACTTCACCTGCGAGCCACGGACCTTCGCGTGCTTCCAGGAGAACAACATTCCCGGCTTCGGCACGGTGCTGATGCTCCATGCGGCTGGACGGACGTGGTACGACGCGCTCGCGCTGAAGATCGACCGGCCGTATCGTGGCGCCGGGAACTTCGACTGGGGCGGCGGTATCGCCTACACCCTGGCCGAGCGACACACCGCGGGGTTCAACGATCTGTTCAGCTTCCCCAACCCGGTCGACTACCCCAAACAGCGCCGCAATGATGAGCGGCACCGGCTCGTTGGCCACTGGATAGTGGACGTGCCCTTCCTCTGGGGGATGCAGTTCGGCGGGTTGGTCACGCTGGGGAGCGGCGTCCGCTACGATTTGGGGGACCGCTTCGGAGGCAACTTTGATCCAGGGGCGGGGAAGCCCGAGCGTGACTCGTTCATCCTTCCTAATGCCTTCGCCTTCCGGAACGTGGATCTGCGGCTGCGCAAGAATCTTGTGCAGATCGGCGGAAACGAGGCGGCGATCACGGTGGACGCCTTCAACGTTTTCAACTTCCAGAATC
>CAZWSO010000095.1:0-9351 GCA_964636485.1 uncultured Gemmatimonadaceae bacterium
AACACGGCATCGCCCACCGACGAGTTCGGATCGGGGTGAGCACCTCGCGCCTGTGCCAGGAACGTTCCGAAGGTTGGAATGCTGTCGGAGAGTACGCTGCGCTCGTCCTCACCACTGCGAACAATTACTTCGCCGCGGATCTCCTCGGTAGCACCGCTCGCCGCGACGCCCGGGGTGAGCCAGCGGTCGTAAACGTCGCGCAACGCCTCCTCCATGGCGCGCCGGCGCGTCGGCACGGACAGGTAGTCGGCTTCGGACGGGCTCAGCGTCACCCCGTGTTCCGATGCCACACGGCGCATCTGGTCTGGGTCCGGTTGGCGAGTCGCCTCCCCCGCCTCAGCCAGAGCGCGCATGAGTGCTGTTGCTCGGACGATCGCGCTATCGGCTGCCGACGGGTGGTGCACGAAGATGGGCTTGACGGCATGCGCCAGTTCCTCCCGCTCGCGGAGCAACTCGGCGTCGCTCTTGCGCACGTTGAAGGCAAAAGGCGCAATGACCGTCTGCGTTGCCACCGAGCCGACCTCGAATATTGGTGTCTCGACGGCGGGAGAGGCGGGAAAGAACACGTAGATGAGCGCGGCCACGAGCAGAAACAGGCCGATGCGCGCGCCGTGATAGGCAGCGCGCATCGCCCCGCGTTCTGGCGGCTCATCGCCGAGTACCTGCTGCAGCTGCTCGCGTGGCGTCACTCGCTACTCTCCCGCCGAATCGCGTGCATATGCCTTGATGATCTCGCGCACGAGCCGGTGTCGGATGACGTCGGCTTCACTGAAATAATGAAAACCGATGCCATCGATTCCAAGCAAGATGCGCTCGATCTGCACGAGTCCCGACTGCTCCCGCTGTGGCAGATCAATCTGCGTCTTGTCACCAGTGATCACAGCCTTCGAGTTCACGCCAAGACGAGTCAGGAACATCTTCATCTGCGCGCTTGTGGCGTTCTGTGCCTCATCCAGGATCACGAAGGCGTCGGCCAGGGTACGGCCGCGCATGTAGGCCAGCGGCGCGATCTCGATGGTACGCGTTTCTAGGGACTTTTGCACCCGTTCCGCGGGCATCATGTCGTCGAGCGCGTCGTACAGTGGGCGGAGATATGGATCCACCTTGGCCTGCAGGTCTCCCGGCAGGAAGCCCAGGCTCTCGCCCGCCTCCACCGCGGGCCGCGCGAGAACGATCCGCCGCACACGTTTGCGGACGAGTGCATCCACCGCCGCGGCGACTGCAAGATACGTCTTGCCCGTGCCTGCCGGCCCGATTCCGACCACGATGTCCTGCTCGGCAATGAGATCCAGATAGCCGGCCTGTCCGGGCGTCTTGGGCTGGATGATCTTGCGCACCCCGGGCAGCACGATGCGCTGTTCTCCGGCCGGCGCGCCATCCTCCCGCGAGCCATCCTCGCTCATGCGCAACACGTCATCCGGCGTGAGCGGCAGACGCTGTTTGGCCGTGTCAACCATCCGCTGCGCCACCGGCATCGCACGCTCGACCACGTCCGGCGTGCCGCTGAGAGTGAGACTTTCACCCCGGAGGCCCACCTTCACCGCGAAAATGCGCGACAGCTCGAGCAGATTGGCGTCGTTGACACCGGCCAGCGTCAGCAGGTCCGCGCCCTCGGTCGAGATGCGGTGGGTGGTGTTGTCGTCACTCACGCGCCGACTTCCTCTTCGATGTCGATCCGGATGCGCAGATCACGCAGCTCGGCCGCCGGTACCGGTGCTGGCGCGCCCTCGAAGAGTGCGCGCGCGGCGGTCGTCTTGGGGAACGCGATCACGTCGCGGAGCGATGGTGCTCCCGTCAGGAGCATCACTATGCGGTCGAATCCGAGCGCTATGCCACCATGCGGCGGCGCTCCTGCCCGCAACCCTTCGATCAGAAAGCCAAAGCGGGCTCGAGCCGTCTCCTCCTCGATTCCGAGGAGAGAGAAGATCCGCTCCTGTAGGACCGGATCGGCGATACGGATGCTTCCACCCCCCAACTCCGTGCCGTTCAGCACGATGTCGTAGGCGAGCGCCCGCACGTGCTCGGGGCGGGAATCGAGCAACGCCGTGTCCTCAGGATGTGGCGCCGTAAAAGGGTGATGTACGGGGCCCAGATTGGCGGCGGAGGGAAGCCTCTCGAAGAGCGGAAAGTCGGTTACCCAGAGAAACTCGAGAACTCCCTCCCTACTCAGGCCAAGGCGCCGCCCGGTCTCCTGACGAACGCGATCGAGAGCGGGGCTCGAGATACGGTCCGGTGCGGCGACCATCAGGCAGAGGTCACCGTCCGCAAGTCCAAGCATTGCCGATCCACGATCGTCGAGATGGCGCGCCACAGGGCCTTCCAGTGCCCCGGCGCTGCGCTTGAGGCGGAGCAGCCCGCTCGCGCCGGCGCCTCTGGCGATGGCTTCGAGCTCGTCAACTTCGCGTCGGGAGAAGGACGCCCCGCCGGGAATACGCATGCCGCGAACTCGTCCGCCTTCGGCGAGCGCCGTCCGGGTGATGTTGAACTCCGAGTCACGGAACGCGTCGCTGGCGTCGAACAGCTCCAGCTCGAAACGCAGGTCCGGACGGTCTGTACCGTAACGCTCCATCGCGTCGGCGTAAGACATCCGGCGGAACGGCGTCTCGATAGGCCGTCCGCCCTCATTCCAGAGGCTGGCCAGCAATCCCTCAGTGAAGCGGAAGACATCCTCGCTGCTTACAAACGATGCCTCGACGTCTATCTGCGTGAACTCAGGCTGCCGGTCCGAACGTAGATCCTCATCGCGAAAGCAGCGGGCGATCTGAAAGTATCGATCGAGGCCGGCGACCATGAGGAGCTGCTTGTACATCTGCGGCGACTGTGGCAGGGCGTAGAACTCGCCCGGATGCACACGGCTCGGCACGAGGTAGTCCCGCGCTCCCTCCGGCGTGGGCTTGGTGAGCACCGGTGTCTCGACCTCCAGAAAACCCAGCTCGCTGAAGTAGCGCCGCGTGGCTTGCAGGAGCCGATGTCGAAGGATCAGATTTTCCTGCAGCTCGGGGCGACGCAGGTCCAGATGGCGGTGCCGCAAACGCTGCTCCTCGGCGGGCAGTAACTCGCCTTTTCCTCGCGCCACGGGGATGGCTGGGGTCTCCGCCGGGCCCACGACGAGCAGCGCCGACGCGCGTACCTCCACCGCCCCGGTGGCCATTTCGGGATTGCAGTCGCGCTCCGGGCGGGCGACGACCTCTCCCTCAACGAGCACCACACTCTCGTTCGAGAGCGCGCCGGCAGCCGCTATCAGCTCTGGCGGAGTGAAGGCAGGATTGAAGGAGACCTGAACGAGACCAGCGCGATCGCGCAGGTCAACAAACACGATGCCACCCAGATCCCGGCGCCGGTGCACCCAGCCGCCGAGGCGTACCGGTCGGCCCGCATCCCCGACGCGAAGCGACCCACAGAGATCCGACCGCTGGTCCGTCTCGAACACCGCCCTGTCGATCACGTATACTGCTCCCGGCGCCGCGAAAGGACGCCAATAGTCACCCCCACGGCCGCTCCAGCCACATCGGCAACCCAGTCTCCAAAGCTGGGCTCGCGTCCGGGGATGAATGACTGGTGCCACTCATCCGCAGCGGCGAACATCGCGATGCCGAGCATCAGGAGCAGGTACTTCGTCCAGTCGAGCCCCGACGGATCAAACACGCGTACCAACAACCAGGCGAGGACCGCATAGATCGCGGCGTGGAGCACCTTGTCGGTGCCGGACGGCACATTCCCCACATCGGGCACAACGGACCCCGGAAGGGACGTGAGGACGAGAATGAAGGCCGCCCACAGCACGGGCGGCAGCCATCGTCGCCTCACGCGCGTTCGGAGGCGGCGATCATCCGCAGGAAGTCCTCAGCGCTGTGCGCGGCGATCAGCTCCTGCCTGAGCTGATCGCGGCGCAGAAGACGCGAAATACGGCTCAGCGCCTTCACATGCGCGCCAGCCGCGCTTTCCGGCCCCACCAGGAGGAAGAACAGCTGCACAGGCTGACCATCGAGCGCGTCGAAGTCTACGGGCTCCCGCGTTACGCCAGCGGCCAGCAGAAGCTGGTCCACGTGTGGCGACTTGCCATGCGGTATTGCAACGCCACCCCCGATGCCGGTGCTGAGCACCTGCTCTCGCTCCCGCACGGCGGCGAGGATGGCCTCGCCATCCGCCTCGCCACGACCATCCGCGACAAGCGAGACGAGCTCCCGCAGGATATCGTCCTTGCTGCGGCTGCCCATGGGAACCTTGATACGGTTCGCGGACAGCAACTCAGAAAGCAGCACAGCCGCTCCGTTTTCGCATACCGATCGAACGAATCTAACTGCCGCTCACAGCCGCCGGAAGGCGCGAGGCCACCGCGCGTGGGGTTCTCCGAGCGCGTACAAGTCCAGACTCTGCATGTGCTTCCAGTCACGCGCACGTGCCTTCCGGTTGGCCAGTGCCTTGCGAAGTGACGTCACAGCGGCAAGTCGAAGGGCGACTGGATACATTGTTTCAACACCACACCTCCCAGACGAGACATGCAGAAAGAGCCCCCTGAACGTTATGACCTGCTCAACGTTCCGCCCGCTGAAGCGGCTCGGCTGCTCGGCGCGTTCATGTCGGAATTGGGAGAGCCGGCGTACCGGGTACGGCAGGTGATGCCGCGTCTCTGGCGCTCCCCGGTGAATGCCTTCGAACAGCTGACCGAGCTGCCGCGGCACCTTCGTGAGCGCCTCGACCAGCGATTCGTGCTCCCGCGACTGGCCGTGGCGGCGCGGCAGCGATCGGAAGATGGGACGGAAAAGTTCCTCTTTCGGTTGCCCGACGGCGAAGCCATCGAGACAGTTGCGATTCCCGAGGGGCGGCGCGTTACGCTCTGCATCTCCTCGCAGGCCGGATGCGCCCTGAAATGCGCGTTCTGTGCTACAGGGCGCATGGGCTTCGTGCGCAATCTTGAAGTGTGGGAGATCGCCGGCCAGGTGCGTGAGATGCGACTGGCCGATCCTCCGATCGACGTGACCAACGTCGTGTTCATGGGGATGGGTGAGCCGCTCATGAACTGGAAGGCGGTGGATCCAGTGCTCACCATACTCAATACGTCCGAAGGGTTCGGTATCGGCGCCCGACACATCACGGTGTCCACCGTGGGGGTGCTGCCCGGCATCATCGGCCTGGGTGAGCGCCATGAGCAATTCCGCCTGGCGATATCCATCCACGCGCCCAGCGATGAGCTGCGCAGATCTCTCATGCCGATCAACGTGAAATATCCGCTAGCCGATGTGATCGAGGCTGCGAAGCGCTTCGACCGTCGCGTCACCTTCGAATACGTGATGCTGGGGGGCGTAAACGATCAGCGCGAGCATGCCGTACAACTGGCGGAGCTCGCCCGCGAATGCCGCGCATTCGTGAACCTGATACCGCTCCATCCGGGCGGGACGGCCGAATTCACCCCGACGCCCGGCAAGCACATTGCCCGCTTCGCTCGCGACCTTCGGGCGCGTGGCGTGGAGGCGGCCGTGCGAAAGAGCCGGGGGATGGACATTGCTGCGGCGTGCGGACAGCTACGGGTAGAAAGGGTCGGTGGGCGGCGTCCAGTCCGCACCCAGGAGCACGGTGACATCCAGGTAGCGTAAGCTGTCGATGCGAGCCTCGATAGCGGTCATTCCCAGGGCAGCGGCCACGACACGTGCCCACTCCGGGTTACCCGAACGATCGAGCACGATTGTGCTGTCGCGCTGCTCGGCTGATGTGCCGATCTCGACTACGTCGAATCCGCGGTCCCGCAAGTGAATCGTTGCGCGGCGCGCCAGCCCGCGTACGCGCGTAGCGTTGAGGACTTCCACGCGGATGCGTACCCCTTCCGGGGCCCTTGCGCGGTCGTTGCCGAGCGCAAGCAGCGGTCTTCCACCCCGGTCGGCCATGACGATGGCTGTTGTCACGCCCACCAGCAGCGCGGCAGCGACCGCGAGGACGAGCACCAACCGGCGACTCACTTCACGCGCTCCCAGTACTGGATGGTCTGAGGGTGAATCGGCCGATTGCGCTCGACAGCGCGGGCGATCCGCCAGCGCACCACCTCTCGCAGCGAGGCGCCGAAGTCGTCGGGCACGGTGTCGGCGAGCGCTGCACGGCGCGCCTCCTCGAACGGGCGGCCGGGCTCCAAAAAGTCCGCCATGTAGAGCGCGTCGCCGGTGCGCTCCCAGTCCGCACGACCGAGGGTGTGCCAACGCACCGCCTCAAGCACGGCCGCGCGGCGCTCTCCCTCACTCTCGAGGCGCGCCGCAGCGGCAGGTCCGTGCAGGACTCCGAGTGGCAAGTTGATATCGGGGACGAGCGATCGAAGTTCGCGCTCGTCAGCGTCACGAAGCGCATCGTGCCAGAGTCCGGCATCCTGCCAGGCGGCTGCTTCGGCGTCCCGCAACCGCATGCGCTCGGCCCACCGGCCGAGGAGCTGCACCACCCTTGCAATGTGCGCACGCCGTCCGTTGCCGGCGCGTGCCCAGCCCGGGAGCTCAATCGTAACCACGGCGGACGTACGGTTCGAGGACAGCATGGTTCCGGATCTGCGTTCTCGTGACGTAATTCCACCCCTTCAACTCGACCCCCTTCCCGATAGTGGACTCCACGAGACGCGAATGCGGACCAATCACGCACTCAACGCCAATCTCGGTGAGTCCCTCCAGTACCACGCCTGGATAGATCACGGTGTCCACGCCGATGCGAACGTCGACGTCGACCCACGTCGTACTGGGAAGCACGAACGTTACCCCATGTGCCTCGTGCTGCTTCACGAGACGGTCGTGCAGCGCCAGCGATGCCTGAGAGAAGGTGTGCCGATCTGCGATCCGGATCAGCTCCTCGGGCGTCGTGGCGGCAACCCGAAGCGCCCCGCGCGGGAGGCGCGGGTCCTCCTGGGACGCGAGCGCGGGGCCTTCACCCGCGACGGCCACATACCCTGCTCCGTTGCGCTCATCCATGAGCGTGGCGATGCCGGCCTCGCCGGCACGCAGCAGGCGCGCAATGGTGGCGGGCTCGACGAGCGCCGCCGCACCATCGATGAGGACTGTCGGGCCACGGGTGGTGACTGCCGCCCGCAGCGAAACCATCTCGGTACCAGCATTTACTGCCACGGCACGTACCGATACTGGAGTATCCGGAGGTAGTGCAATGGGCTGCGACGCCCGGTAGAGAACTGTGATCTCGGTGGGACGATCGGGCACCTGGGCGAGCGCCCGGATCACGTGCCATACGATTGGGCGGCCAGCAAGCGGGTGCAGATACACGCTGACGCGGGAGCGGAAAGCTCCTCCGTCGTCGAGTGCAGAGATGACAGCGCTCCAGCTCACGCCCGGCCAAGGATGATGTTGTCAATGAGGCGCGTCGCGCCCGCGCGTCCGGCTACGACTACGATCGTGCCGTCGGTCGCCTCGTGCACCGGCTCGAACGTCTCAGGATCGACGAGCGCCAGATAGTCAACCAGAACCTCTCCCTCCTCCAGCACCGCATCACCGGTCGCGGCGAGTCGGCCAGAATCCCGTTCTCCCGCCGTCCACATGCTTGCCACAGCCTCGAGGGCACGCACGAACGAACGTGCCCGCCTCCGTTCTTCGGTGGAGAGATAGCGGTTGCGACTGGACATAGCGAGTCCATCGGGCTCCCGTATCGTGGGCGCGAGCTCGATGGTGATGGGAAGGTTCAAGTCGCGCACCATGGCCCTCACCAATGTCGCCTGCTGAATGTCCTTCTGTCCAAACACGGCGACGTCCGGCTCGACGATATTGAAAAGCTTTGTGACGACCGTGAGTACGCCGGTGAAGTGGCCGGGTCGCGCAGCACCTTCCCAGCGTGCGCCCAGTGGGCCCGGCACCACCTCAACCGTGGGAGGCGCCGGGTACATCTCCTCGACGCCGGGTGTGAAGAGGAGATCAACTCCGCGCTGGGCCGCCAGGCTCCGATCCGTGTCGAGATCGCGCGGGTAGCGCGCGAAGTCCTCTCCTTTCCCGAACTGACGTGGGTTGACGAACACGCTCATTACCACCTCGCCAGTGAGCTCACGGGCGACGTCGACGAGCTGGAGGTGACCCTCATGGAGCGCCCCCATGGTGGGCACGAGCGCCACGCGGCGGCCATCGCGGCGGGCACTGCGGAGCGCATCCCGCACCTGAGCGATGCCAGACAGCTCCTTCACGTCAGAAGCCGTGCTCCGGCCCTGGATACCGCCGCGCCCGAACATCGTCCCTGAACTCGGTGACCGCGCGCCGTACGTCGTTCGCAAGGGCGGCGTAGCGCTTCAAAAAGCGCGGGTTGAACGCTTCGTTCAGCCCGAGCAGATCGTGCAGGACGAGGACTTGTCCGTCACAGCCTGTACCGGCGCCAATGCCGATCGTAGGAACGGTGACGGCGTCGGTGATGCGTTGCGCGAGCTCTGCCGGGATGAGCTCGAGCACGAGTGAGAATACTCCCGCATCCTCCAGCCTCAGAGCTTCCTCGAGCATCCGCTCCGCCGCGCCTTCCTCCCTTCCCTGCACGCGATAACCCCCCTGCGCGAGCAGCGACTGCGGCTGAAAGCCGAGATGTCCCATCACCGGAATTCCCGTTTGCACGAGCGCGCGCACGGCCGGCAGCACGCGGTCGCCAGCACCCTCGAGCTTGACCGCCTGCGCTCCCGCCTCCTGAATCGCGCGTCCACAGTTAGTCAGCGCCTGCTCCACGTTCACCTGATAGCTCAAAAAGGGCATGTCCACTACGAGGAGGGCCCGCTTCACGCCGCGCCGAACGAGCGTTGCGTGATAGAGCATCTGCTCGAGCGTTACTGGAAGCGTGGATTCCAGACCAGCCACCACGTTGCCGAGAGAGTCACCGACGAGCACGGCATCGACGCCGCAATCATCCACAAGGCGGCCGAAGAGTGCATCGTACGCGGTGACCATCACGAGCTTCTCGCCGCTCGCCTTTCGCGAGCGGAAGTCACGCGTCGTCATCGCGCGGGCGGAACCGCTCTCTCTCCCTGAGCTCACAAATCCGCCCGGAGCTCGCGCAGCCCGCGCCGCCAGAAGTCCCGGTTCGGCAGCTCCGGGTGAGGTACGACAAGATCTTCCGTGCTGACCTGCTGGTGCTCGAAGCGTACGATGTCCAGATCCAGAGTGCGTGGTCCCCAGCGCACGGTGCGGATGCGGCCGGTACGGCGCTCGATCTCGTGGAGCGCGGCGAGCAGGACGTGCGGCGCCAGCGACGTTTCGAGAGCAATCATCTGGTTGAGAAAAGGGTCCTGCGGCACGTCGCCCAGGGGCGCGGTTTCCTCCACGCGCGACTCGGCGATGAGGCAGGAGTCCGGTAGCGCGGCCAGGGCAGCTCGCGCGAACGCCAGGTGGCCGGCGCGGTCCCCCACGT
>CAZWSO010000096.1:0-9062 GCA_964636485.1 uncultured Gemmatimonadaceae bacterium
TCTCGAAGTGGAACTCGGTGATCACCTCGACGTAGCTGTCGGTGGCGCGCCCCATAACACGCTTCACGCCGCTGATGCCGCGGATGACTTCCTCCACCGGCTCCAGCACCTCGCGCTCGGCCACGTCAGGAGATGCACCGGGATAAATGATCGCCGAGAACACAACCGGGTTCGCGACATCCGGGAACTCGTCGGTGTGCAGACTAAACAGCGCCGCGACGCCGAAGACCACGATCGCCACCATCGTGACGACCGTGACTACCGGCCGCTTGATAGCGAAATCGGAAATGAACATGACTTGCTCCTATCGTCCCTGAAGCTCGGCGCTGCTGAGTACGCGTACGTCGGTGCCTGGCACGACGCCCGCGGCGGAGCCAAGGAGGAGCGTGTCACCGGCGCTGAGCCCGGAGACCACCTCCAAACGCTCGGCTCGCTCATCGCGCAGCCCCAGCTCCACGGTCACGATCTCCGCTTTCCCGTGGTGAAGACGCACCACCGTCGGCCGCAACCCCGTCTCATCGACGGCGCGGTAGGGAACGGTTACCGCCGTCCGCGTTTCGGTGGCCACGCGCCCCTGGGCGTACAGACCGGAGACGAGCGTTCCCTGCTGGTTGGGAATCGTGACGTACACGCGCACCTGCCGCGACGCCGCGTCCACCGACGGATTGATGCGGTCCACCGTACCCTCGAACGACCGACCCTCGAAGCCGCTCACGACGAACTCCACTGGCATGCCGACACGCAGCTCCTCGATGCGCGACACAGGCACCGTTGCCTCGATGCGCATGGTGGACGGATTCACGACCGTCAGCATTGCCGCGCCCGGCTGCACCACGTCACCGGCACTGACCTGCTTCTCACTCACCACGCCGTCGAAGGGCGCGGTGAGACGCGTCTTGCCTAGTTGCTGCTGCGCCATCGTGAGTCGCGCACGGGCGTCCGCAAGCGCCGCCTCGGCGGCCATCAACGCACGGTCGGTTGATTCCACGTCGCGCTGCGAGATCGCGCCGCCCTCGCCAAGCGTGCGCATCCGCTCCGCATCACGGCGCGCAAGTTGGGCAGCGCTTTCAGCCGAGCGCATCCCCGATTGCGCGGAGAGCAGCGACTCGCGCAGCGACGTGTCGTCGATGCGCGCCAGAAGCTGACCGCGCCGCACGCGGTCACCCTGTCGCACGAGAACCTGAACAACGGGGCCCGATACCTCGGCGCGCATCGTTGCCTCGACCTCGGCGCTGATCGTTCCCGACAGAGTGGGGCCAGAGCTCACGTCGCCGAGCTCGGCCACCGTGATGTTCTCCGCACCGACCGTCACCACCCGTACCTCCATCCCTTCAGCACGCGCATCGTGGCTTGGGCTGCATCCGGCGACCGTAACCATCACCGCGGCGCCCAGCGCCGCGAGCATTCGCATTGCGAACATCTGTCGTTCCCTCATCATGGTGCCCCCGTCTGGATCGCCTGCGCTCCCGCCGTAGCGGGAAGGCCTGGCCTTAGTTGCTGGGGTGCCTGCTGCTGCGGCAGCGGCACCTGGATCTGCTGCTGAAGCGCCGGCGCGCCGGCAAGTGGCAGGTCACGAAGGAGCGCGACGCGGAGCCGGGCGATCTGGAGATCGCGCGCGGCCACGGCGCGATTCGCCTGCGCCTGCTGGAGAAGGATCTGCGAGTCCGTCAGCTCAACCTGTGTGGAGAGCCCCTCGCGGTAGCGTAGCTCCGCGATCGAGTAAGCCCGCACAGCCTGCTGCTCCGTGCCGGCGCTCGCCGCCCACAAAGCTTCCGCTGCCTCGAGGCGGGCCAGCGCGTTGCGGGTATCGAGCTCGGCGAGCTCGCGCGACTGCTGAAGCCGCGCACGCGCCTCGAGCAGGTTGGCCTGCGCCACGAGCCGCTCGCCTTGCAGCCGCCCGCCGGTGAAGAGCGGCACCTGAAGCCCGAGCGTCACTGTCCAGTTGGAGCGGAACTCGCTCCAGCCGGGGATGCCGCCGCGCGGGTAGGCGACGCGGCCGTACTGGCTGCTGAGCGTGATGGCGGGAAGGCGCTGCGCGCGACTCGCATCGAGCAGCGCCTCCTGCGCCGACACGAACTCCTCCGCCTGCCGAACCGGCGCGCGTTCGTCGACCACCGTGTCGGGCGCGCCGCCGCGCTGGAGCACGGCCAGACGGCCGGGGATGGCCGGCACGTCGTCACCGAGCTCGGTGGTGAGCACGACCGGAACATCGAGCGGCACATCGGCGAGTTGCTTGAGCCGGAGGTATGCCAGATCGCGATCGGCGCGGCGCTGGATCACGGCAGGCCGCTGATTGTCACGCGCCACCTGCGCGCGGAGCAGGTCGAACTCGGGCTGAGCCCCGACCTGCACGGCGAGCTGTGTCTGACGGAAGGTCGTTTCCGTTTGATCGAGCGTCGCTTCGGCAATGGTGACAAGCCGGTCGCTGAGCACGGCATCGAAGTAGGCTTGCGCCACATCGAGCACCAGTTGGGCCTCGGCTGCCGCCAGACCGAGGTCGGCGCTTCGCCGGCCGGCTGCGGATGCGCGGTTCATTGCGACGACGCGGCCGCCGGCAAAGACGTTCTGCGACACTGAAAGGCCCAGGCTGAAGGTGTTTTCCTGGCCGAAGGGGAGATTGCGGAAGAGCGCAAACGGATCGGCGCGGGTGATGCATTCCACGGCGCCCTCCAGCGCGCTCACGCGGTCGCCGATCGGATGTGCTGGCTGCGGATCGAACGGTCCGCAGTCAGCCGATGGTGCCTGGGTGGTGTCGGCACCGAGCGAAAGCCCCTCGAACTCCGACTTTAGCGCGCGTGTGTACGACGCCGAGCCGTAGAGCTGCGGCAGGTACTGGCTGCGCGCCCGCATCTGCTCGCCGCTCGCGCGCGTGATGCCGGCCCGCGCAATGGCAACATCCTCGCTGGCGGTCGACGCCGCGCGCACTGCCTCTTCCAGTGAGAGCCGCCGCGCGGTGGGCTGCTGCGCGAGAGCCTGTGCACCCGTGAGCATCAGCATGGCCGAGGCGATCGCAAACAGACTGACGCGCCGCCGAAGTAGTGGTCTCATGTCAACGAAGTTCCGGTTTGCGTTTCTCATCCTGCCCTTTTCCTACGCAAGCGTCCGGCACGCGTTTCAGTCCGACGCGCTCACGCTTCGTTCCTCTGCCACGCCGATCATCCGGAGGAACAGATCCACGAAACCGTGCACCATTTCCTCGATGCTGGCGCCATTCGCCGGCGGCATCACTTCGCGCACCATCGCGTCAGCGAAGATCGCCCCCAGGAGCATCGCGGCCGCTGTAGAGGGATCGAAATCCGCGCGCGCGAAACCCAGCTCACGGAGCCGCATGAGATAGTCGATCAGGGATCCGCGGCATTCGACAGGGCTGCGTGTTACGAACGGCACCATGTCCGGATGCTCTTCGATCTCGCCCAGCACTTTTCGGATCAGCGCGCGTCCCTCGCTGAAGTGCCGTGCGTGCGCGAGGCTGAACTCGGTGAGCTCCTGGCGCGGATCCTTCGGCACCGGCGGCAGCGCCGCGCCCTCCTCGAAGCGTCCGGCACACTCGAGCGCTTCCTGGATGAGCTGCTCCTTGGAACCGAACTGTCGAAAGAGCGTGACCTCGTTGACGCCCGCCTGTTGTGCGATTCGGCGGGTCGTTGCTCCTCGGTAACCTGTTTCGGCAAAGACGTGGAGTGTGGCCTGAAGCAAACGTTCTCTGATTTCCATGGTTTTGGATGCGTGTTTCGGCGGTACCCTGGGGGACGCGGTCTCATCAGCCGGCCCATACTGAATGAGGTGATCATAGCGGGTCCTGGCCCAGTAAGCAAGCAGGTACTTACACCCATTGGCAAGGTTCGGTGGCTCTGGAGGCGGTTAACCCGGTCCATTGACCGTTCGGTTACGCTGGATCGAGAGCGGCGACTATACGGCATGCGATGCCAGCACGCGCATACAAGCCGTGTGCACCGCACAGGGGAAAAAAAGCGCGCCGACCGGATGAAGGGCGGCGCGGCGGTTCATGCGCGCTGGGATCAGCTGTGGCGAAAGCTGCCTATCGCTTCCGCCAATCGTTGAAGAAGCCGTACGTGGCACCGATGAGCGGGATGCTCAGGAAAAACCACCACGTGACGGCGCCGTACAGCGGCATCCACGGGAAGCCGCTCCGCTGCGCCACGCGCGAGTCGCCGAAGTAGACCACCGCCGCGATCAGTACGACGATCGAGACGATCCACAGCACGCCAAGGATCATTCCTGTTCTGCGACGGTTCGACATCTGCTGATCTCCCGCACTCCTGGTATCGGCGAACAAGATATCAGGCAGGGCACGGAGGGTCCAGAAGTGCCATGGGCGTTCGCCCCGTGGCTACGCCCCTGGCCCCCGGCCCCCTTTCTTTGGCAGACTTGCCTGAACACCCGAGCCTGTAGTCATGCGCCCACTGCTTTACATCGCGTTCGTTCTCTCCGGCGCCGCGGGACTCATGTACGAGTCCATCTGGAGCCGCTACCTCGGCCTGTTCGTCGGGCACAGCGCGTACGCGCAGATCATCGTCCTCACCATCTTTCTGGGCGGGATGGCGGTCGGTGCGATCCTCGCCGGCCAGCGGTCGGAGCGGGTGCGCGAGCCGCTGCTCTGGTACGCCATTATCGAGGTGGTGGTCGCCGTGCTCGGCCTCGCCTTCGACGGGATCTATCATTCCGTCACCGGAGCCGCCTACGCCGCCATCTTCCCCGCCCTGCCTGCAGGTACGGCGCTCACAGTCGTGAAGTGGAGCATCGCCGGCGCCCTCATTCTCCCTCAGTCCATCCTCCTGGGAATGACGTTTCCGCTGATGAGCGCGGGAGTCATTCGCCGCACCGGGCACGCGCCCGGCCGCGTGCTCGCGCTGCTGTACTTCTCGAACAGCATCGGTGCCGCGGTGGGCGTGCTCGTGGCCGGCTTCTATCTTATCGCGCTCGTCGGGCTGCCCGGCACACTGACCGCGGCAGCGATCCTGAACCTTGTGGTGGCGCTGATCACGCTGGGCGTACTGCGCCTCTTCCCGGCACCGGCGGCACCGCTCCCGCGCACCGCGGGCGCACCGGAAGTGGATACGCGGCAGACCGCGCCCTCGGAGCTGCCACCGCCGCCGCCCGAGCTCGCGGGCATCCCCCTTCAGCGCCTCTGGTACCTGCTGCTGTTCGTCAGCTTCGGCACGGCCGTGGCGTCGTTCATCTACGAGATCGCGTGGATTCGCATGCTCTCGCTGGTGCTGGGCAGTGCGACGCACTCGTTCGAGCTGATGCTGTCGGCATTCATTCTCGGCCTGGCGCTGGGGGCCCTCTGGGCCCACCGGCATGCCGACCGGTTCGTCAATCCGTTGCACGCTCTTGGCCTGGTACAGTGGTTCATGGGCTTTGCCGCGCTCGCGACGCTGCCACTGTACATGACGTCGTTCGGACTGACCGCCAACCTGCTGACCGCGCTCGCCGCCGAGGATCCCGGATACCGCCTTTTCAATCTCGCGCGATACGCGCTCTGCCTGCTGATCATGTTGCCGTCCACCTTCTTCGCCGGGATCACGCTGCCGCTGATCACACGTTCGCTGCTCGTGGCCGGCAAGGGAGAGCGCGCCATCGGCATGGTTTACGGGATCAACACGCTCGGCTCGATTTCCGGCGTCATCATCGCCGGACTGGTGCTCATGCCGGTGATCGGAGTGAAGCTGCTTCTCATCCAGGGCGCCGTGATCGACATGGCGCTCGGCGTCCTGCTGCTTCGCATCGCAGCCGGCGCGTTCGAGCCCGGCCGCCGCTTCGCCTACGGATCAGCCATCATCATGACCGCAGTGGTGATGTACGCCATCGTCGGCATCCCATTCGATCGGAACCTGCTGTCGAGCGGGGTCTATCGGTACGCGGCGCTGCCAGATGCGGCGCGTCGCGAGGTCCTCTTTCATCGCGACGGACGCACCGCCACGATCAGCGTCGTTCGGGCGCATCCGAGCGAGCAGGTCTCCATAATCACCAACGGCAAGCCCGACGCCTCGCTCGACACCACCTGGCTCCGACCAATGGATCCGTCGGCCCCGCTTCACACGCTGGCCGGTGACATCGGGACCCAGTTCATGCTGCCGCTGATTACGCTGGCCTATGCGCCGCGCGCTCGCACGGCGGCAGTGATCGGACATGGCTCAGGGATGTCGACGCATTCTCTGCTCGGCAGCCCCTACATCGAGCGACTGTTCACCATCGAGATTGAACCCGAGATGATTCGCGGTTCGCACATCGGCTTCTATCCCGCCAATGCCCGAGCCTTCGATGACCCGCGCTCGACCTTCGTGATCGAGGATGCCAAGGCGTTCTTCGCCGCCGAGCGTCGGCAGTACGACCTGATACTCTCGGAGCCGTCCAATCCGTGGGTGAGCGGCGTGTCCGGCCTGTTCACCTACGAGTTCTACGAGCGCGTCAAGCATTTCCTCACGCCGGAGGGCGTCTTCGGGCAGTGGCTGCATCTCTACGAGATTACCGACGACCTCGTGCTCACCGTGCTGGCGGCGCTGCACGCCCACTTCCCCTCCTACGAGATCTACAGCACCTCTGGCGGTGACGTGTTGATCATCGCGGGGCTTGCCGCCGAGCTGCCTCCACCCGACTGGGGCATCTTCGAGTACGCCGGCATAGCGGCGGATTTTCGTCACGTCGTCACGGCAACACCGGATCGCATGTCGTCGCTGCATCTCACCTCGCGCGCCGCGCTGGCGCCACTGCTGGACGACTGGCGGCCGGCGAACTCGGACTTTCATCCCGTACTCGACCTCGGAGCCGAGCGAAGCCGTTTCCTGCGGAGCTACGCGCGCGGTTTCACATATCTGAGCGCGGAACGCTTCGACTACTTGTCGGCGCTGCTCGGCCGCCGCCGGGAGTTCAGCAGCGAGCCCATTCCGATCGTACGCGGAGTGATGCAGGCACAGGCGCGCGCAACGGGCGCAACGATAGTGCGACAGGGAGAGCCCGGCTCCGTCCTTCCCCCGGTGGGGTCGCCTCAGCGCACCGGCCTTCACCGCTACTGGCGCACGAGCACGCTGCTTCGCTCCGACGAGCCGCCCGCCGACTGGAGGCTTTGGCTGCAAGAGGTGATCGGCGCCGATGAGGACATTCACGCCGGTACCGCCGGTGTCGCGCACGAACCGTTCTTCCGGATGGTGTACGAGTTCCTCGAGCGGCACGATGCTCCGTCCGATGTGAGGCGCTCGGTAGCCTTTCTTCACGCCACCGCCCGGTGGGAGTGGGACGCTGCCAGCAACACCGCCGATGGTCTGGTGGAGGCGGCCGCACAGGGTGCGGACCTGCTCCCGGTGGATCTGCTGCTTTCCGGTGTCGTGACCGCGCGACTGCTCACCGGTGATGTAACCGGCGCCAGACGCGATCACGATCGCCTGCTGCCCCTGTCGCGCCGCCCACTTGACGACGTGAATCGCAGGCTGCTCGAGGCGTGGATCGCACTCGCGGAGGGCGCAGCGCCAGTGGTGGAGCACGCGGCGTCGCCCTAGTCATGGGGGGTAGCCGGGTGCATGGCCCGCGTCCTCACGCTCGACGCGCGACGCCAGGCACCCGTTCCCCACTCATTTACCCATCCAGTCGATCGCGCAGCTCCTCGGCCTGCCGAAGGTGCTGCTCCATGGTGGGACGCATGTCCCGGAGCGCCTGACTGAATTCCGCGTGCTGCGTGCGGTCGAGGACGGTGTCGATGCGGTCGATCATCGTCCGATGGTAGTCGATCGCCTTGTCGAGGTAGGCGCGGTCGAAATCCTCGCCCTGCTCCTTCTCGCGCAGGTCGCGCACATCGGAGACGTGATCATCTATACGGCCGGGACTGTCCGGCTCCACGCCGATGAGTCCGTGCTGCTGCATCAGGTTGGCGATTTGCTGCTGCTTCTGCTGGTGATCGGCCTCGACCGTCTGCGCAAACTGCTGCACTTCCGGATTCGTCGCCCGCTCGCGAGCAATTTCCGCGGCTTCGAGCGAGGCAGCCAGGTGACCATTGAGGTCAGCAAACACACGCACATCCTCGTGCTCGGCGCCAATCTCCGCCGCGTCTTCCTGCTCAACACGGTCGTCTCGCGGGCAGGCGGCAAGCGCGGCAATGAGAAGAAGCGCTCCGGCAGTACGGCCATGACGCTGTAACAACGTAAGCATGTCTCTCCTCCGGGATCGATGAGAACGGCACGGATATCGCACCGGACAGAGGAGTCAGTTTTGCAAGAAGCGTACTGCCGGCCTCGGAGGCGAACCCGAATTATGCTGGGATTCGCGGCTGCCGCGGGTCTCGCGCTGGTGCATCTTGTCAGCGGGTTGTTGCCCTCCTCGGAGGGGCGAGCTCGACACCCCTGGCTCTCCGTCGCTGGCGGCGTCTCGGTCGCCTTCGTTTTCGTCTTTCTGCTGCCGGAGCTCGCGGCAACGCACCGCGTAGTCGAGCGCTGGACCGACGGTACGTTTGGCCGAGTGGGACGTGAGGCGTATTTGCTGGCTCTGCTCGGCATCGTCGTGTTCTACGGTATCGATCGCCTCATGATCCTGACGCGCGCCAGCCGCGCTCCTGCCGACGGCCCCTCGGTGCGGACCGCGCTGTTCTGGGCGCACATCACGTCGTTCACACTCTATAACGGACTCATCGGCTATCTCATCGCGCACGAAGGTCAGCCGCGCACGGGGAGCGTGCCGCTGTTCGCGATCGCAATTGCACTGCACTTCATGGCCAACGATCACGCAATGCGCAGCCACCACCGCCGCGAGTATGATCGTGTGGGACGCTGGCTGCTGGTGCCCGCGCCACTCGTCGGCTGGTTCATCGGCACACTCGTGCCGGCGGGCGATGCCGTCGTTGCAATGCTGCTGGCGTTTCTCACCGGCGGCATCGTGCTGAACGTCCTCAAGGAGGAGCTGCCCGAGGAGCGCGAAAGTCGCTTTCTGCCGTTCGCACTCGGCGCGCTGACGTACACGGCGCTCGTGCTGCTGCTGTGACACGCCAGCCATATCTTTGGAACGCCATGCGCATCATCTCGCTCTGTCCGAGCCTCACCGAGCTGGTGTACGACCTC
>CAZWSO010000097.1:0-4554 GCA_964636485.1 uncultured Gemmatimonadaceae bacterium
CGTCTCGTTCACGTCTCCTCGCTGGGTGCCGATCGCGGCAGCTCCGATTATCACCGCTCCAAGCGCGCCAGCGAAGAGGCGGCACGGAAGTTCTCGGGCGAATGGCTCATTTGCCGACCGGGAAACGTGTACGGACCTGGCGACGATGTCATCTCGCTGCAGTTCAAGTGGATGCGCTCGCTTCCCGCTGTTCCCGTGGTAGGTGGGGACCGGATTTTCCAGCCCATATGGGTGGAAGACCTGGCCAACGCGCTGGTGATGGCGCTAGAGGGGAGTGCGAATGGGCAGGTTCCGGTTCGACAGGTGCTGGAGCTCGCCGGCGCAGAACGCGTCACCATGACGCAGCTGCTCGACGAGCTGGAGCGCATTACCGACCGGCACCCGCTACGGATCCCGGTGCCCGAGTGGATGGCACTCGCTGGAACGGAGCTGGCAAAGCTGGCGGGCGTTGCGCTGCCGGTAAACGTCGAGCAAGTGACGATGCTGCTCGAGGAGAACGCGATCGCGGAAGGGCAGCAGAATGCCCTCACAGAAGTTTTTGGCATTGCGCCGACACCCCTGTCCACGGCGCTGAAGCTGCTCGCCGACGCGATACCGGAGCGGCTACCGCAGGAGGGCGTCGGGCCGATGCTGCACCACCGGTACTGGACGGACATCACGAATGCCAGTATGACCGCGAACGAGCTTTTCGAGCTGCTCCGACAGGATTTCTCCAGCCTCTTCCCAGGTGAACTGGTGGACGTGGGCGTCGAGCCAGGGACGCCGGTGTCCGTAGAGGAGGGGGCCACTCTGACGATGCGTGTGCCGGTTCGGGGACACATTCAGGTGCGCGTGCTGGAGGTTCGGCACCGCAGGATCACCTGCGTTACGGTGGAGGGCCACCAACTCGCCGGCGTGATTCGCCTTCAGGTTCGCGAGCACGACGACGGCATCCGCTTCGAAGTCAGATCGTTCGCGCGCGCCTCCCAGCTACTGGATGAGCTGGGAATGGCGGCGGTCGGGTACCGGCTTCAGGAGCATACATGGACGAGCGTGGTAGAGGAGGCGGCGCGTCGGTGCGGCAGCGGTGAACCGCACGACGTGCAGACGATGTCGGTCGAGCTCACCGACGAGCGCGCGCATCTGGTGGAGCAATGGGTCGACCAGTTGGTTATGGCGCGCAGGCGAGAAGCTGTAGCGGGAGCTTGATTGCAGGGCCAGCTGTCTGGCGCTCAGATGCGTGCACATCCGGGGGCGCCTTTCGCGCGCACTGAACGTGGCGCTGGCGCTCAGCCGCACTCCATTTCCCCGCCCCGGGCCCATGGTCAGCTCCCCAGCCACCTCAGCGGATGTCCAGCCGTCAGGCACGGATCGATGTAAATGCTCGCCAGCTCCTCGGCAGCCATGACGAGGATCCAGAACACGCCGTTCATGACGCCGAACAGCGCCATGAAGCGGCTCCGAGCGAGCACGCCATCAAGCTCAGTACTGGCGGGGGCGCCAGTTCGACGCCAGAGACGCCACGCATCGACGGTGATCGCGGCCACGGCAAGGATGCCGATCACCGAAGGCAGGTGCACCAGCCATCGCTGCTCAGTCCAGCAAGCGTACGGCACCAGGACGTACGCGGCACCGATGCGCAGCGCCCAGATGGCGGGAGGACCGATGATGCCGAGAAACAATCGCGCGAGCCCCTTGCCTCGCGCGAGCCGAGCGGAAATGGCCATCGCGTCGTCTGTAGCCATCCGGTCACCAGCGAGGAACGAGATAGATCGTGATGAACAGCGGGATCCAGATGAGCGCCACGAAATGCCAGTAGATGCCGTTGATGTCTATGCCAAGGTGGCGCTTCGCGGTGAAGTACCCGCGGAAAGCGAGAAACTCCATCACGCACCCCTTCGCCACCACCGCGCCTACGTGCGTCGAATGGAAGATGATGATGGCCCAGATAATTGAACCGTACGCATGGGTGTCCCAGAAATAGTCGACGTCTCGGTACTCCACCACCTTGAGCACGAGGAACACCAGGCCAAGAAGGATGCCGGCACCCATGCCGATCTTGAGGCGTCGCTGGTCACCTTTCTTGATGCCGCGATCCGCCCAGTAGACCGCGGCGCTGCTGGCGAGGAGAATGATGCTATTCGCGATCGGCAGCAGGAGGTCGGGCGGCTCGATCTCGCCCGGCGGCCATGCCGGCGCCGTAAAGCGCAGGAACAGGTAAGAGCTGATGAAAGTCGCGAAGACCATCGTCTCGATGGTGATTAGCAGCAGCATCGCCCACCAGAGCGGCGCGCGCGTACCAGTCAGCAGCACCGGCAGGCGCTCATACGGAACTCGCACCGGCGCCGTCATGTCCGCTCCTCGGGCGGCCTGTCCTCCTGCTCGGCCGGGTCATCGGCCATGGCAAGCTGCCAGTCACGCGGCCAGTTCCACGCCACGATGGCGGCAAAGGTGAACAGAGCGCCGAGCACGACGAGCCATGGGTTCAGCACGAGCCCGATAAATGTGAAGGCCACCGCAAATGCGGCAAACATCGGCACGAGCGTCGGCCCTGGAAGCACGAGCCGGGATTCCGGGGTCGCATCCACCAGATGCGAAGCGAGCGTTTCCCGTTGATCGCTGCGCAGCTCAACGACCGTGGGCGGCGCCTGCTGCTCGGCGTACCAGAGCGGATGGCGGCTGGCTACCATGGGGATGACGGCGAAGTTGTACTGTGGCGGCGGAGATGAGGTCGCCCACTCCAGCGAGTCGGCTCCCCACGGGTCATTACCGGCCGGCTTTCCAGCCAGCACGCTGATCCCCACGTTTACGAGGAAGAGCAGCACGCCGGCGGCGATAACGAACGCACCGATGGTGGAGAGCATGTTGAGATCCCCCCAACCAAGCTCTTCAAGGTACGTGAAGACGCGACGCGGCATCCCCATGAAGCCGAGATGGTGTTGCGGGAAGAAGGTCAGGTGGAAACCGATAAGAAGGAGCACGGCGTTCCATTTCCCGAGGGTTTCCCCCAGCCTCCTTCCGGTAATCTTTGGAAACCAGTGGTAGAACCCGGCGAAGAGCGGAAAGACAGCCCCGCCGAATAGCACGTAGTGGAAGTGGGCGACGACGAAGAAGGTGTCGTGCACCTGAAGATCGAAGGGAACCGACGCCAGCATCACTCCAGTCACGCCGCCCAGCACAAATGTGAAGATCGCCCCCACGGCAAAAATGAACGCAGTCGTCACCACCACCCGTCCGTTCCAGATCGTGGCCGCCCACGCGAACACCTGCACGCCGTTCGGGATGGCGATCATCATGCTGGCCGCCGTGAAGAAGCTCATGCCGAGCAGCGGCAGGCCGGTAGCGAACATGTGGTGCACCCAGAGCCCGAAGCTGAGAATGCCAGTGGCCACGATGGAGAGGACGACCGCCGTATGCCCGACCAGTGGGCGGCGCGCCGCCGCCACTATGACGGCGCTGAGGATTCCGAAGGCCGGCAGCATGATGATGTAGACGTCCGGGTGCCCAAAGAACCAGAAGATGTGCTGCCAGAGCACCGCGTCGCCGCCGTCGAGCGGATTGAAGAAGTGAGCGCCGAACGCGCGGTCAATCGCCTGCATGACGCTTCCGACCATCAACGGAGGCATCGCGAAGACGATCATGAAGGACGTGATCAGGATCGCCCAGCAGAAGATCGGCATCCGGTTGAGGGACATTCCCGGCGCCCGCTGCTTGAGGATGGTGACGATGAGCTCAATGGCGGCGACGAGCGCCGCGACCTCGATGAACGTGATCATCGTCGCCCAGATGTCCATCCCTGCATCGGGATTGAACTCGCGCCGTGTGAGCGGCGGGTAGGCGAACCAACCGCTTCTCGGGGGGATGCCGAGGAAGTAGGCGGCGTAGAGCGTCACCCCGGCGATGAGATATACCCAGTAGCCGAAGGCGTTCAGCCGCGGCAGGGCCATGTCGCGGGCACCGACCATCAGTGGAGCGAAGTAGATCCCGATGCCTTCCATCATCGGGATCGCAAACAGGAACATCATCGTGGTGCCGTGCATCGTGAACGCCGCGTTGTAGGCATCCGCGCCGAGCACGGTCCCCATCGGTCCGGCGAGCTGCAAGCGAATGCGCAGCGCATCGATGCCGGCGATCAGGAAGAAGATGAAGGCCGTCGTGATGTACCGCTTGCCTATGGCGCGGTGGTTCACCTGGCTCAGCCAGCCCACAAAGCCCGGCGGCGGCGCCCATGTGCGCTCCAGCCGTGCCTGCTCCTTGTCGGAAAGAGTGGCGCCCCCCGGGAACACGTTCTCCATGCTCACCTGAGGCTCTCCAGGTAGTCGAGCAGCGCCTGGAGCCGCTCGCCGTCGAGGTCCGGCGTGGCCGGCATGCGCGCGCCGGGCTTGAGCCGGCCAGGATCGATGATCCAGGCGGCGAGGTTGGCGCGATTGTTCTCCAGAGTGCCGGCGCCGATGAAGCGTCGGCTGGCGAAGTCAGTGAGATCGGGGCCCGGCTGTCCCACGCGTGGATCCAGCGGCATGCCGCGGGTGGCGTGGCACTGATGGCACGCTGCATCGACGAACACGGCGCGTCCCA
>CAZWSO010000097.1:4654-9002 GCA_964636485.1 uncultured Gemmatimonadaceae bacterium
CCGCGGGTGGCGTGGCACTGATGGCACGCTGCATCGACGAACACGGCGCGTCCCAGCGCGATGTTGTAGTCAGGAAGCTCCGGCTGAGGCGCCACCGCCTGAGCCACCCACTCCGTGAAGTCGGCGGCAGGGAGCGCCTCGACCCAGAAGGCCATGAGCGCGTGCGCGGTACCGCAAAATTCCGCGCACTGCCCGCGGAAGATCCCGGGCTCGTCCGCACGAAGCCAGAGCGTGTTCCTCCGCCCGGGGATCATGTCGAGTTTGCCGTGCAGCTGCGGCACCCAGAAGGAGTGGATCACATCCGGTGACATGAGATCGACGCGCGCCCGCCGCCCGGCGGGAATCCGAATCTCGTTCGCCGTCACGATGCCATAGTCGGGGTAGCGCACCTCCCACCAGAACTTGTGCCCGATCACCTCAATGTGCAGCGCTTCCTCGGCCCAGTGCACGGGAGGGAGTACGTCGGTCCCGACGCGATAGTTGAAGACGAGCAGAGGAAAGAGCACGAGCACTGGCAGCGCGACGCCGCCAGCGGCGATCATCTTCGTGCCTGATATCTCCCCAGCGGACTCGCCCCTATGGCGTCGAATCGCCCGCCAGGAGCCGATTGCCAGCACCACCGTCACGAGCACACAGACGGCGACGGCGATCACCAGCATCACCCACCACAGATCGGCGATGCGCGCCGCTTCCGTGCTGCGCGTATCGAGGATTCGCTGGTTTCCCTCGCAGCCGGCAACCAGAGCAGCCATGAGGATACAGGCCAACGCGCGACGAGCCGCCATCATCGCCGCTGCTCCTGGCTCTGGAGGAACGCTATGATAAGGCTCATCTCCTCGGCGGACAGCACGTTCCGGTAGGCCGGCATGTTGCCGATACCCTGCAGCGTACGCTCCACGATGAATTCGGGCGGCAGTCGGCGCGTGACATCCGTGAGGTCAGGACCATACTGACCGCCCTTGCCCGATACCACGTGGCAGTACTGGCAGCCGCGCGCATGGAAGATCTGCGACCCCGTCAGCGCCGGGCCGGGCTCGAGCTGCGCTTCCTCTGCCGTAAGGGGTTCGGTATCGAACGCCATCACCCACGGCGCTCGCAGTCCCAGCTCTGTGAGCACGCCCAGAGTCGTTACCGTGACTACCACCAACAGGATGGCCAGCGGCCGACGCCGCGGGCTCCGCTCGCCCAACCGCGAGATGAAAGGAAGCGCTATGAGCCCTACGCCGATCAGCAGCGGAAGGTAGACCATCACGAACGTCTCGTAGCCGCGCGGCTTCACCCACAGCAGCGCATAGTACCAGCGCAAGTACCAGTCAGGGCGCGGATCCGCCGCGAGAATCGTGGGATCAGGTGGTTCACCCGGCCCTTTTGGCCCCACCACGGCCGCGATGGCGACGACCAGGATCACGACGCAAGCGCCCGCCACCACCTCTCGCCAGGCGGAATCGGGCCAGTAACGATAACCGCTCGAGTACGTGTACCGTTTGTACCACTGCCGATACGTTGCCGGGTCAACCGGCTGTCCGGCCCGAGGCGGCTCCGAGATTCCATGGTGCAGCACGAGATAGATGTGCACGGCGATCACGCCGATCAGCATTAGAGGCAGAATCAGGACGTGCAGAATGAAGAAGCGGCTGAGGGTCGCGCCCCCCACGGTGTCCCCGGCGAGGACGAACTGTGCCAGATACTCCCCAATGAGCGGGACCCGATCCACGAAAAGAGCGGCAACGGCGACAGTCCAGATCCCATCCTGATCCCAGCGAAGCAGCTGCCCGGTGAGAGCCATGGCCATGGTGAGGACGAGCAGCAACACGCCAAGCACCCAGTTCATCTCGCGAGGAAACTTGTACGAGCCCGTGAGAAACACGCGCACCATGTGAGCGCCCAGCAGCACGACCATGGCTGACGCGCCGACGTAATGCATGGATCGGAGCAGCCAGCCCAGCCAGACTTCGCGGTTGATGAACAGCAGACTTTCGTACGCGTGCGCGGGAGACGGGATGTACTTGGTGGCGAGGACGACTCCCGTTGCGACCTGGAGCAGAAACGCGGCAAGGGTTGACGCGCCGAGCACGTAGTACCACCCGCGCCGGGACGCCGTCTCCGGCGGAACCGGATGGCGGGCGACGAATTGCACGATCCGGTGCAGACCAAGGCGGTCCATCAGGAAACCGCCCAGCCGCGGGAGCAGTCTCATCCCTCGGTCAGGGGAACGCCGATGGGGCGCAGCTCCACCTGTCCATCACGGACACGAACGGCCAGCCGCTCGAGCGGACGCGGCGGTGGACCGGCAGCAACGCTTCCATCGCGCGCGAAGCTGCCACCGTGACACGGGCACATGAACATCCCCGCACCAGCAACCCACCGCACCGGACATCCGGTGTGCGTGCAGTAGACGGAGAAGGCGACGAAGGCGTCATCGCTATCGCGGCGCAACCAGGCGGCGCTGCGGTTGGCGTAACCCGCCCACGGGAGCGGATCAGCATCCACGTAGGTCACCTTCACGGTGGAACCGACGGGGAAGTCCTCTAACCGGCCGACCGCGCGCCAGACATGCGGCTCATCGCGACGAACCGGCGAGAAGAGGAAGGCGACCGCGGGCAGTCCCGCAATAGCCGCGGCGAGAGCGCCGAGCCCAAGGCTCATGCGCGCCAGGAACCGACGCCGTTTGGGTGCAGGGGGAGTGCCCGATGGGGCTGGGGTCGCAACATCGGCGCGATCCGCACCATGCGATTCGATCTCGGTCATTCGCGTTGTTGTCCGCGCACCAGTCGGCACGCACGTGAGCCAGCCGACACAGCTGGGCGTGCCGGTGGGCGAGTGCGGAATCCCCGCAGGGAGTCGCTGTCTGCAACATGCGTGCTGACGGGCGCCGGGCCGGCCACTGTGCCTCCGCCCCGGGACGACGCGCTTGCATCTCCCCGGAACAGCCGGGTGGTATGGTCCCTGCGACCGCGATTGCACTTGGCAGCGGCGTCAAAACATCACTCCGCGGGAGGAGAATCCTGGTGGTGAACCGGAGGGAGCTAGTGAGCTGGGCACGATGAACGATCTGATCGAACGGTACGTCGAACGCGGGAGGCGGTGTGAGGCGACGGAAAGTAGTGGTGGTAACCGGCGCGTCGGCCGGTGTCGGCCGAGCAACGGTGCGCGAGCTCGGCAAGCGCGGCGCGGCGGTCGGACTGCTCGCGCGCGGACGGGATGGTCTGGAAGCGGCCAAGGCAGAGGTGGAGCAGCTCGGCGGAGAGGCGATCGTGCTGCCCACCGACGTTGCCGACGCTGATGCAGTGGAGGCAGCCGCTGCCATGGTGGAAGAGGCATTCGGACCGATCGACGTCTGGATCAACAACGCGATGGTTTCCGTCTTCTCGCCGGTAAAGGAGATGACGGCAGTGGAGTACCAACGTGTGACCGAGGTGACGTATCTGGGCTATGTCCACGGTACGCTTTCGGCGCTCAAGCGCATGCTTCCTCGGGACACGGGAGTGATCATCCAGGTGGGTTCCGCGCTCGCCTATCGCGGTATTCCCCTGCAATCGGCCTATTGTGCGGCGAAGCACGCCATCGAGGGGTTCAACGATTCGCTGCGCAGTGAGCTGCTCCACGACGGCAGCAACGTGCGCGTTACCTCAGTGCACCTGCCAGCCCTGAACACGCCTCAGTTCCGATGGGTGAAGAGCCGTCTCGACAAGAAGAGCCAGCCCGTTCCACCGATCTATCAGCCCGAAGTAGCCGCTGATGCCATCATCTTCGCGATGGAGCATGATCGGCGCGAGATGTGGGTTGCCTGGCCAACAGTGAAGACCATCGTCGGCGCTCGGGCGGTTCCATGGTATCTGGACAGGCGTCTCGCCCGCGAAGCCTACGAAGGCCAGCAGCTGGACGAACCATATGAGGAGCGAGCGCACAATCTGTGGGAACCGCTGCCCGGCGATCATGGCGCGCACGGCGTCTTCGACGATCGTGCCGAGTCTCGAAGTCTGTTGCTCTGGGCAAACAAGCACCGGCGCGCGCTGGGCCTGATGGCCGCCGGCATTGCCGGCGGCGTCGCATGGGTCGCACGCCGGAACAACGGCGGGGAGGACGACGGCTAGCGCCGCACCATCGTGTCGTTCGCCCTCAGCTCAATATCCGGCGCGCAACGCGGACAGCGCTGCGCGCCAGCCGCAGAGCCCGTGCACGCCGCCGCCAGGGGGAGTGGAGGCGGAGCACAGGAACACTCCGCGCAACGGAGTTCGGTACGGATCCAGACTCGCGACCGGCCGGAAGAACAGCTGGCTGAGCAGAGCGGCACCCCCGTTGATGTCTCCTCCGACGAGGTTTGGATTGCGCGCCTCGAGCTCTGCCG
>CAZWSO010000098.1:0-8944 GCA_964636485.1 uncultured Gemmatimonadaceae bacterium
TGAGCGCGGGGAGGCAGCACTCCTTACCGGGAAGGGCGAACGATCAGCAGTACCGCTCGAACGCCTCCGTGAGATCACCGGCGATTTCCGACGCGGCGCGTCCTTCGATCTGATGGCGCTCGAGCATGAACACGAGCTGACCTTCCTTCATCAGCGCGATCTGCGGAGAGGACGGCGGATAGCCGGTGAAGTAGCCGCGGGCGCGGTTGGTGGCTTCCAAATCCTGGCCCGCGAACACGGTGGTCAGCAGCTCCGGTCGCTTACCATTCTCCAGCGCCATCGCCACCGCCGGCCGCGCGTTCCGCGCGGCGCAGCCGCAGACGGAGTTCACCACCACCAGCGCGGTCCCCGATGCGTTGCGCAGGGTAGAGTCCACCTCGTCCGCGGTCCGCATCTCCTTCACTCCAATTCGCGTCAGCTCGTAGCGCATCGGCGCCACGAGGCGTTCGTCATAGGGCACTGCAACTCTCCGCGTGAACTACGGGTGTTGGGCAGAGGGGCAAGGGGCCAGGCGCCCGGATAGCCGGACCGCGATCAACAGCCCTTCAGCGAGCGGCCCATACGGGACGCAAAGCCTGTCGGCCGGTAGCGGCCTCGACGATAATCGCGTTGCGTCAAATATAGTCGTCTCTCACGTCTGCGGCATTCCGGGAGCAACCCTTGAAGACACGGCCCGCCACCGCCCCACTCCGAGCCCGCGAATATCGCGGTCATCAGCTAGATGCTGTCGAGATCGGTCGCGATCCCGTTGAACCACGTGGCCACCCGATCGCGGAAGACGACGAGCATGACGGCCATCCCGAGTACCACGACGACGACCAGCATGCCGTACTCCGTAATTATCGCGCCTTCCTCTTCCTTCGCGAACGACTCGATGAGGGCAGTGATGCGGTCCATGTTTTCCTCTCCTTTGAGGAACGGGTTCGAGCCCGGCAGATCCGGGGGGGGACCACTACCTGGTCATGGGGCGATCTCGGCTGACGTCTCGTCGCCCGCGCTTCAACTGCATGTTCGACTTGACCGGTGGCCGAACCGTGGCCGCCGGATAGGCAATATCGGAACCGCCGTGCGAAAGGGCATTCCCACTCAGCGAACCCCCAACGCGATCGCCTTTCCTACACCTGCTATCCTCTTACCACCGATAATCTTGTCACCACCTGAAGCGCCGCTGTCCGCGCACTCGATGCGATTTGCTGGGCAAATCTGACCGATGAAGGTGAACAAGACAAGCGCTTCACCGTGGTCCACGACCGACACCACTGTTGCGGAAAACCAACGTCATTACGTGAAGCGGCGAACTGACTCCCAAAAAACACTCCTTCCAGTCTAGACGGTGTCTTCCTCCTCCTCAGCACCCTCCCTAACCAGTGCCAGCAGCGCCGACTGCGGAACCACCAGATACCGCTCGCCCTCGAACGTGATCTCCACCGCGGCCTTTCGGAAGAAGAGCGCGTAGTCACCAACGCGCGCCTGCATGGCCACGAAGCGAAGCTCGCGAGGACCCGTGCGCCACGGTTCATCGGAATCCACGGGATCGGGGAGAGCGAGCCCCGGACCGGTGGCGATGATCTCTCCTCCCTGTACCGCCTGGCTGTCCACCGCCGTTGGAGGCAGGTAGAGCCCGACCTTGGTCCGCTCTTCGCCCTCCTCCACGGACACGAGGACACGGTCTCCGACGACGAGAAGGCGCTTGTCGTTCCGGTTCATAGTGGGGGAAGATAACGAGTGGTTGGCAGCGTGAGGAGCGATAAACGGCGGCCACTCGCCAGCGAAGCCGGCCCCCTCACCAGCTGGTCCGCCCCCGACACGCGCAATGCTGTCGCTGCGCCGCTACCCGCGATCCGATGGCAGCAACAGCGTCCGCACAGCCTGCACGGTGATCGCGAGCACCGCGGCGAACAGGCTTACTGCGACGATGTCCCACAGCACCGCGTTCGCCACCATTGACGGCCAGTCGCCCCACGCGGCGGCGGCAGAGCCGATGCGTTCCAGGCCCGCGGCGAGCAGGACAGCGCTGACGCCTGCCTCCGTCACACCCGCCACCAGCCCGAAGAGCGGCGCGCGCCACATCCATTGTCCCACGGGAAAGTTGCCAAGGTGCGCCGTCGCCAGACCTGCGAGTACAACCCCGCCCAGCGCGAGACCGCCGATGATCATCCACCAGTCCTCGGCGCCGGCGAAGGAAAGACCGCCCCATCTCACCAGCCGCACGAGCGCACCCGCCAGCGCGGCCATCGCCCATAACGAGAGCGTCAGCCGCCGCAGTGCAGTCGGCTCCTCGATGCGCCATTCGACGCGGTGCTGTGGGAAGAAGGGGGGCATGGGAGCGAATACTACAGCGTGGGTGCCTTGTCGCGCAGCTCTCTGCTCACGCGCTCGATCTCCTTCAGCGCCAGCGCCGCACGCTGCTCGGCCTCCGCGCGCGCCGCGGTCCAGCGCCGCAACCGCCAGAGCGCCAGAACAGCGCACACGCCCAGGACCGGCGCCATCATCGCGATGAAGAGCAACGTCTGGTCGCTCATCCAGTCACCCTCCCTGCCCTCGAGGTTGTTAGTCCGAGCCGTCGCGCGCCGAAGCACGCGGCCCGTGGCCCGGAGCTGCTGGCCCTTTGCTTCGGGGCTCGCCCCCGATCAGTCCGCTGCCGTCTCCGCCCTCATCAGCGCCCCCACCACCCGCTCCAGCTCGGCGAACTCGAACGGCTTGGTGATCACCGGCTGCGGGGTGTTGTCGAGAAACGCGCGACTGCCAGGGCTCACTACGTCGCCGGTAATGAAGACGGTGCGCGTGGCGAGCTCGGGCTGTTCAAGCCGCAGCGCCTCCCAGAAAGTGGCGCCATCCATGCCTGGCATGCGCAGGTCGCAAACGACGGCGTCGAAGTCGCCGATGCGCGCGGCGGCAAGCGCGCTGGCGCCATCCTCGGCCGTCACGACGTTGATCTTCCTCAGCCGCCCGAAGGTCATCATCCCCGTACGCAGCGCCGGCTCGTCATCCACGAACAGCACACGATTGCCGCGCAGCGGCGACCGTTCGGCCATGATCAAATGCCCCATATCGTCCTCGCCGGTGGCGCTCTCGCCAGCCCGACGAAGCGTAACGCGGAAGGTGCTGCCCAGCGAGGAGCTGCGCGCCACTCCAATCGAGCCGCCATGCGCCGCCACGATCCCGTAGCTCACGCTCAGTCCCAGCCCCGTCCCTTCCTTCTTGGTGGTGAAGAACGGCTCGAAGATGCGCGCCCGCACCTCCGCCGGGATGCCCGGCCCGGTGTCCCCTACCTCCATCACCACCATGTCCCCCTCCAGGTGGGTAGCGATGCGCAGCACTTTCTTCGGCTTGCGCGGCCTCATGGCCTGCACGGCGTTCACGATCAGATTCAGGACCACCTGCTGGAGCTGGCCGGGATCGCCGTCCACCGGCGGCAGCGACTCGGCCAGCTCCATCTCGAGCGCGATCTGCTCCTGCTCCAGCTCGAAGGCCCGCAGCCGCGTGGTGCGCTGGAGCATCTCGTTGAGATCCACCGGCTGCCGCACCCCGTCGCTCCGGCGCGCAAAGGTGAGCAGATCGCGCAGCACCTGGCTGGCGCGCACTGTCTCAGACTGGATCACGTCCACCGACTCGCGCTGCTCCACGGTCAGGGTCACGTCCTTCATCATCAGCTGGGCGAAGGCGGAGATCGTACACAGCGGATTGTTCACCTCGTGCGCCACGCCGGCCACCAGCTCGCCCACCGCCGCCAGCCGCTCGGTTTCGGCAAGTCGCGCCCGCATCTCCCGCTCCGAGGTCATGTCACGGCCTACCAGCAGCACGGTGGGCGGCTCTGCCTGCGGGAGCCGCCGTGCCGCAAGCGACACAACGCGCGTGCCGGATGTGTGAACGAAGCGCGCCTCCAGGCGAGCCGGCGCGCCGGCCAGCGTCTCGGCCAGCTCGAAGCGAACGCGCTCCCGGTCCTCGGGCGCCACCAGCTCGTCGATGTTGCGCCCCACGACACTCGGGGGCTCCAGTCCGGTAATCTCGCGCACCGCTTCGTTAGCTTCGCGGATGCGCCCGCTCTCCAGCACGGTGAGCACGGCGTCCGGGGCCGCCCGGAAGAGCGTGCGGAAGCGCCACTCCGTCTGCCGCATCGACTCCACCAGCGACACGTTCGCCAGCGCCAGGGACAGAAGGTCGGTCATCGCCTCCACGTGCGCGATCTCCCGGTCGCTGAAGCGACGCTGGCGTCGCGACACGATTCCCACCGCGCCCACCCGCTCGCCGCGTCGCTGGAGCGGCACCGCCGCCATCCCATGGATCTCCGGCGCCGTTCCCACTTCGCTCTCCACCCTGGAGTCGACGCCCTGGTGATGAGCGTTCTCGGTCCACCACGGCTCCCCCGCGTGAAGCACGCGGCCGAGCGCCGACTCCTGCGACAGCGTGTTCCCGCGCAACGGCTCGGCGATTCCGCTGGCCGCCTCCACCTGAAGTCGCTCCTCTCCCTGGATCGCGACGATGGCGCCGTCGGCACGAGCCACGTCGGTGATCGCCTCGAGAAAGCGCTCCAGCACGCGCGCGCGGTCCAGCTCCAGCGCGATCTGCTGGGCGAGCGCCCACATGCGCTGGAGCGCACGCTGCGCTTCGGCCAGCTCACGCGTCCGATCGTTCACCCGCTGCTCCAGCGTGGCCGACATCTCGCGCTCGGCCACCACTGAGCTCTCCAGCGCCACCGTGATCTGCCGCTGCTCCCAGAGCGCGTACGCGGTGCGCACGGCCAGCAGCACACCAAAGCCGCCGACGGTTAGCGCCAGCCCGCGGCTCGGCTCGTCGCCGAAACCCAGCCAGACGGCCGAGCCGGACGCTATGAGGATGGCGAAGACGATTGCGACGGCACGGATGGTGGCAGCGTCGCTCTCTACGCGCGGACGCTCCGCCGTCAGTCCCGGCTGCCCCGCCTCTCCGCGGCCGAGCACGTGGACGTAGCCGAGCAGCGCCACAGCCAGCAGCGCCACGGCCGGACCTATGCTGGCGTCGCCACCGTCCATCTCGATGCGCATGTGCCATGCGCTGCCAATCGTCAGTGCCACGGTGCCGATGGTGAGCCCCACCGCCGTGCTCGCCCCGAGGCGCTCGCCGCGCCAGGCGAGCAGCATGGCGAGCAGAATGAGCGTGACAGCGCCCACCATCTGCCAGAGCACCACCACGCCGCGGGCGACGGGCGACAGCTCGGTGGCGTGCGGCGGGAAGTAATCGAGAAGGACGACGAGTATGACGGCGGTGGCGATGAGCAGCAGCGCGTCCACCACCGCTCCGAACCTCATGGGGTGCACGCGCCGCAGAGCGCGCGCGAAACCGAGGGTGAGCGACAGGTGTCCGGAGAGCAGCAGCATGTCACCCGGCGCTGGGAACGATGCTCTCTCACCGCTGTTGACCGCCATGAGCGCAGCCACTCCCTGACCCAGTGCAGCACAGCCCGCCGCGAATGCGATCCCGGTGACTACGGCGCGCCGCGTGCCCAGCGACTCTTGCGCCCCCAGCCAGGCGGACACCGCCATCGATGCCAGCAGGACGACCAGTAGCAGGTCGAGAAATGGCCGCAACGGCGGCCGCGTCGCCCCCGGCATGACCGCCACGAGGAGCGTCGCGAGAGCCAGTGCCGCGGTCACGTGCGCAGCGCGGGAACGTGGCAGGAGCAGATGGAGGCGCGTCATGAGGGTGATATTCATCGGGGGCGGTGCCCAGATGATGACGCGCCAGGGGAGGGATGGTTGCTGGCCGGACGGGCGCCGGGGATAGGGAACCGGGCGTCAACCGGCACACACGGGAAATGCAATGGAGGTGCGGCAGCTTTGGCCCGGCCGCGCGCCTCCATGCCCCCTGGCACTTGGCCCCTGGCCCCGATGCAGCCCTCTCATAGATTGCTGTACGCTTTCTCATTGCCACAGGCCCATGTCCCATCAGCTCAAGGAACGGCTTCAGGAGACGCTCGGAGACGCCTACCGCATCGAGCGCGAGCTGGGGGGCGGCGGCATGAGCCACGTGTTCGTGGCCGTGGAAGCGGCGCTGTCGCGGCAGGTCGTCATAAAGCTGCTCCCCCCCGATCTGGCCGCCGGGGTAAGCGCGGACCGTTTCAAGCGCGAGATCCAGCTCGCCGCCCGGCTCCAGCATCCGCACATCGTACCCCTCCACTCGGCGGGAGAGATGGATGGGGTTCCCTACTACACGATGCCCCTCGTGGAGGGGGAGTCGCTCCGCACGCGCCTGGTGCGCTCGGGTGAGCTGCCGGTGCCGGAGGCGGTGCGAATTCTCCGCGACGTTGCGGCCGCGCTCTCCTACGCTCATGACCGCGGCGTAGTCCACCGCGACATCAAGCCGGAGAACGTTCTGCTGAGCGGCGGATACGCGGTAGTAACCGACTTCGGTGTCGCGAAGGCGCTCCACGCTTCTGCCACCAAGGGTGATGCTCAGTCGAGCCTCACGTCGTTCGGCATGGCGCTGGGCACACCCGCCTACATGGCGCCGGAGCAGGCGGCCGCCGACCCAGGCACAGATCACCGGGCCGACATCTACGCGCTTGGTGTGGTGGCGTATGAGCTGCTTGCCGGCCAGCACCCGTTCGCCGGCCGTCCACCGCAGGCAATGGTGGCAGCGCACATGATGGAGCAGCCGCAGCCGGTGGAGCAGAGGCGGCCGGCCGTGCCGGCCGAGCTGGCGACACTCGTGCACCGGTGCCTGGAGAAGCGTGCCGCCGACCGGCCGCAGAGCGCCAGCGAGATCGTGCAGGCCCTCGATTCGGTGACCACACCCGTGCAAGGCACGCGACCGTATCCGGTCCCGCCGCCGGCACCGGCCGTATCTGCCTGGCGGCGGCTCCCCCGCGCCCGCTGGGGGGTGGCGGCTGCGCTGGTGCTCGCGCTGGTGGGCGCAGGTGGAGTGATCTGGGCAAGATCGCGACCCGCGCTCGATGCCTCGGCCATGGTCATGGCGATCCTGCCGCCCGCGCCCACGGTGAGGGATACGGCGCTCTCACGAATCGGACGCGACCTTGCAGTGACGCTGGCCGCAAGTCTCGACGGTGTGGCGGACATCCGCACCGTGGACGCGCTCACCGTGCTCGGGCTGACCGACGAGGCTCGCGGACACACGCTGGACGACGCGCGCGCACTGGCGAGACGTCTGGGTGCGCGCAGCATCCTGCACGGCACTTTGATGCGTACGGGCGGCAGCGTACTGGTGGACATGGCACTCTATCCCACCGATGGCGCCGAAGCGGTGGCGCGCACATCTGTCACAGGATCGTCCGAGGATCTCACCGCTCTAACCGACTCGCTCACCTGGTCGCTGCTCCGGCAGGTGTGGCGCAGCGGAACGGCGCCGACGCCGAGCATATCCGCCGTCACAACGCGCTCGCTCCCCGCTCTCCGGGCGTTTCTGGAGGGCGAGCGGGCGGTGGCTGGTTACCGGTTTGTCGAAGCAGCCGATCATTACGGCAGGGCCATCGAGGCCGACTCCTCTTTCTGGCTCGCCTACTGGCGCCTCGCCTTTTCGACCCTGTGGGTACTCAGGCCGGTGGAAGCGCGAATCACGACGGCGTACCGTGAGAACCGGCACGCGCTGCCGGAGCGCGAAAGGTTGATGATCGAGGCCGGCATGCGCGACAGCCTGTCGGCCAGGTTGCAGGCGTACAGGGACGTCACGCTCAGGTTCCCGGACTACTGGCCCGCCTGGATGCAGTACGGCGACGAGATCTTCCACCGGGCGCCCGTGATTGGTCACAACTGGGAGGAGGCACGGAGCGCGTTCGAGCGCGTCGTCTCGCTCAATCCGAGGTTCGTGCCCGCATGGGAGCATCTGGCGATCACGCTGTGGGACACCGACACCGCGCGGGCGCGACAGGCTATGGACACCGTCGCGGCGCTGACTCGTGACGATCCGCCCTCGATGGACATGGGGGTGGACGGCGTCATGGTAACGCGGCTTCAGCTGGCGCTGCGCTCCAATTCGGGCGCCGCGTCGTCACCGCTGGGTGATTCGGTCGCGCGCTCGATCGCGCGGAACGCGGCGGTGCCGGAGCTGATGTACATTCCGGCCATGGCGCTGGCGTGGAGCGCGCACCCGGCCGCTCAGGTCACCCTCAGCCGGAAGGTGCTCGACTACAGGCCATCCCCATTGGTGGCGCAGGCGCACCGGCGAGCACTGGTGTCCGTTCACGCGGCGCGCGGCGCGTGGGACGCGGCGCTGGCGGAGGCGCGCGAGCTGGTGCGCCAGCACCCGGGCGCGGAGTCGCGCCAGCTCGCGTACGAGATGGCCGCCTTTGGTGAATGGCTGGGTGCGGTGAGCGCCAGCGACGCCGCAGCGATGCGGACCGCTCTCGAGCCCGTGCTGGGTCAACTCGACGATGAAGATCGCGCCCTGGTGGCATGGCTGGATGGCATCCGCGCCGTATCGGCACGCGACGACGCCAGGCTGACGGCGGCACGGCAGGCAGTGGCCGCCAGCGGTGCGCAGTCGGTGCCCTACCTGACCGGCTCGCTCGACGCCTTCGAGCGCGAGATGCGCGGCAACAGGGCGGAAGCCGCGCGCGCGCTGGCATCGCTGGAGATGAGCTGGCGCGAGCTGCGGCCGTCGTCCGATGTCACGCCCATGGCCGTGAACCGCCTCGCCGCCGGCCGCTGGCTTGCAGAGAGCGGCGAAACCGAGCAGGCCGCGCGCCTGCTCGGCTGGCACGATGCGGCACTCACCGGCCGCAACGCGGCACGCGTGATGATGACTGCCAGCTCTGCCACACACCTGGAGCGCGCCACCAATCTCGAGGCACTCGGGCGCCACGAGGACGCGCGGTGGTTCTACGAGCGCTTTCTCGCGATGCACGATGCCCCCGACCCATCACAGGGCCACCTGAACGAGCAGGCGCGTCAGGGGCTGTCGCGCCTGGCGGACGCGGGGAAGGGTGCGACGCTGAGGTGAGGCGGAGCGA
>CAZWSO010000099.1:0-8875 GCA_964636485.1 uncultured Gemmatimonadaceae bacterium
GGCTGATCGAGACCGGCGTGACGATCATGCGCATGGTCCCCGCGCTCGACGCCGGTCCGATCATTCTGCAGGCTCGCACGCCAATAGCCGACGACGAAACGTTTGGGGAGCTCGAGCTGCGTCTCAGCGAGCTCGGCGCACTGGCACTCGTTCAGGCGCTCACCCTGCTCCAGCTCGGCCAGGCAAGCGAACGGCCGCAGGATGACTCGGCAGCCACGTATGCCGGGAAAATCGACCGCGACATGACACGCATTCCCTGGCAGGAAGGCTGCGGCGTCGTGGCCCGCCACATTCGCGCCTTCGACCCACGACCCGGAGCCTTCACAATGCACCGCGGGAGCGTGGTGAAGATGTTCGGTGCCGCCGCTACCGAGGCCGCTGGCGACGAGGGGGGACCCGACTACGGTGAGGTGCTCTCCGTGGACGACGATGGCATGCTCATCGCCACGGGCGATGGCGCCGTTCGGGTTAGTTACGTTCAGCCAAGCGGAAGGACGCGCATGTCCGTGCAGGACTGGATTCGGGGGCGCGGCGTCGGCGTCGGCGACCGGTTCGGTGACTGAAGAAGGCAAGGTGCCCGTCGCCAGGCTTCCAGCACACCGGCAGCTGGAGCGCCGCGCAGAGCCCGGCGACGGAGGGCGAGGGCGGCGTACGGAATCCGAATGTGCACAATGCCGAAGGGACGACGCGTGAGTATCTTTCGGCCATGACGACATCGCCTCGCGGCGACACGCTCAGAGCCTCGGTGCGAATGGGCTCTCCGCTGCCGGCCCTCCTGAGCCCCCAATGGAAGGTAGCGGTGCCCTCCTTGTCCGAACCGGGGGTCCTCCCGTGATGACACCACGTGAGGGGCCGATCGGCGTGGCGTCACACGGGGGCGTGACGGACGCTCGCCGCGCTGCCGCCGGCATCTGTGCAGACCTGCGTCGCGGCGAGCTGCTCGACCCGTCGTTCGAGTATCGCACCGCGCAGCTCGATGCCCGCGACCGGCGCTGGACACAAGAGCTCGTTTACGGCATGCTGCGCCGCCGAAGTTGGCTGGACGCGGTTCTCTCTGAGCGGGTGCGCGGCGGACTCGCGCGGTTGGACCCCGATGTGATCGATCTCCTGCGTCTGGGCGTGTACCAGATTATCTGCATGGGGAGCGTCCCAGCTTACGCCGCGATAGCGCAAACAGTAGAGCTCGCCAAGGAGCGCCATGGCATTGGGGCAAGCAAGCTGGTGAATGCCGTGTTGCGGCGCGTGGACCGCGAGCACGATGCGCTCACGCCGGAGATGCCCACGGATCCCGTGGATGCGCTGGCGCTGACTTACTCGCACCCGCGGTGGCTGGTGGCGCGCTGGGTGGCCCGCTGGGGCGCCGAGGAAACCACGCGCCTCCTGGCGGCGAACAACAGCGAGGCGCCGCTGGTCTTACGACCGTATGGGCTCGCCTGCGAGCAACTTGAAGCCACGCTGGAGGCCGCGGGCATAGGCGTGACCGAGGTCCCCCTCGTGCGCGACAGTATTCAGCTTCTGTCCGGCGTCTCGCTCACTGAGCTCGGTGCCTACCGGCAGGGCCTATTCTTCGTACAGGATCCCGGGGCCACTTTGGTAACGCGATACGCCGCCTTCGAACCGGAGACTGTGGTCGCCGACTTGTGCGCAGCTCCGGGCGGCAAGGCGTTCGAGCTCTCCCGCTCGGCGACGCTCGTCATCGCCGCGGATCGGAGCGACTTGCGCCTCCGACGGCTGCTTGGCAATGCCGCGCGTGTAGAAGCGCGTAATGTCCTTCCAATGGTCGCGGACGCCCGGCAGCCCGCGCTCAGGCCAGTGGATGGAGTGCTACTGGACGTGCCGTGCACGGGCACCGGAACCTTTCGGCGGCATCCCGATGCGCGCTGGCGCCTCAAGGTGTCCGATCTGGCCGTGATGGGAGCGCTCCAGCGCAGTCTTCTGCGCGGCGCAGCCGCGGCGGTGAAACAGGGTGGGCTCCTGGTGTACAGCACGTGCTCGCTGGAGCCGGAGGAGAACGATGCCCAGCTGGAGAGCTTTCTGGCAGAACACCCGGAGTGGTCGCTCGAACCGCCGCCCGAGGGCTCGGTGCCGGACAGCGTGCTGGATGCCGGACGGCTCCGCGTGCTGCCGCACCGCCACGGGGTGGACGGGGCATTCGCGGCTCGGCTACGGAGGAGTGCCGGTTGAACTGGCGCAGTACGGCGCGGCGATCCCTTCCCTATCTGGTGACCGCCGGCGGCGGTTTTCTGCTCGCATACGTGATCATCGCGTTTTTCGTCTTCCCCCCACAGCTCGTATCCACCGACCAGACGGTCCCGAACGTGGTGGGGCTGAGCTTGGAGGAGGCAGCCGAGCGGCTGTCGCGCGCAGGATTCGGCGTGGAGACGGGTGAGAACCGTTATCACGGGAGTGCGCCGCCGGGCACAGTGCTGTCGCAGAGTCCGGTGCCGAACGCCATCGAGGCGCGCGGAGCGAGTGTGGTGCTGGATCTCTCCCTCGGCCAGCGCCGCGGCGTCGTGCCCTCGCTCGCGGGTCTCACCCGCGCCGAGGCAGAGCAGGCGATCCACAACGCGGGGCTCGACGTTGGTGAGGTGCAGGTCCAGGAAAGTGCCGCACCTGCAGGCCAGGTCATCTCCAGCTATCCCGGAGCGGGCGTGCGCGTGACCATCCCGTCAGCGGTAAGCTTCACGGTGAGCGCGGGCCCGACACAGGTGCGGGTGCCCGACATCGTCGGTCAGACGCTGCCTGAAGCGCGAGCCCTTCTGGCGCAGCTCGGGCTGCGCACGGGAGTGGTCACGGTAGACGAAGAGAGCAGCTGGGACATCAATACCGTGGTATCGCAGTCGCCCTCCGCCGGCAGCGCCGTGACGACGGGCTCCGAGATCAACGTGAGCGTATCGGGACGGACGCCGTGACTCGCATTCGCATCGCCGCATCGATTCTCAGCGCCGACTTCGGGCATCTGGCCGATGAGATCGCCCGTATTGAGGCGGGAGGCGCGGACTGGGTGCACGTAGACGTGATGGACGGACGCTTCGTGCCGAACCTGACATTCGGCGCCAAGGTGATAGAAACACTGCGTCGGCTCACCGACCTTCCACTGGATGTGCACCTCATGGTGGTCGAGCCCGAGAATTACCTCGAGCGGTTTGCGGGAGCTGGGGCGCGCACGCTGACGATTCACGCCGAGGTGTCGCCCCACCTTCACCGGCAGCTCACTCGTATTCGCGAGCTCGGGTGCCTGGCCGGCGCGGCGTTGAACCCATCCAGTCCGATTTCCGCCATTCGTGAGATGGTTCACGAGCTCGATTTACTGCTGATCATGACCGTCAACCCTGGCTTCGGGGGACAGAGCTTCATCCCTGCCATGGTGGACAAGGTACGCCGCGCGCGCGACCTGCTCGACGCCGCCGCTTCCCCGGCGTGGATCGAGGTGGATGGTGGCATCTCGCGTGACACGATCGCGCAGGTGTGGCGGGCGGGGGCGGACACCTTCGTGGCGGGACATGCCATCTTCACGGCGTCCGATCCGGCGGCGGAGATTCAGGCACTTCGCGATGCGTGCATGGTGCATGTATGACGGTGCGCCAGCAATGGACACTCGTGCTGATGATCGTAGCGGCAGCAGGTATCGCACTGTTTGCCGCGACCCGCTTTCTCGCCGACGAGCTCTTCACGGTGACTGTCGGCGCCCGCGCGCCCGAGCTGACGGCACGAACCGTGGACGACCGCAGGGAGGAGCGCTCGCTGTCGTCTTACCGTGGTGAGGTCGTGCTGCTGAACATGTGGGCGACCTGGTGCGCCCCGTGCCGCGAGGAGATGCCCAGCATGCAGGCCGTGCACGAAGCGTTGGGGCCGCGGGGACTGCGCGTGGTGGCGGTCAGCATCGATGAACGCAATCAGTACCGTACGATTCGCGACTTCGTGGAGGAGTTGGGTCTAACCTTCGAGATTCTCCACGACGAATCGAAGGCGATGATCCGACGCTACCAGACCACCGGCGTCCCCGAGACCTGGGTGATCGACCGAGCGGGCAGAATTCGCAAGAAGCAGATCGGACCGGCCGACTGGAACTCGGAGACGAACCGCGTCCTCATCGAGCGCCTTCTCGCCGAGTCGAATGGCTGACTTTTTTACGCGCGACGGCGCCCGGAAGCACGTGGAGCCGCTCAGCCCCAGGCTGCGCGCGGCGGTTACCGAGCGCGTCGGCCTGAAGGTTACCGCCCTGTTCTTCGCCTTCCTGATCTGGTTCCTGCTGAGCGCGGAGGAACCAACGGAAGAACTGCGTACCGTGCGTCTCTCACTGGTGACCGACACGCTAGTGGAGCTCGTGACGCCACTCCCCACCGTGCGAGCTCTCGTGGCAGGTCCGCGGCGTGAGCTGGCGCGACTGGATGGCGATCCGCCCGTGGTAAGGCGCGTGATCGACGCCGACGTTGCGGACGTGGACACCATCGAGATCCGGGCCGCGGATGTGGATGTGGGTGCCGCCAGTGTGCGCGTGCGAGACGTTCAGCCTCGGCATATTCCGCTGCGGTTTACGGTGCGGGCGGAGCGGGTGGTCCCGGTGGCGTCGGCGCTGGATATAGTCCCCGATACCGGTGTCGCCCTGCTGGAGGCGCCCACTCTCCAGCCAGCGACGGTGCGTGTAAGCGGGCCGCGCGAGCGCGTGCGGGCCGTTGACTCCATGTTCACCGTGCGCGGCAGGATCGTCGTGCGCGACACCCTCTCGAGTCTCGTTGCCGTCGACACCGCAGGGCTGGGCGTGACGGTGGATCCGACGGAGGTTAGGGTGATGGTGCCGGCGGTCCGGGTGATACTTCCGGACACGGGAGCCGGGACCGCGGACACGGCACAGACGGCGCGGCCGGCGCCGCGATGACCCTGCTGCTCGGCATCGAAACCTCCTGCGACGAAACCTCTGCCGCGGTGCTCGAGGGCGCTGGCGATGACATCGCACTCCGCTCTCTCGTAATCCTCTCGCAGGATGTGCACAGGGTGTTCGGGGGCGTCGTTCCGGAAATCGCGTCACGCGCTCACCTCACGAGCATTGTGCCCGTTGTACGCGGTGCACTTGACGAGGCGGGTGTCAGTGGGAGCGCCCTCGATGCCGTGGCGGTCACGCATGCGCCCGGGCTGGTGGGCGCGCTGCTGGTTGGGGTGAGCTTCGGCAAGGCGCTCGCCTATGGGCTCGATGTACGAATGGTAGGCGTGCATCACATGGAAGGGCACATCTTCGCCACATCCCTCGAGCATCCACGGGCCGTTCCCCCGTTCATCGCGCTGCTCGTCTCCGGCGGTCACACCATGCTGCTCGACGTAGAAGCGTGGGGACGCTACCGGCTCCTGGGCGGAACCCGCGATGACGCCGCCGGCGAGGCGTTCGACAAAGTGGCGAAGCTGCTTGGTCTTCCCTACCCTGGCGGTCCGCACCTCGAGAGGCTGGCCTCTGACGGCGAATCAGGTCGGTTCCGATTCTCGCGACCAATGCTCCGACGAGATCAGCGTCCGGGTGATCGGGATTATTACGATCTCTCGTTCAGCGGGCTGAAAACCGCGGTGCTGAACGCCGTGCGGGAAGCAGAGCTGCCAGGCGATGCCCCCCACCTCGCGCGGGCCTTTCAGGACGCGCTGGTGGAAACCCTTGTGGAGAAGACCGCGCGCGCGGTCGAAGCCTTCGGTCGTGAGCGCGTGGTGCTCGGCGGGGGAGTGGCAGGCAATTCAGCGCTTCGCGTCGCAATGGAGCAAAGGCTCGCGAAGCTGAAGGCGAGCGTGTATGCTCCCTCACCGCGCCTTGCGGCCGACAATGCCGCCATGATCGCGCGTGCCGGACTCTTCCATCTCGAGCGGGGCGAACCATCCGCCCTCGGTTTGAACGCCTACGCCTCGCTGCCGATACCGGGGCTCCTGACCTAATGACCGTCCATAATCCATTTGCCTACGACATCGGGCCGCTCTCCTTCACGGGCTTCGGTCTCGCCGTCCTCCTCGGCTTTGTGAGCGCTCAGATCATCGGATCGCGCGAGCTGGTCAGGCGCGGTCACGATCCCGACCCCATGCCCGATCTCGTCTTTGCCGCCGTGATTGGAGCGATGATTGGAGCGAAGCTGTACTTCGTGCTCCTCCAGGGAGACTGGGGAATGCTCTTCAGCCGTGGCGGTTTCACCTTCTGGGGTGGCCTCATTGGCGCTATCGTGGCCGTGGCGGTGACGGCGCGACTGAAACGGATCAGCCTGCATCGGGTGACGGATGTAGGTGGTATTGGCATTGCCTCGGGTTACTCGGTTGGCCGTACCGGGTGCTGGGCGGTTGGCGACGACTATGGCCGCCCCTGGGATGGGCCGCTGGCGGTAAGCTTTCCCGACGGAGCACCTCCCTCCACAGCAGCGAACATGCGCGAGCTGTTCGGGATTCCGGTGCCCGAGGGAGTGCCCCCCGATGCCGTGCTGGCCGTACACCCGACGCAGCTCTATGAAACCGCGCTCGGCTTTCTGATGTTCTATGTGCTGTGGCGCCTTCGCGGCCACCGGCACGCTGAGGGGTGGTTGTTCGGCCTCTATCTTGTGCTCGCCGGAGTGGAGCGCTTCCTGATCGAGTTCGTTCGTGCCAAGGACGACCGGATGTTCGGCATGTTCTCGATGGCCCAGATGACCGCCGTCGCGGCGGTGATAGCTGGCGTGCTCTACATGATCTGGCGCTGGCGCACGGGACCGGGACGCCCTGGTATCTACGCGGGCCGCTGAGCGACTCTGCGCTCAGACGCACGGCTTTCCGTCCGGCTCATGCGTCGGCGGCGTCTGGCACACGCAGTTTTTCAGGAGTCATCCTGTCAGCTGCCCTCGAGCACTACCACCGCGCCCGCCGTGCGTCGTGTATGCGACAGGGTCAGTAACCAGCGAGTGGCGCCCAGATCGACCGCCCGAACGCCGGCACCGCCGTGAAGCAGCAGCAGGGGCCGGCCACCGTGCTGATTGCGCACCTCAATCTCCCTCCAGCCGATCGCGCGCGCGGCCGGTGTGCCGGCGAGCGCCTTGTATGCGGCCTCCTTGGCGGCGATCCGGGCCGCAAGGTGGCGAAAAGGATCGCTCCGGCAGAGAGCGTACGTGGCCTCCTCCTCGGTGAAGAGACGGCGCAGTGCGCGGTCGCCCTTCGACTCGATGAGCAGGCGAACGCGGTCGATTTCCACGATGTCCATCCCAAGGCCGAGAATCACTCGTCCTCCGTTCGGCGCCCAACGCCGAAGGGCCGCCAGCGCTGCCGGAGCTGCGGCTCCTCGGCGGGAATGAGCGCGGCATTCAACGCTGTGCGAACCAGCGGCCAACACGCGTCGTGGGCGCTGAAGACATCCGCCAGCGCCTCGCGCCAGTGGCGCCATGCCGCGAACCGCTGGCTGTCCGGCACCTGCTCGAGCGCCCGCTGTGCTACTGCCAGCACGTCGAGTCGGCGAAGGACGGCTGCGGCGCAGTCTGCCAACTCCGCCTCGAGCGCGCGCCGCTCGGGCGGGTGTGCCGGAAATCGCGCCGCCGCCATGCGGGCAAGGTGCAGCTCGAGGTCGGCAGCAAGTCGGTCCGAGGCGAACACAACCGTGGCTTCGGCCACATCGCGCATGTCACGCGCGCGCTCCAGCGCGGCACGTAGCGGGGCGAAGTAGGCCTCCTGCTCCGCGCCCGCGCCGGCGCGCGGCGAACCATAGCTGCGCAGGGAAGTCGTCAGTTCCGGAAGGGTGAGCGCTGCAACGGCGATAGCGGCGGCAAACTCTTCCAGTCGTGCATGTGCACGGAGCTCCAGCACGTCACCCCAGGAGAGGTGCAGGAAGCCAACCTCACCGGAAGCTTCGATCCCGTCGAGTGAGGTCAGTCGCAGAACGATCAGGCGACGCCCGGCGCTCACCTCCAGATGCGGCGGTACGAGGGTAAGCGTGGCTGCGCCCCCGAGCTCGCTCCCGCGGAGCAGGCCGGAAATACGCACCGGAATCGCGTTCGGGTCCTCCGGTGCAGGGGGACCGGCCGACATGCCTTCTCGGCCGGTCACGATCCACTCCGCACGGGAAATTGCGGCGGCGAGAGGATCGCGTCGAGCACTGCCGCGGTATCCACCAGATTCTCGAACACCGCGGCGGGCTGGTGGCGGCCTAGCTCCGCGACAGGATAACGCCCGGTGGCGACCCCGATTGCGCGCGCGCCAATTGCCCGCCCGCACTCAAGGTCGGCTGGCGTGTCTCCAATGACGATCATCGCATCACCGGGCACATCGACGCCCAGCAGCGCACGCGCGCGCTGCTGGGCGATGGCTGGCAGAGCAGGACGATCCGGATGGTCGCAGCCGAAAGCACCTACCCTGAACCGCGCCATGTCTATTCCCGCCGCCGCCAATTTCAGCTCCGCTCCACGGCGCAGGTTACCAGTGAGCAGGCCGAGCACGATATCGCTTCGCGCTTCGAGGGCGTCGAGCAACTCTGGAACGCCGTCGAAAAGTCGCACCGCGTTGCGGTGCCGCAGTTCCGTTTCGAGGGCGGCCAGGTACAGCGCCAGCAAACCATCCTGTTGCCGCTCGATCTCCGCATCCGCGATGCCGGATGCATGCAGCATCTCGCGCACGATCTGCGGATCGGTCTTGCCATCGAATCGATGATCGGGAGGCCCCACGCAGTCGAAAACCTCGCGCAACGCCAGGTTGAGGGCCCGGCGTCCCGCGCCATCGGTCCACAGGATGGTACCGTCGATATCGAAAAGTACGATCTTCACCGTCTGGTCAGCAGAACTCCCGCGATGATCGTGATGGCACCCAACCACTGCCAGCCGCCGGGAACTTCCCCCAGCGCGAGCCATGCCACGAGCACCGCGATGAGCGGTTGCAGGTTACCGTACATTGCCGTTCG
>CAZWSO010000100.1:0-2240 GCA_964636485.1 uncultured Gemmatimonadaceae bacterium
GTCCTAAGGCGCCCCGCCTCCAGTCGGCCCAGGTCCGAGCGCTCGCCAGCGCAACCATATCGTCAGCGCGTGCGCTCCGAAGATGATCGCCGCGGTCACGTACGCGGCATGATAGTAGACGGAATTGTCCGGCATCACATCCCCTCCTCGAGCTCGATCGCGTCACGGCGCGCCGCCAGCCGGTAGCGCGCGCGAACCAGTGCCACGTACAGAAGGATGAACGCGCCCAACGAGATCAGCAACGTCACCAGCATCTCGGAAGGCAGTGACGGCCGATCCGGCTTGAGCACGATTGGCATGGGATGCAGCGTGCGAAACAGGTACACGCTCAGGTGGATGAACGGAATAAGAAGCGATCCAAGCAAACCGAGCACCGCTGAATAGCGGGCGCGAGCCGAACGGTCCTCCACCGCACCGCGCAGCACGAGGTAACCCACGTAGATGAACCACAGGAAAAGCGTTGAGGTCAGGCGCGCGTCCCACGTCCACCAGGTCCCCCACACCGGCTTGCCCCACAGCGGCCCGGTCACGAGCACCACGGTCGTAAAGATCACGCCAACTTCCGCCGAGCTTTCCGCGAACCGGTCGAGCCGCAGGTCGCGCAGCCAGAGGTAGAGCCCGCCGGTGATCGCCACCAGAAAGAACGCCAGGAACGCGACCCACGCAGACGGTACGTGCACGTAGTAGATCTTCTGCGCCGGGCCCTGGAGCGCTTCGACTGGCGTAAACCAGATCACGCGCACGTACGCCGCCGTCACCGCTGCTACCGCCAGCACGAAGACCGCGTCGAAACCGGAACCGACGCCGTTCGCTCGAGGCGCGGTCAACGGCCGAGCGCGCTCACCAACCATGGGTTCGCTCATTCATCAAGCGTAAAGGGGAACGCCACCATGCAGGCGGCAACGAATACGATGTCGAAGGCCACAAGGATCTGGATCCAGTTCGCCACCTCCGCAACCGGCCGGCCGGCGAGCAGACGCGCGGTGGCCTGCGCTGCCGGCATCACGATCGGCACGAAGAAGGGCAATGCGAGCATCGGAAGCAGCAGCTCCGCCAGACGCGTATTCACGGACATCGAGCTGAACAGTGTCCCTACAGCCACCAGGCCAATCGCGGCGAGCAGCGCGATGGCGCCAATGGCGACCGCGTGTGCGCCGAGCGGAACATTATAGAACAGTGCCACTGCCGGGATGGCCACTACCTGTACCGCACCCACGAACACGAGGTTGGCGAACGCCTTGCCCAGATAGATGGCCTCGCGGGGTGCCGGCGACGACAGCAGCGCGTCCATCGCCCTCTCGGCATGCTCCACGCCGAAGCCGCGGTGCAGCCCCAGCAGGCCGGAGAAAGTGAAGATGACCCACAGGACGCCCGGCGCCAAGTCCAGCGCCGCCACCGCCGTTGGATCCCAGGCGAAGTAGAAGATGACGATGGCCAGCAGCGCGAAAACCAGCGCCGAGAAGAACGCGGTGCGCGTACGGAACTCTATTGCGAGATCCTTTGCGGCGATGAGGAGGGCCGCCCGCAACGCGTTAACCATCGCGCACCAGCTCCCGGTACTCGCGGGTGAACGCGTCACTGCTCACCTCACCCCGCACCTCCAGCCTCGCCAGGCGCGCGTCGCGCATGATACCAACGTGCGTGGACAGAGAGAGGCCTTCGCTCAGGTTGTGGGTGACCAGCACCATCGCCGTGCCGGAGGTGCGCAGCGCACCGAGGATCTCCGTAAGCGCTCCCGCTCCCGCGTCATCGAGCCCCGTGAACGGCTCGTCCAGCAGCAACACGCGTGGGCCGTGAACGAGCGCCCGCGCGATCGACACCCGCTGCTGCATCCCACGGCTCATCGCTCGCACCGGTGTGTCGGCGCGCGTCCCGATGTGCATGCGCTCGAGCGCCCTTGCCGCGGCATCCCGATGCCTTGGCACATTGTGCAGGCGCGCGTTGAACTCGAGGTTCTCGCGCGCCGTGAGCGCGCCGTACAGCATCGTCTGATGCGAGATGATCCCTACCGCGGCGCGAGCCTCCCCGCCACCCGGAACGCGGGCGCCGGCAACCATGGCAAAGCCGGAGCTGGGACGCAGCAGACCGCCAAGCAGGCGCAGCAGCGTCGTCTTGCCGGCACCGTTGGGACCGAAGAGCGCCAGACACTCGCCCGCCCCCAGCGTGAACGACACGTCCTCGACCGCGCGCCTCCCGCCAAACCGGCGCGACAGCGAGCTGGCGACCACCAGCGGCTCCTG
>CAZWSO010000100.1:2340-8862 GCA_964636485.1 uncultured Gemmatimonadaceae bacterium
CGCGCCTCCCGCCAAACCGGCGCGACAGCGAGCTGGCGACCACCAGCGGCTCCTGGCCCGAGCTGGCCGTCTGGATGGAATTCACGTGCGAGGGTCCGGAGGGGAAGGCGCCGCGAAGGCGGACGGCGGGGATGAACTGGCGGGCATCGCCTATAGCTTAGCCGAAGTCCTGTCACCGCGTAATCCGCCGCGGAGGCCGCTGGCTCCGTGCCGCAGTGTGACCGATTGCCAACCACGATGCGCGGCATTGCCCCGCGCTCGGCCCGGGAATGAAGGCGCAGCCGCTCGTGCTTCCTGCGGACGGCTCCCGCCGGCGCCACTGCCCAGCCGACCTCCGGCCGTTCTGGACTCCGCCAGTCCCAACCCGTAGCCTATCATCACTCCGGACTCGGCAGCTTGGCACCTGCTACTGATGGCCGCGGCGTCAACCGATATCGTGAGAGCCCATGACAGACATCGACGTCCTGCTACACGAGCACCGAATCTTCGAGCCCTCCTCAACCTTTCGCGAGGCGGCCCAGATCTCGAGCGCCGAGATCTACCAGCGAGCCGAGCGGGACCCGGAAACCTTCTGGGCGTCGATGGCCGCGGAGCTGGAGTGGTTCAAGCCGTGGAAACGGGTTCTCGACTGGACTCCGCCGCACGCGAAATGGTTCGTGGGGGGCAAGCTCAACGCGTCGGTCAACTGTGTGGACCGGCACATCCGCGACGCTCGCCGCAACAAGGCGGCGCTGATCTGGGAGGGCGAGCCGGGCGATCAGCGCACCCTCACTTACTGGGACCTCTATCGCGAGGTGAACCGCTTTGCGGCGGTGCTCGACAAGCTCGGTGTCAAGCGCGGCGACCGCGTCGCCATCTATCTGCCTCTCATACCGGAGGTGGTCATCGCCATGCTCGCGTGTGCACGCGTGGGCGCGATCCACTCGGTCGTATTCGGGGGGTTCTCGGCGGAGTCACTCCGCGACCGGATCAACGATGCCGAAGCCAAGCTGCTCATTACCGCGGACGGCGGCTACCGTCGGGGCCAGGTGGTCCCGCTGAAGCGCAACGCCGACCGCGCCGTGGAGGAGTGTCCCTCCATTCAGAACGTCGTGGTGGTCCGCCGGCGGCACGGCGGCGATGGGGATGAGGCGTTCGCCAGCATGCGCGAGGGAAGGGACCACTGGTGGCATCGTCTCATGTACGACGCCAGGGCCGAGCGCCCGCCGGAAGAGATGGACGCCGAAGACGTGCTGTACATCCTCTACACGTCAGGCACTACCGGAAAACCCAAGGGGATAGTCCATACCACCGGCGGCTACATGACCGGAGTGACGACCACAATGCGCTGGGTGTTCGACCTGCGCGACGAGGATGTCTTCTGGTGCACCGCCGACGTCGGCTGGGTAACGGGACACAGCTATCTGGTCTATGGCCCGCTTTCCGCCGGCGCGACGGTTGTCATGTATGAGGGCGCCCCCGACTGGCCCGACCGCGACCGTTTCTGGGAGATCTGCGCGCGCTATGGGGTAACGATCTTCTACACCGCCCCCACCGCCATCCGCGCCTTCATGAAATGGGGTGCGCACTTCCCCCAGCGGCACGACCTGTCACGTCTTCGCCTGCTCGGCACCGTTGGCGAGCCCATCAATCCCGAGGCGTGGATGTGGTACCACGCGAACATCGGCGCCGAGCGCTGCCCGATCGTCGACACCTGGTGGCAGACCGAGACAGGCGCGATCATGATCACTCCGCTGCCCGGTATCACCTCCACGAAGCCCGGGAGCGCAACCGTTCCCTTCCCCGGCGTCTCCGCCGAGTTGCTCGACGCCACCGGGAAACCGATCCCGGTGGGCGGCGGGCTTCTCGCTCTTACACGCCCCTGGCCCTCCATGCTCCGCACGATCTGGGGCGACGACGAGCGCTACGTGCAGACGTACTTCTCGAAGTGGCCGGACCGGCCGGATCTGTACTTCCCCGGCGATGGCGCCAAGCGTGATGAGGACGGCTATTACTGGATCCTCGGACGCGTCGACGACGTGCTGAACGTGGCCGGCCACCGGATTGGCACCATGGAGGTCGAGTCTGCGCTCGTGGACCACCCGTCAGTTGCGGAAGCTGCGGTGGTGGGCAAGCAGCACGATCTGAAGGGGCAGGCCATCGCCGCCTTCGTGACGCTGCGCGAGGGGAACGCACCCAGCAGCGCACTGCGCGATGAGCTGCGCGAACACGTAGCAGAGAAGATCGGCGCCCTGGCCCGGCCCGATGACATTCTCTTCAGCGCCGACCTCCCCAAGACTCGCTCCGGAAAGATCATGCGCCGACTGCTGCGCGACATTGCCGAAGGCCGGGCCCTTGGCGATACCACCACGCTGGCAGACCCGGCAGTGGTGGCGAGCCTGAAGGATCAGTACGAGGAGCGGGAAAGCTAAGGGGTGTCGGCTGACCGCGGGGTGGTCGTGCAGAGTCGGTGCGATGTGAAAAGCCCGTCGCGGAACGGCTGATCCAGCGACGGGCACCCTGCACCTCGCACTCGCCTCACGCACCGCGTTTCACACTTCGCGTGCGATCCGAGGCATCGTCCAGGCGTAGACGCGGGCGCTGGTCCTCAACGCGGGAGTACTCCTGCCGGCGCCGGTAGCGGACCACATCCTCGCCCAGCACCACGAGCGTGCGCGTTGCGACCGTGCTGGCCAGCGGCTCGGGGATCCCCATGGCTCGGACGTACGTCTCGATGGCTCGGTCGAAGGAAATGTCCTCCGCCAGCGCATCCACGAACATGAGCGCGTTGTCCACATGGGCGCGGACGATTGCTTCCTCTGCGCGCGCCTGGGCAAGACGCAGCCGCTTCTCCCCCGCCTCGTTTAGGCGGCGGGGAAAGATCGAGGCTGGAAACAGTCGGTCGAGCATCGGTGCTCCGGCTCGGGAAGGCCGTGGGTCATGCCGATCTGCAACATGCAGGACCGGCCGCGCCCGCTCGAATTACTCTGGCAGACTTCGTACCAAACGCCACCGCTCCCCAACATGACGAGGAAGCGACCTCTTTGGATTCAACCCGCCCGCCATGCCCCCCGTCACCAGCTCATCGCGGCGAGGCCGTACCGTACCGGTCAGAAGGCGAGTCCCACCGAGAGCCGTATGGTGGGGTAGGCCAGCGTAGCATCGTTCACGTCGCCACTTATCACAGCCAGGCGCTTGGCACCGATTCCAGTGCCCACGTAGAAGTTACCCGCCTCGCCTAGCAGCCAGCTGTAGGCCAGCTCGAACCCGAAGGTGAGAGCCGTGGCATTACTGCGGTCGGGATCGCCAAACGCAGTGACATCCTCACGAAGCCTGGCCAGACCGGCGTTCGCGCCGAACGAAAAATTCTGGAAGACGCGCGCGTTTGGGTAGATTCGCCCCTTGAGCTCGGCGGACGTATACCACACCTCCCGGTCACCGAAGGTGGTCTCCGAATCGGTCGACCAGTGCGACGCGTGCAGACCAAGGGAAGTGGTGCGCGTGACCGCCCGCTCGTACTCTGCTCCGTAGAACCCGAAGACGATGGCCAGCGGGTTGAGCGAGATCAGATTGCGAGGCGGCGTGGAAGCTGCCTGCGCCGTGGCGAGCAGCGGCGTCGCCACCAGCAGCAGCAGAGTGGTAATCGCGAGACGAGCCAAAGACATCAGCACCCCTGTGACAGGATCGGCTTCAGCGGCCGGACTCCGTGGTGGCTTCGCGCAGCTCGGCCCGCAGTGAGCGAAAGTCCACAATCGCGGCTATGAGGATCAGAGTGATGATGATGGCCGAGATCACGCACCACATACAGATCGCCTGAATGACGAACAACTCGAGGTACGTCAGCCAGGCGGAGAAGAGCACGCCCCACCCCGCCAACCCAAGCAGCGCCATCGTCACCCCAAGTGAGTCGGCGAAGCGCGCTGAGAGGCCGACGAGCGCCACCGCCAGCAAAAGCGCGTAGAAGCCCACGCCCCATGCCGCCACGGGAAGGCCCAGAAAGGTCGCGAAGCGGCTGAGGTTCACCGTCTCACAGGACCCCACGGAACAGGTCAGATCGCCCACGATGCCGACCTTGTACAGCGTGAGGTAAAGCGCCACCAGTACTCCCACCAGCGCCAGGAGTGCGGCGCTCATCCTGGCAGTCACGGCGTGGCTCCGACTGGTTGACCGCGCTGCTGGTCGCTGCCCGGCGCCGCGGCCGCGGCCGCGTCGCTGCGCGCGCTGTCCACGTACGCCCGCAACCGGTCATAGCTGATGCTGCCGGGGAGGAGAAAGCGGCCCACGAGTATGGTCGGAGTGGAGTTGACGCCGACGCGAATACCGTACTGCTGGTTGGCAACTATCCGCTCGAGGTGCCGCTGCTCGTCGTAACAGCGCTCCCACTCGCCGCGATCAGCTACCAGGCGCGATGCAGAACGCTCGAAGACCCCCTTCGGATTCCTCCGGTCCGACCAGTCAGTCTGACTTGCGAAGATGGCGTCGTGCATCTCCCAGAAGCGACCCTGGTCAGCAGCGCATGCTGCCGCCATCGCCGCCGGTATGGCGTTGGCGTGCTGGTCCAGCGGGAAGTCGTAGAAGCGGTAGCTGGCGAGCCCGGCGTCTACGATCCGTCGCTTCACGTCCGGCACCGTGATCGTGGCAAAGTGCGCGCATGCAGGACACTGGAAGTCCGCAAACTCCGAGATCTGGACCGGCGCGTTCGGATCACCGTAGAGATAGCCCTCGGCGAGTTCCGGGCTCACCGGTCCGGCCAGTTGGCGCGCCACGGGCGCTGGACGAGTCGCGTACCAGCCGATGAGCGCGATCCCGGCAACGGCGACCGCGGCCAGCGCCACGTAGAACAGCTTCATCCCGCCCGTATCGCGGCGGCTCACCACCTTCCGTCGTCGTCCTCGTCCGGGTTCCACTCGGTTCTCTCCCATGAAGTGTCCGACTCCGACTTCGCCTGCTCCACGATGCGGCGGCGTTCCGCCGTCTCCGGCGTGTCATAGGTGGCGCGAACCTCATAATGAAACAGTTCGCTGCGAATGTCCCCGATCAGGCGCATCAGCTCGCCGGCGTGATCCAGCATGCGACCATTCTCATCGAGCTCGCGAATGCGCCGCGCCAGCGAGCGCAGCATGTCCTCCAGGTTTTGCGCTCGCGAGTCGTCATACGTCTGTTCGGGATCTGCCATCTCGTCAACTCCTGTACGGCGCGGCCCGCCGGCAGCGGGCGATGAGGCTCGGCCTTCCGGCCCGCGCGGACGCGCGGGGCCACTGGAGCGCTCAGGCGCCGTCTAAGCCGAACTGCGGGGAGTGCCGTCGGGCTGGAGCCGCTGCGCCGCGCGCGGCCTGGACGGCATCAACTATTGAAAACTACCAGCGCCTCAAGGTTCCGCAAGCGAGACGCCGTGCTTGACCCCCGCGTCACGCTGGGTAGCATCCACTCGCGGCGCGGCGGGCGCGTCGCGTTGCCGGAGCCCCATGAACGCGGACGTGCTGCGCATTCCGATAGGTGGTGGGTCGGTCCACGTGGACAGATACGGGCAGGGCGGCGAAGCGTTCGTGCTCCTGCACGGATTCGCCACGTCCAGCTTCCTCTGGCGGCACGTGGCCACCGAGCTGGCGGCGGCCGGCCACACCGCGTATGCGGTGGATCTGCTCGGATACGGCGAGTCGGATCGGCCGCTCGAGGCCGATTACTCCATCGCCGCACAGACCACATACATCGAGCGCGCCATGCTGGGGCTGAGGGTGGAGCGTGCGACGGTGGCGGGGATGGATATCGGAGGCGGCATCGCCCTCCGTCTCGCGGTGCACCATCCGCAACGTGTGGCCAGGCTGGCGCTGGTGAACAGTGTCGCGTTCGACGAGTGCCCGGGGCGCGAAGTGCGACTGGTGCAGCGTGGCACGGCGCGGTTCGCACTGCGAATCGCCCGCGGCGTACTCGGCGCTGCGCCCCTTCTCCGGCAAGTACTGGAAGGTGGTGTCGCCGATCCCGAGCATATGCCTCCTGCCCTGATCGCCCGTTATCTCGCCCCATTCACAGGGAGCGATGGTGTCGCGCACCTGCTGCTGCTCGCCGGCGCACTCAGCCATGACGACGTGCGGCTGCTGGACCTTTCCTCTATCAGGGTGCCGACATCAATTGTCTGGGGTGAGGAGGAGCGCTTCCTCGAGAGCGGGCTCCCCGAACGCCTCCAGGTGGCGATACCCGGCGCCACGCTCACTCGCCTGCGTGGAGCAGGCCGGCTCGTACCCGAGGAGACCCCAGAAGCGCTGGCGCGTCTTCTTCTTGAGCTTGCCGAACGCTGATCGTTCAGCGCGCAATGCGGAGCCGGCGGTTCACCCGCAACAGCATGAGAAACCCCGGGGCGCGGATCGTGCGAATACCACGGATGTCGCACTTGGAATGGCCCCTGCTTCATGTTAACTTTTAAAGTCTTTACACTGAGCGAGGTGCAATTGGCGCGAGACAGAAACCGACGCAGAGAGCCCGTGGCACAACCGACACCGTTCGAGCAGGCCCGGGACGAGCTGTTCCAGCACATTATCCGGTGTG
>CAZWSO010000101.1:0-5544 GCA_964636485.1 uncultured Gemmatimonadaceae bacterium
CGGTTGCGCGGCGCGGGAGCGCAGCGCGGGGCGCAGTCGCGCCTGCGCGGTTTCCGGCAGGCCACAATCCTTGCCGTAGCGATCACCGCCTTCCTGCTCATCCTCTTCGGTTGGGACGAGGCGGGCGAGGCGAGCGTCGTGCAGGACACTCCCGCCACTGCCCGCGAGATCCCCGATACCGTGGCGGTGATCGATGAGGTGGCGGTCGAGGACCTCCTGGAGCCCGAAGATGATACCGCCGTCGTTCCAGTGCGCGCGGATACGCTCGTCCGCGTCGCCGTAGAGGAGGCGCGTGATGTCGTGCGCGGGCTGTGGTTCGGTTTTCTGGCCCACCTGCCGCGATTCATCGTTGCGCTGGCGACGTTCGGCCTGGCCTGGCTGCTCATTCGCATCATGCGGCCGGTATTACGGCGACTGCTCGGGGGTTGGGAGCGGGGCAGCGCCACTGTGGTGTTGTTTGGCATCGTTACCTGGCTGTTCGCAATCGGCGTTGCGGTGAGCGTGATCGCCGGGGATGTGCGAGCGCTGCTCGGCTCACTGGGGCTCATCGGTTTGGCGCTTTCGTGGGCGCTGCAGACTCCCATCGAGAGCTTCACCGGCTGGCTGCTGAACTCTTTCCGCGGCTATTACCGGGTGGGTGATCGCGTGGCCGTGGGTGAGGTGTTCGGAGACGTCTATCAGATCGACCCGCTCACCACCACCGTCTGGGAGATCGGCTCGCCGGGCAGGGGGTTCGTGAATGCGGAGCAGGCAACCGGACGCCTCATTACGTTTCCGAACAGCGAGGTGCTCGGCGGTTCAATCGTGAACCTCACCCGCGACTTTCCGTACGTCTGGGACGAAATCACGGAACCCGTCGGCAACCGCTCGGACATGGATTACGCCGCGGGGGTACTGCTGGATGTAGCGAGGCGGGTGCTGGGGGACCAGATGGCCGCTCCGGCGGAGCAGTACGAGCGCATTCTCACAGCGGCGCGTCTCGAGAGCACGGTGGCCCGGGAACCGCAGGTCTTCTTCTCGCTCGACGATTCGTGGACCAATGTCAGCATCCGGTATCTGGTGCCGGCACGTGAGCGGCGGCGCTGGAAGAGCATGCTGGCCAACGCGATCGTCACCGAGATGGCTCGTCGGGAGCATGATCAGCGCATCATTGGCGTCTTCCCTCGCCGCCAGATTCAGTTCATCGGGCCTGATGGAAAGGCGACGGAAGTCCCGGGGACGGCGCAACCACCTTCGGAACCCTCGTAACCACTCCAATCGACGCCAGGAAGCACGTGCACAGCGATTCCTCGCTGCTATTGCGTGCGCGTGCCGGATTCGCCACATCTGAAACCATCGGATTCAACAAGGGAGCCCCCATGGCCACCACTCAGACCCCCCAGACGGTTCCTGCGCTCGGTGCGACGCCAACGCCCAAGGAGCAGTTCCTCGACTCGTACGAGCGGGAGCACGCGACCACCATGCGTGTCCTGCGCGCCTATCCACCTGACAAGCTCGACCTGCGGCCGCAGGAGATGTGCAAGACGGCGCGCGAGCTAGCGTGGGTCTTCGTGATCGAACGTGGACTGGGCGATATGGTGTTCAACGATGCTTTCGCCAAAGGTGTCCCTCCCGGTGACACGCCAGCCGCTCCGGAATCGTGGGATGAGATCCTCAGCGCGCTTCAGAACGTGCATCGTGAGTTCGGCGATCTGGTTCGGCGTACGCCCGACGACAAGTTGAATGAGACGGTGAAGTTTTTTACCGGCCCCAAGACAATGGGCGACATTTCGCGGATGCAGCTCCTCTGGTTCCTGCTGCATGACCAGATCCATCATCGTGGGCAGTTCTCCATCTATCTGCGCATGGCCGGTGGGAAGGTCCCATCCATCTACGGCCCATCGGCGGACGAGCCGTGGATGTGACGAGGTAGGGTCGAGAGTCGACCAGCCAGCTCGCTTCTGGAAGTCCCCATCGAGGGGGTGCGAGCTGGCCGTGGCCGGCGTGCTCCCAGCGGGTCCGTGCAAGGCGAGGTCTGACGGCGCGTCGGCCGCGCTATCTCTCCGCCACCACCGCCAACCAACTTCCATCGGGCGCCACCGCAAGACGCGTGATCCTCTGAAGGGTGGGCGCGTCGAAGCTGTGCATCGCAGTCCAGCCCTCATCACCTGGCCGCCAGGCGTAGATGGTATTCTCCCGCGCCATGAGCAGCGAGCCATCGGGCATCCACACGAAATCCTGACTTCCCTCGAGAGCCACGGTCATGTGGCGCGACCCGCCGGTGCGGAAATCGAGACCGGTGACGCGCCATTGTGCGGGTGGCACGCGCACCATGTAGGCAATGGTGTCGGTGCCGGGCAGACGCTGCATGGCGCGGCCGACGTCGCTGGCGATAACGCGCGCGCTGCCGGTGCGCGTGTCGGCAAGCTGAAGCGTTGGCGGCGCACCGAGCACGAACAGCGCCAGCGTGTTCTCGTCACCCCACGCGTGATAACCCACGGGAGCGATACGCTCGAGAATCAGCGATGGTGTTCCGCCGTCTGGCGGAAAGCGCCACAGTCGCTGAGTGGAGTCGAGCTCCACGCGTACGGCCGAAATGCCCTCGCCGCCCGGCATCGCCGTTGGCGAGTACTCGCTCTCGGCCGTGGCGGTTACCCGCGTGGTGCGGTTGCTGGAGACTTCGTAACGGTAGATGTCAGCCTGCCCGTCGTCGCGAACAGATGTGTAGAGGATCGCGGCGGCGTCAGGTGTAAACGACGGCTGATTGTCGTAGCCCGCCCGTTCGGTGATGTTGCGTGGCACGCCGAACGTCAACAGTCCATCTTGGCGGCCGAGCGGAACCAGATGAATGTCGGTGGCCGGCGGTCCGGGGGCAGCGGCAGCGGCAGCGGGGGCCTGGGCGCGGCGAGCCGTATCCCCTGGCGCGGGATGACCCCACGCCGGCGGCGGAAGGGCGATACTGGAGGAGAGATCAAAATCCACACGCCAGCGCCACTCGCCATCACGTACGGTGCCGTAGCGGTACCGTACGTTCGGTTCGATCTCGAGCCGCCACCCGCGCCACACGCCCGGCATTGGCGCAGCATCGATGAACTCGAACTCGTGCCGGTTGGCGGTCCCTGGCGTCTGCGTGAAGCCACCGTACCAGCTGCTCTCGTCTGCCGTACCATCCTCGTGCCGATGGTCGTGTCGCAGTTCGATCTGATTGCCGATTCGCCGCAGCACCCAGGTGCGTGACCGATCCCAGCTGGCGCCGCCATCGCGCTCGATGTGAAAGGCGATCTTCATCTCGCGATCGGTGCAATCGCGGAAGTGCGCGACCAGCAACTCGTCGCCGCTGAGCATGTCGTCGCCCGGCGGTTCCACCGCAAGACGGCCGGGGAAGGCGCGTCCACAGTGCACCTGGAAGTTCGTCCAGTACGTGTCCAGAGCGTCGACGGCAACGGATGCCGCTGGCTCCTCCGGCTGTGGTGCCGGCACGGCACGTGGAGAGGTTGCGCAGGCAGCGGCCATGACGACGCCGCACGTGGCGAGCGAGGCGAAGCGGCCGCTGCCGGACAACGTCATTCGGTCACGCAGGCTGCGAAACGCTTGTCGTCCAGATGTCCCGGTGCAGCTTCCACTTGCCGCCCTCCTGCTTCCAGATCACGATGTACTTTCCGTGATCCACCTGTCCCCCATCCGCCCCGTGCAGCCGATAGCGCCCGACCTCCCAAGCGCTGTCGCCGCCCTCGGCCAGCTCCTGCGTTTCCAGCTTCGCGCTCGCGACGCCCGCGGCGAGTGCTCCACTCCAGAACTCACCGATGGCCTGCCTCCCACTCACGATGTCGAAACCTGCCGGCAGCACCTGCGCATCGGTCGTGTAGCACTCCCGAATCATCGCGATGTCGCGATTGGAGAGCGCCTCGATGAGTTGGCGATTCCCCTTATCGATGGCAGATCTGAGGTCGGTAGTTGTTTGCGTGGCTGTCATTGGTGCCTCCTCTTCTGGTAGCACGCCGCGCCCTCGGACGCGACAGGGACAGAGACATTATCCCCGGCGGAGCCCGCGGTCCAGCCTTCCCCTGGGGAAGGCGACCAGGGAACCGCTAAGGGTTATGGACTCCGGAACGGCGCCGCCAGAGGAGATACACCGGAATTCCCAGAAGCGTGATCGTGAAGCTGAGGAGAGTCGTCGATGGATGCTCGACAAGCGCGTTGCCGATGAGCAGGACGGACGCGAGCAGAAAGAGAAGAGGGGTGAAAGGATAGCCGAAAGTACGGTACGGGCGGTCGAGCTCCGGGCGCTGCCGTCGCAGAACGACCACTCCCGCGACCATCAGCGCCAGGAACGGCCACACTCCCACTATGAACGCCTCGGCGAGCTGCTCGAAGGTTCGGATGAAGACGTACAGGAGCGCCAGGGCGCCCGTGAAGACGATCGAGCGGTGAGGAGTGAGGAAGCGCGGATGCACCGCCGACAGACCACGGAAGAAGAGGCGGTCGTTGGCCATTGCGAAGAAGACGCGCGGGTCGGACATCACGATAGCGTTCATTGCGCCGAATGTGGACAGCACCACGAGCGCGGCGACGAGGGCCGCTCCGCCTCCGCCGATCACTTGCGTTGCCGCATCCGCAGCTACGAGTGGCGACGCGGCGATCGTCGCGATCGGCAGCGCATACAGGTACGCCGCGTTCACAAGGATGTAGACCGCCACCACCGTGGCCATCCCGCCGATGAGTGCGCGCGGCAGGCTGCGGCCGGGATCGCGCACCTCCCCGGAGAGCGAAGTGGACGCAGCCCATCCATCATAGGCGAACAGGATGCCGATCAACGCGATCCCCATGGGCGCCGCTCCTCCCGATGGCTGCGCCGACGCGGCGCCGAACGCGCCGCCGCCGCGCGTGCCGAGGATGAAGATCGCGAGCGCGAGACCGATCAGCGCGATCACCTTGGCCGCCGTCGACAAATTCTGGATCCAGGCGCCGAGCAGCACGGAACGGTAGTGCACGAGCGTGAGCAGGAGGATCAGCGCGGCACCGACGAAGCGTATGCCGAGGTCACCGAGGGGAACGAAGTGACCCAGATACGTCGCGAAGATGAGCGCGACGGCCGCCCAGGCGGCCGGCGTGACGAGCAGATAAGTCCACCCGAACACGAAGGCGACGCCTGGCCCGTATGCCTCTCGCAGGAAGACGTACTGCCCTCCGGCGCGGGGAAACATCGTGGACAGCTCGGCGAGTGCGAGCGCGCCGCACAGCGCGATCACGCCGCCGAGTGTCCAGAGGCCGAGTATGGGGACGATGCTGCCGGCTTCGCCGGCGACGGCGCCTGGCACGCGGAAGATGCCGCTGCCGATAACCATTCCCACAACGACCGCGGCGGCGCTCCATGCACCAACGCGGCGAGGGAGCCGATCGGCGTCCGGCGCGGACCTGGGTTCTGGTAGTGCCGCAGTCGCGCTCAAGTTCCTGGGGACTTGGGGGGACGGGGGGAGGGGGGAGGGGAGAGCAGGGAGAGGGAGGAAGGTGCTCAGGAACTCATTCGATCGAGATACGCGCGTTCGTCCGCGGTGAGACTCTGCG
>CAZWSO010000101.1:5644-8766 GCA_964636485.1 uncultured Gemmatimonadaceae bacterium
GCTCAGGAACTCATTCGATCGAGATACGCGCGTTCGTCCGCGGTGAGACTCTGCGGACCGTGCTTGCCGGCCTTCTCGAGCAGGCGATCGATCTCCCGAACGTTGATCTCATGCAGCCCCTCGCGCCTGATCGCCGACCAGCGTTCCAGGTCCCCGGGTCCGGCGTTCGAACGAATAGCGCCCGTTGCCTGCTTTCGAAACCGGCGAGATGGGGAGCGCCTCTCCATCACCTTGAGGAACAAGTAACCGCCAAGAAAGCCGCCGAGGTGCGCGAAGTGAGCGATGCCGCCGCCACCTCGCAGGCCCAGAAGGAGCGAGATCGTGGCGAGGACGAGCACCAGTGTGCGCGCCTCCACCGGCAGCACGCCCCAAATCAGAATGCGCTCATGCGGCCAGTAGCGTGCGAAGGCGAACAGGATCCCGAACACCGCGCCAGAGGCGCCGATGATCGGCGTGTAGAAGTTCCACAGCGAAAGGAGTGCGCCGAACAGCCCGCTCACGAAGTAGAGCGCCACGAAGTTCGTGCTTCCAAGCCGATACTCCAGTCGGGGCCCGAAGAAGAAAAGCCCGATCATGTTGAAGAACAGATGCAGGAGGCTGCCGTGCACGAACATGTACGTGAACACCGTCCACGGGCGCCGACCCGCGAGCACTGGAGTGAAGGCGAGCAGCAGTCGGTCCACGTCGAACAGCCACTCCGCCAGGGTAATTGCAACGGTGGCGAAGAGGAGGATTCTGACCCACGGTGTCAGCATGCGTCACTCACCAGCGTGTCCGCATGGACTCTGTGGCGTGCGCCGGATCGGGCGACGTGCCGTTGGTGAAGGGGGCCCGTCACCGGTGCTCAGGATGCAACCGGCGACGCTTCCACCACGTCCGAGGGAGGCGACGGCGCGCTGTCGGCGAGCTGATCGGGAGTATAGGAGTAGCTGTCCAGATCCGTCGTGATCCCGAGTGGTCCGGTCCGGTCGATCGTGCCGAAAACGATCGAGATCTCGGAGAGTCGCGAAGCTCCCGAATAGTGTTCGAGCGCCAGTTTCCCGATCGCCCGCGCAATAGCTTCCTGTTCCACCTCGGAAAGTTCGGCCGCGCTGGAGTTGCGCATGTTGATCCGAAGGTGACCTCGCTCCCGCACAGTTACCGTGATGTCCGTCCCCGGATGCGAATTGAGCAGCTCGCGCTGAAGTGAGACCAGATCCGCCAGCTCTCCCACGCATCCCACCATCACCAGCGCGGCGGCGGCGAACAGCAATCGAAGCGAGCGTCTCATAGGCTGTGGGGTTGAAAGTGAGTTGGAGGAGCGCGACATCGCTCGCGCACGGGAGCCCGGATTCACTCCGGCGCTTGGCGAGCTGCGATCAGTACTGCGCCAACCGCTCGTACGCCCGCTTGAAGTCGTCCACCTGCGGCAGGATCGCATCCTCGAGACGCGGGGCGTACCCCACAAAGGTATCCGTGCTGGCGACGCGCGCCACTGGCGCGTCGAGCCAGGCGAAACACTCGTCGGCTATGGCCGCCGCGATCTCCGCGCCATACCCCCAGGAAATCGAATCCTCGTATGCGACCACGACGCGGTTCGTCTTTCGCACCGAGGCGAATACCGCATCCCGATCCCAGGGAGACAGCGAGCGAAGGTCGATAACCTCGACGGACAGTCCCTGCTGTTCCGCGATCTGATTGGCCGCGGTGAAGGCGCGCTGCACGGTGGCGCCGTAGGTGACCACGGTGATGTCTGTTCCCTCGCGCACCACCTTCGCCTTGCCGAATGGGACCATGAAGTTCGACCCAGGATACACCGCCTTATTGTATGTCTGTCTGTACAGGTGCTTGTGCTCGAGAAAGATGACCGGATCATCGCAGCGGATGGCGGTGCGCAGCAGGCCGTTCGCATCGAGCGCGGTGGCCGGGCAAACCACTCGCAAACCCGGACAGTGCGTGAAGAGCGACGCACCGGTCTGGGAATGGTAGATCGCGCCGCGGATGTAGCCACCGTAGGTCACCCGAACCACCAGCGGCGCGGCAAAGGCATTGTTCGAGCGCCAGCGCATGGTGGCCAGCTCGTCACGTAGCTGCATGTACGCAGGCCAGATGTAGTCGAAGAACTGGATCTCGACCACCGGCTTGAACCCGCGAATCGCCAGGCCGATGGCGCGGCCGACGATGTTCGCCTCCGCCAGCGGTGAATTGAAGACGCGTGCGCCGCCGAACTCCTTCTGCAGCCCCCAGGTAACCTTGAACACGCCGCCCTTTCCCTTGACCTGGTCCAGGTAGGCCTCGCGGGAAACGTCGGCGACGTCCTGGCCGAAGACGAGGATCTTCTGGTCACGCCGCATCTCGTCCTTCATGCAGCGGTTGAGGAGATCCACCACGGTGGTGGGATCGCCACTGAACTGAGGATCGTCCTCGGTGTCAAAGTACTCCGCCGTGGGATCCACGTCGGGCGAGTATACGGCAAAGTGCACGGTTTCAGGGCCGGGCTGCTCCTGCTCCAGTGCGTCGTCGGTGGCTGCCTGCACCTCGGAGTCCACTTCTTCGCGGATGGTCTGCAGCTCTTCCTCGGTCGCGTGGCGCTGCTCGACGAGCCATTGCGGGAACAACGTTACCGGATCGCGCGCGGCGTCGGCTTCCCGCTCTTCCGGGGGCCGGTACATGATCTCGTCGTCGGAAAGGGAGTGCGAGTACGGGCGGATCACGTGGGCGTGGACGAACGCCGGACCTTTCCGCGCGCGGGCGTGCTCCACCGCCTTCGTCATGGCCTTGTGGCTGGCCACCAGATCGCAGCCGTCAACCTCCTGCACGAGCAGCCCCGGGAAGGACGCCACCAGCCTCGATATGCTCCCGCCGGCCGTGTTGACCTCTACGGGCACCGAGATCGCGTAGCCGTTGTCCTCCACCAGGTAGACGACCGGCAGCCTGAGGTTGGCGGCGGTGTTAAGCGATTCCCAGAACTCCCCTTCGCTGGTGGTGCCGTCACCCGTGGTGCAGAGCACCACCTCATCCTTGTGGAATCCGTTGGTAATGCCGATGAGCTTTGCCCGAAGGCTTGCTTCGGCGCTCCCCACTGCCTGGAGGAACTGAGTGCCGGTGGGCGAGGAGGTGGAGACGATGTTCAGCTCCTTCTT
>CAZWSO010000102.1:0-8646 GCA_964636485.1 uncultured Gemmatimonadaceae bacterium
TCGAAACCCCTTGGGTGCGGCGTGCCGCGACCGAGGGGTTTTGCACGTCCGGTAGTCGCGGCGGTCCGAATTGACGTGGCGGGAGCGCCCTCGAGCGACAACATACCCGTTCACGGCCGCATGGCGCGCCCCGGCGCGGCATCCTACCTTAAGGTGTGTCACCTCGTAGGGAGCCACGCATGTCGCTTCGCGCCAAGCTCCTCGTGCTGTTTGTCGCCCTGGCCGTGGGGCCGCTCGTCGCGATCGGGCTCCTGAGTTATATCCAGTCCCGTCGCGCACTCGAGTCGCTTGTGGCCACGCAGACGGGGATTATCGCCACGCACGCCGCAGGGGAAATCGAGCGGCGTTACGCGGTGCTTCGATCTGACCTGATGCTGCTGGCCGACAACGCGGAGACGCAGCGCCTCCTGGCCGGTCAAGCCGGCGGTGCCGATGCGGATCTGCTCGCTGCCAGAGACTACCTGACTGAGGTGTGGCAGCACCTTGCGCCCGCGTACTACGCGGTGGAGTTGCGCGACAGCACGGGAGCGGTCTTCCTTGGATTTGGCGATCGCCGAGTGGTGGGGGCGCTGCTTGGGGATGGCGCGCGTGAGCCGGCGGTCCTGGCGGACCATGCGATCCTCGACTGGACGACAGGGCGTCGACTCGGCACAGTAGTGGCGCGACCGAGGCTCGCCTCGCTGCTCCCACGCGAGGCACTGGACGCGAGATTTGGCTCGGCGGGATACAGCGTAGTCGTGGACCGGGCGGCGGATCGCATTCTACACCATCCACGCCACGCGATGGCGGGGCGTCCGGCCGGTGAACTGCTCGCGGACGGGTCGACGCTTCCTGAGAGCGCCGCGGACGCCGTACGGCCGCTCCGATATCGCGTGGGAGATTCACTGCGCATCGCCACCGCTGTGGTGATCGATTCACCTCCGTGGACCGTGCTGGCGACGGGATCGGCCGACGAGTTCGGTGCACCGTTCGCGCGGGCGCGCGTGATCAACATCGCGCTGGTGCTCTCGGTAACTCTCATCGTGATGCTTACCTTCGTTGCCGCCGTTCGTCGCGCGACTCGCTCGCTCGACGCACTCACGGTTGCGGCGGACGAAGTGGGACGCGGCAACTTCTCCCCGCCGTTGCCGCCCCCGGCAGCCGACGAAGTGGGACGGCTGACGAGTGCCTTCGAGTTAATGACGACTGAGCTGCGCGACATGATCCGCCAGGTGGAGCGCAGCCGCCAGATGGCCGCCATCGGCGAGTTTTCCGCCGAGATCGCGCACGAGATCCGTAATCCGCTCACCTCGGTCAAGCTGAACCAGCAGCGCCTGGCGCGGCTTACGGAAGCGGGGCGTATGCCGGCGGAAGCTGAAGAGCCAGTGCGCATCTCGCTCCAGGAAGCGGCGCGTCTCGAGCGGATCGTCCGCGGCGTCCTTCACCTGGGGAGACCGCGGTCGGCGGAGCGTCAGCCGTGCACGGCACGCGCGCTGGTTCAGGATGCGCTCGACGTGATCGGGCCGCAAGCGGAAAGACGCGGCGTACGCCTGGATGTTGCGCTGCGGGATGATGACGCGGTCATTCCCTGCGATCAGGAGCAGATGCGGGGAGCGTTGCTCAACCTGATCGTAAATGCTCTGGAAGCGATGCCGGAAGGCGGCACGTTGCGCATCGACGGCGGACGCGCCGACGGCACCATGGTACTTCGCATTGCGGACACTGGCCACGGCATAGCCGAGGCGGATCAGGAGCGGCTTTTCCGTCCGTTCTTCACCACCAAACCCGACGGAACCGGTCTGGGGCTGGCGATGACTCTCCGCACGATCGAAGAGCACGGTGGCCTCCTTGCGCTCGAGGACTCGGCGGCTGGCGGCACCACCTTCCGCATCGTTCTTCCCGTGATCACCGGCGGAGCTCCGGCGTGAGTCGCCGCATTCTGGTGGTCGACGACGATGCGTCCATCAGGGAGACGTTCATGGGTCACCTGGGCGGCCTGGGTTATCAGGTAGCCACGGCGGCGACCGCCGAAGATGCGCTGCGGTGCCTGCGTGAGGTAGAACCGGCGGTCGTAATAACCGACGTGCGGATGCCAGGGCTGAGCGGACTCGAGCTACTCGCGCTCCTGAAGGAGACGACTCCGGACACGGCGGTCATCGTGATTACCGCTCATGAGGACATGACCACGACGATCGGTGCGATGAAGAGCGGCGCCTATGATTATCTGGTCAAGCCGCTCGATCTCGATCAGATCGATCTCCTGCTCGAGCGCTGCTTCCGTGATCGGGCGCTGCAGCGGAGGGTGGAGCATCTGGCCGGTGAAGCCGCGGAACCGTACGCGCTGGACCGGCTGGTGGGACGTGACCCCGCAATGATCGAGATCTACAAGTTGATCGGCGCGCTCGCCACCAACCGGACACCGGCGCTCATTCGCGGGGAAACGGGGACGGGAAAGGAGGTGATCGCGCGCGCAATCCACTTCAACTCCGATCGCGCGAGCGAGCCGTTCATCGCCGTGAACTGTACTGCCATTCCGGAGCCGCTGCTCGAGAGCGAGCTGTTCGGCCACGTCCGTGGTGCATTTACCGGTGCGGTGCAGGACCGACGCGGACACTTCGAGCGCGCCGGAGGAGGAACGATCTTCCTGGATGAAATCGGGGACACATCTCTGGCCTTTCAGGGAAAGCTGCTGCGCGTCCTCCAGGAGCGCGAGTTCCTTCCCGTAGGCTCGGACCGGACGCGGCATGCGGAGGCGCGCGTGATCGCGGCTACGCACCGCGACCTCGAGGCAATGGTAAGGGAGGGCGGTTTTCGGGAGGATCTCTACTTCCGGCTGCGTGTGGTCGAGATTCGCGTGCCTCCGCTGCGCCAGCGCCGTGGTGACATTCCTCTCCTTGCACGAAACTTCATTGCGCGAATCGGTCGCGAATTGCACAGCGAACAGGTCATCGTTCCGGACGCCGTGATGGAGGCGCTTCAGTCGTACGACTGGCCAGGCAACGTGCGGGAGCTGGAGAACGTGCTCAATCGGGCGATCGTCGTGTCTCGAGGTCCCGTGATCGCCCTCGAGCATCTCTCTCTTGGACATGCCGACGGCGATGGGCGCCGAGGGGAAGCGGACGCGGCGCAGGAGATATCGCTCGCTGCCGCGGAGCGAGCGCACCTGGTCCGGGTTCTCCGCCAGACAAAGGGGAATAAGCGGATGGCAAGCCGGCTTCTGAGGATCTCGCGGGCCCGTTTCGACCGGCTGATGGAGCGGCACGAGATCGTGGCCTCGGAATTCGAGGCCACCGGCCCTGTTTCGTAGCGCAGGGGCCGCCCTCACAGCCGAAGGCGATCGCTACAAGTCACTTTATATCAGGCATTTAGAGCTTATGTCGGCGTGGCGCGGACATTGACCTGAGGCAGCGACGTCTGGCGGATGGCGCGCCGTCATCCCAGAACAATTCCCAGCATGTGAGGTGGCAGATGCAAGCCAATAGCTGGCGCCGGTGGGCGCATTCGGCAGTCCCGCTTCTCCTTCTCTTCACCTACGCGCCAACAGGTAGCGCGCAGCAAGCCACCACGGTTGAGCCGACGTACACGCGCGTCTTCGGCAGCGACACGATGGACATCAGCAACCCCGCCGTTTCGCCCGACGGGCGCTGGCTCGCCTTCTCGGTGATGCACAATCCGGAGGAGTCGAGCCTCTGGATTATCCCAGCGGCGGGCGGCACGCCATCGCGGCTCACATCACCAGGGCACTTCGATGGCGCGCCGACGTGGATGCCGGGCGGAGACCGCATTCTCTTCCCGTCCAACCGCCCCTCCCGCGGAGAGCCGAAGATGTACGGCATGGTGCTCCCGATGGATCCTGCGACGGGCCGAGCGACGGCGCAGCCGCGACAGCTGACGCTCGATCCCACCAATGGCGCTATTAAACCGTCACCGGATGGGCGATGGGTGCTGTACGTTACTCATGATGGTCAGAACTTTCGCCTGAAGGTGATGCCAGCAGCTGGCGGCAATGCACGACTCATCGCCCACCATGATCTATGGATTTTTGGACCGACCTGGTCGGGCGACGGACAGTCGATTTATTACTCGATCCGCGCCGTTGGGTCGAATGACCGCATAATCACCCGCATCGGCGCCACAGGCGGCACACCTCGTGAGATGTTCCGTGTCCCCCAAACCGTACGCGCCATTGCCCACAGCGGCCACGTCCTCACTACGGAGGACGGCGGAGGTTGGCCACCGCGCATGACGCTTCACGATCCGAGCGGGCGACCGATCGCGAACATCCCGATCGAGGGGCGAAAGCGTCCGGTGGCTTTCACTCCTGACGGGCGCGGCGTGCTGTTGATGGAGAATCAGACCACTGCGGCGATCCGCGTCGTTCCAGTTCAGGGAGGGCAGTACCGCGCGGTGACGAGGGGGCACGCATACGACTGGCCCCTTGGCTGGACGCCGAATGGATCGGCGGTAATCGCTGAGACGTTGGTGGATGAGAAGCGTGCAGTCGTGATCGGTCCGGTGTCTGGCGGTACGCCGCGAACGGTCGTCATGCCCGTGGACGTGCCCGGGAGCACCTTTCTTACCGCCGTCGGGAACGTAGTTGGCTTCGCCGTGCCAGTTCGGGGGAGCGACGCATACCGACTTGTGGCGTTCGATCTGGAGAGCCAGCAGCAGACCGTGCTTTCCGAGGGGATGCTGCGTGGTTCCGGGACGACCGTGAGCGGTCCTGGAGGGGTGTGGCGTCAAGGTAACCGCTTCCTGTTCGCGGAGCGCAAGGGTGACCAGATCGAAGTGCGGTCGGCCAGTGGATCAGGCGACTCGCGCGTGATTCGCTCTCTTCCCGCTTCGACGCTGGGCAGAAGTTCTTACGCTGTTCATGGTGAACGCGTGGCCTGGTGGACTGTACGCGACGACTCGTCGTTCCTGATGCTCGCCGACGGTCCAACGGCCGCACCGCGAGTGATCGTGGCGGCGGCTGGAACGGGAGGCGCCGAAATCGCCTGGTCTTGGGATGGTCGGCGCATTGCCTCGCACTGGCCCGCTGATCGTGACCGTAGCACCGCGCGCATCATGGCACTGGATGTCCCTGCGCCGGGACAGCGTGCCACACCGCGGCTGATCGAGACCGGCGCGCTGTACTACTACTTTCTGCGGTGGCTACCTGACAACTCCGGCCTGGTGATGGTGGCGGGCTACGGGATAGGCGTGCAGTCGCACATTCTGCACGTCCCGATCAGGGAGGGAGATCTGCCTGTAGTGGTCACGCGCGACGATCCGTCGCTCAAGTGGGGCTACGAGCTTTCAGCGGACGGCCGTACGGTGGCATACCCGGGCGAGATTCCCGGGGGAACCGCGATCTGGCGCGGCGAACTGGGCGCCGCATTCGCCACCCGGTAACCGCGGGAGCGTGCGCTGCATGAACCGAGTAGAAGGCAGAACGGCCACCGCATGGTGGCCGTTCTGCCTTCAGCCCGCTCAGGTGACGCTCCACGCACGGCGAAGGTGGCCCCACGCCCCTTGACCAGCCACCGCTCTCCTGCACCTATTGGAGCCAGCGCCCTGCGCGCACCTCCCCTGGATCCTTTCCTGCGCCCCAGGAGAACGGATGGCACCCGACCGGCACGATGTCGAAGAGCTGTTCGAGGCCGCGCTCGAGCTGCCGGCCGAGGAGCGTGCCAGCTGGCTTCGCGACCACTGCGGCGGTAACGAGGCGCTGCTCGCGGAGGTGAAGACGCTGCTGCGTGCGCACGAGCGGGCCGATGGAATCCTGGAGGCCGATGCCGTCGGCGCCGGTGCCTCGTTGATAGATAATCCGATGCGGGGGCGACGTATCGGGCAATACCGCCTCCTTCGCGAAGTTGGGCGGGGAGGCATGGGTGTCGTCTATCTCGCCGAGCGCGACGACGGGCAGTTCAGGCGTCGCGTGGCAGTGAAGCTTCTGCGCGCGAGCCCCGATGCCGAGGAGCTGCACCGTCGCTTTCTGGCCGAGCGGCAGATCCTGGCGTCACTCGAACACCCGAACATTGCCCAGCTGCTGGACGGTGGCGTCACCGACGGCGAGCTCCCGTACCTCGTCATGGAATACGTGGACGGGCTCCCGATCACCACGTATTGCGACCGGCACCGCCTGAACATCGATGAGCGGCTGCGTCTCTTCCGTGACGCTTGCGCGGCGGTGCACCACGCGCACCGCAATCTGGTGATACACCGCGACCTCAAGCCGAGCAACATTCTCATTACGACCGATGGCAAGGTAAAGCTGCTCGACTTCGGCATCGCGAAGCTTCTCAATCCGGCGATGAGCGCCATGGATATCCCGGAAACGCGTACGGCCTTCCGCGTGCTCACTCCTGAGTACGCCAGCCCGGAGCAGCTGCGTGGCGAGTCGCTCACCACGGCCAGCGACGTGTACGCGCTCGGTGTGGTGCTGTACGAGTTGCTCACTGCGCGTCGGCCACACGTCCCGGATACGGACTCACCGGCCGTATTGGCTCGCGAGATCTGCGAAAGCGAACCGGATCGGCCGAGTACCGCCGTCCTTCGCGCAGCCAGGGTTCGTGCGGACTCCGCGGCCAGCGAGCTCACGCCCGCCTCCGTAAGCACCGCCCGAGATACGTCCCCGGAACGGCTGAGTCGCGAACTGCGCGGCGATCTGGATGCCATCGTCATGATGGCGTTGCGCAAGGAGCCGGCGCGGCGGTACGGATCGGCGGATCTGCTTGCCGCCGACTTGCAGCGCTATCATGACGGGCTGCCGGTAGTGGCGCACTTTGGCAGCCGGAGGTATCGGGCCGGAAAGTTCATTCGGCGCCACCGGCTGGCTGCTGCTGCTGCCGCCGTGGTGGCTCTTTCGCTGTTGGGAGGAGCCGCCGTCGCCGGTTGGCAGGCTGGCATCGCGAGCCGTGAGCGCGACCGCGCCGAGGTTGCGCTTCGCGAGTCGGAGGAGGTCACGTCCTTTCTTTTGGGGCTGTTCGAGGCGAGCGATCCGGAAGCGCGTGCCGGCGTCGAGATCACGAGCCGGGAGCTGCTGCGCCGCGGCACGGAGCGAGCCGAACAGCTTGCCGGAGAGCCCGACGTCCAGGCTCGCCTGTTCGGCGTGCTGGGCCGCGTGCACCTGAGCCTCGGCGAGTACGAGCCAGCAGAGCGGCTGCTGGAGCGCGCGCTCGAGCTCCAGGTGGCGCACCTTGGTGCCGATCATGGAGATGTCGTGAGCACGCTGGCCCGACTTGCCGATGTCGAGCGACAGCTCGGCCGATACGACAGCGCACAGACACTGCTGGAGCGCGCACTTTCCACACAGCGCCGAACGCTCGGCGACAGCGATCCGGCGCTCGCCGCTACGATCGGCTCACTGGCCAGTCTTGCCGTGCAACGCGGGGACTTAACCAGTGCCGAGCAGTTGGCGCGGGATGCCCTCGAGCGGCGTAGGGCGTCGGGGCGGCAGGATCCACTGGTTATCGGGAGTCTGGCACAGCTGGGATCCATCCTTCGGCAGCGCGGTGATCTGATCGGTGCGGAAAGCGCTTTCCGAGAGGCGCTCCAGATTCGGCAGGGCGCAAGGGGTGCTGCATCCGACATCGTTGTCGATCTGCTTCAACTCGCGGATTTGCTTCAGACCGACTCGCTGCGCTGGACCGAGGCGGAGGCACTCTATCGCCGGGCGGTGGAGATGCAGCGCGCCACTACTGCGCCCGACCACAACAACACGGCGGAGGCACTCTATGGGCTTGCCCGGCTGCTCGAGCGACGGGGCGCCTGGGACGAGGCGGAGAGTGCGCTCCGCGATGTGCAGGCTGTGCAGCGGCGGGTGTACGGCGAGGAGCATCCGCGGTCGGCGGCCGCGCTCGCGCACCTTGCCGGCTTGCTTCACCGGAGCGGACGCCTTGCCGACTCGGAGGCGGCGTTCCGAACGATGGCTGAGCTCCAGCGGAGGACGCGGGGCGAGACGCACCCCAGCTATGCCGGAACGCTCACCGCGCTGTCCGCCGTGCTCATCGACGCCGGACGGCTTTCAGAGGCCGACTCCCTGCTAAGCGTGGCGCTCGCCATCCGCATTGACCGCCTTGGTCCGGAGCACCTGCTCGTGGCGAGAACGCTCCGCCGGCGTGCGCAGCTCCAGATCCGCCGCGGTGACTTTACAGCCGCTGATTCTCTCCTGAAATGGGCGATGGCGGTTGCGCGCGCGCAGACGACGGTTGATGCGCAGATCGGCCGAGAGCTGCACGCTACGATGGCAGAGCTGCACGATGCGTGGGGGCACCGCGAGGAGGCGGAGCGCTACCGCTTACTCGCCCGGGGGAGTGCCGGCGCGCTCAGAGTGCCGGTGAGGGAGGGTACGGGGCAACCCTGAGCGGCGGTGTCCGGTATTTGCGCGTTTCGCGCAACTCCTGGTAGAGGGACTGACAAACACCTTTACCAGAGGGATGCCGGCCATGGCGCGATTCCGACCCGATCCTACGTTCTACGCCTCGGCGCAGCTTGCCGGCGAAGCGTCACCCGAGAAGCTCGCTTATGTGGCGCTGCTAGCCTCCGGCGACAACGGCCAGCGCGACGCCATCGGGGTCGTCGATACCGATCGGACATCCCCCTCCTACGGCCGGCTCGTTGGGCAGACTGAGCTGCCGCAGGGTGGCAACGAGCTCCACCACTTCGGCTGGAACGCGTGCAGCT
>CAZWSO010000103.1:0-8613 GCA_964636485.1 uncultured Gemmatimonadaceae bacterium
CCGGCGCCGTGCTTGCCTGGCTCGTTGTCAGGCGCACTGGATATCGGCCGTATGGGGAGCTAGTGCCGAGCAGAATGGGCGAGGGACCGGGAGCCAGGCGCAAAGGCCCCACGGTCGGACGGGAGGCACCGCCGCGGCAGGGACCGGGAGCGAGGGGACACCCGGCCTAGTCCGCGGGTTGGCGCAGGAGTGGAATCCCAGGCCCCAGGCCCCGTCCCCTTGCCCCGCCGACCTCTGTCCTGCATCTCCATCAGTCATGGCTACCCACTCGGTCGTGCCGATGCTGCCGGGGGTGCGGCGAATATTCCGGGCGATCGCCAGCACCATCGTGCCAGAAGCGACGCGGCTAGACGAGGATGGCTGGAGCCAGTTGGAGGCGATCGTCGAGCGGGCGATCGCCGAACGGCCGCCAGCGCTACGGCGGCAGCTCGGCGGCTTCATCCGAGCGGTTGAGCTTCTCCCTGTAGGGCGTTTCGGCCGTCGCTTCTCCGCCCTGGACGTCGAGCGCCGAACTACTGTCCTGCTCGCTCTTCAGCGCTCGCCCGTGCTCGCCCTCCGCCGGGGAATGTGGGGGCTTCGCACGCTCGTGTTCATGGGCTACTACGCCCGCCCCGCTGCCGCCGCGGAGATAGGCTATCGCGCCAACCCTCGCGGCTGGGATGCGCGCCAATGACCGATCGATGCTACGACGTCGTCATCATCGGATCCGGTGCCGGCGGCGGCGCGGTTGCGTCGGAGCTCGCACCGCTCGCCACACAGGGCTACCACATCCTGCTCCTCGAGCAGGGTGCGCGACTCGATGATCACGAGTTCACCGGTCGAGAGCTCGAGATGGCCCCTGCGCTCTATACCGATGGAGGCGGCTTTCTCACCGCTGACGGTACGATGACGCTCGCCTTCGGTCGCGCGTACGGTGGTTCGACAGTGGTCTACACGGGCACGTCGCTCACCGCTCCCGAACGGGTGATCAGCGCTTGGGATGTGCCGGGACTCGATCACGCCGACATCGCCCGTCGATCGGCGAAGTACGCGACGCAGAACAGCGCTCACCTGCTCGCTGATCGCGAGATAAACGAAAACAATTCTCTTTTCGTGAAGGGGTGCATCGGCGCGGGCTATCGCGCCGAGCAGTTCCCGGTGAACGTGAAAGGTTGTCGTGGGTCATCGCTGTGCAATCTCGGTTGTCCTAATGCCGCCAAGCAGGGTACGAACCGCGTTCAACTCCCGGCCGCCGAGCGGCAGGGCGTGAAAGTGGTGACTCGCGCCGCAGCGCTCCGGATCGAGCACCGCACTGTCGTGGTGAAGGTCTCGGACAAGCTCCCCGGAGAGAAGGGTCGGCCATCTGAATGGCCCCCGGGCGAGTATCGAATCAAGGCGCGGACAGTCGTCGCGGCCGGTGGCTCCATCGGCTCGGCGGCTCTGCTCCTGCGATCGGAATTCGACGACCATCTGCCACGAATCGGAGAGCGCTTCACCTGCCACCCGGCGCACATCCTGGTGGCGGAGCACGACCGGCCGATCACGAACGACGTCGGACACCCCAAGAGCTTCTTTATGGACCGTGCCGAGGAAGAGGGGTTCGTACTCGAGACCTGCATGTACTTTCCCTTCACCACCGCCAAGAACATGACGGGCTTCGGCGAGGCGCACAGCCAGCTCATGCGGGCCTTCCCACGGCTGCAGATGATTCTCGTGCTGGCGTGTGACAAGGCAGTGCCTGGAAACCGCGTGTCGGTGGATCGCGGCGGCCGCCCGGTGGTGCACTACTACTTCACTCCGGCGGTGATCGAATCGCTGGTGCGCGCCACCCGGGCGTCGGCGCGCATCTTCTTCGCCGCCGGTGCGCTGCGCGTGCACGCCCCTACTGCCGATCCGCCGCTTATCGAGCGCCGCGACGAAACACGACTGGATGAGCTGATCTCACCAGCGAATTTCCGCACCGGCACCATCTCCGTTTCCGCGGCACACCTCATGGGAGGCTGTGCCATGGGACGCGACTCCACGGATTCGGTTACCGATGCATGGGGCGTCGTGCATGGTATTCCCTGGCTGCGCGTCGCCGATTCGAGCCTCTTTCCGGACTCCGTGGAAATCAACCCCTACCTGACTGTGATGGCGCTTGCTGACCGGGTGGCGGAGGGATTGCGTCGTGATCTTCCGCACCTGATGCAGCCGGCGGAAGTGATGGCCGACGCCTGATCAGCCGGTCGCCGCGATTACCATGGATTGCGAGCTGCGGGAAGGCGACATGGCCTCAGGATCCTCGTCATCCCACAGCAGCACGCCGCGTACGATGACCCCCTGGTCACGCAGCCCGCTGAGCATCCGAAGCAGCGCGCGGACCGTTGTTCGCCCGGCTCGCGCGCACACGAGCGCCTGCGGAAGAGCGGTAACGAGCGGCGACACGGCACCATCTTCCCGCACCGGCAAGCTCACGACGAGGGTGTCGTACCGCCGGCGGAAGTGCTCCACTTCGCCGGTGAAGGGTTCGCGCAGCGCCAGCATCTGCTCGCGCGTGAGCGGCGCGCCCGCGGGAATCACGTCCAGCACGCGATCGCGCCCCACCAGTGCCGTCGCTACCGCGTCAGTCCACTCGGATCGCCGGTGGAGCAGATCGGAGAGGCCGGGGCTCGAAGCGAGGCCGAGCCCCGCGGCCACCGCGTTGGTATCACCGTCGCCATCGAGGAGCATCGTCGATCGCGCGCTCCGCGCCGAGGCGACCGCGACGTTAGCAGCAACGACGGCGCTGATCATCGGATCGTCCGCGACCACTGTGGTCGGCGGCAGATTGTAAGCGCGATCGGCAAGACGTCCATACAGATCGCGGTACAGCTCCGTCCCCTGGTGGATGAACGGTGGAATGAGCTGATCGGCGCGGCGGCGGGCGCGCTCCGGCTCATCGCCCACGTCACGGATAATGGCAAGCAGCGGAGCCCCCGCCAGCCACTCCAGCTCGCGTGCCGTTCCGACGCGGGGCGAGCGCAGCTCGGCAGCGAACGCGATGCCGAAGCCGAAGCAGATGCCGAGCACCATCGCCGCCGTGAACATCGCGAATGGGGAAGCGCCGATGGACGCGATGGCACGTGCGCGCTCCGCGCGCTGGTCCAGCTGTTCATGGATCATCCGGGCGCGCGCGAGTCCGCGCTCCGCCATCTCCCGGGCCTGGCGCAGCGTGTCGAGCTGGGCAATGAGCTCGAGCGTGTCCACGCGTGGCGGAGGCGGAGGGGCCGGCGGAGGTGGCGGCTGCAGCCGATCCAGCTCACGCTCCAGCGCCGCGATGCGCGATTCCGCGATCCCCCGGATCTCGCGGCCGATCTCAGCCGCGCGCTCGGTAAGGGCAACAAAAACCGGATCCACGCCACCTCTGCCACCCACCTGCTCGCGGGCGCGCTCGATTTCGGCCAGAGAGTCGAGAAGCTGTCGGACACGCGGGCGGCCGCGCAGCTCGGGCGATTCCGCAAGTGCTCGATAGGATGCCAACAGAGGGGCCGTCTCGACTCGCTCGCGGAGCTGAGTCAGGCCCACCGCGGTCCGCTCCAGCGAATCGCGCCGCAAGCGCATATCGAGAGAAAGCGTATCCGCTGCTGGGGGCGGGAGCGACGCCCACCGTTCGATCAGCGCGCGTGCAGAGGAAAGCGACGCCTCCACCACCGCTACCTCGCTGCGGGAGCGCTCCACCACCGCCACCAGCGGTGCCGTATCGGGACGTTCGTGAGGTTGCGGTGCGATCGCGCGGGCCGCGCGGGCGGCGCTGTGGGGGATGGCCATGAGGCCGGCCAGCGCCCCCGTGAAAACGAGCACGGTGGAGACGCCGACGAGCACGGGGCGGCGTGGGACGTTCAGTGCCCGTGCGGCAAGCCAGGCCACGCTTCCCTGAAGGGTGCGCGGGATCGCGACGGCGTCCTGTTGCCGGTCGGGTTCGTCAGGCACGCCGCGGTGCTCCCCAGCCGCTCGACCCATGGTTCACGGTCATGACGCAGTATCCTTCCTGCGTCGTGCTCCGCGCAAGCAGAACGACCACCTGCGCGGGGGCATGATGAAAACCGGGGCGGAGACCGGAGATCCCCGCCCCGATTAGCGTCCGGCCGTACGCCTACTGCTGTACGATGATCGCTCCGAACATGTCCATCTGCACGTGCGGCGTGCACTCGTAGTGGTACTCGCCGGCAGGCAGGTTGGCAAAGGATACGGTGTACGTCTCGCCCTCGTTCATGAAGAACGGACTGGAGAGCGGTGACATCTGGTTAGGCATGTTGGCAAGCAGCTGAGACTCCGCACCGCCCGGAATCTGGCCAGTCAGAAACTTCACGTTGTGGGGACCACCCGAGACCATCTCCCAGCGCACGCCGTCGCCCTGGCGGATGGTCAGGTTCCGCGGCTCGTAGCGGAATCCCTGCGCATCGCCGACCATGCGCACTACGTGGGTCGTGCCAGTAATCGGCGCCGCCTCGCCAGGCGCGGTCTCGCCGGGGGCGGCGGAAGGCGTGTCGTTGGTCGTCGCGGGCCGCTCGCCCGGGCAACCGGTCAGGGCAAACGCGCTGGCCAGAAGCGCCAGTCCGAGAAAGCGCATTACAAACCTCCGGATCGTACCAGAAATGGGTTGTTGAGCTCTCCGGGAGGCCCGGCAGAGCTATTGTGAACATATTCACAAGCGCTGCAAAAGGCAAACCGGGACGACAGCGTCCCCGCCCCGCGGCCCACGCCCGCCGCCGCTCACAGACAGTTCGGGCGACCGGGTTGCGTGCGCACGCGCCGTCCTCACGGCCCTCCTGCCCGCGGCTCGCTCGGCACGGGATCGCGCGTGCGGACAGCACGCCCGCTCCGGCAGTCCACGCACACCGCCTGCCCGCCGGCTATGTCGACGCGAATGCGATGGAACCAGGAGCCATGCAGGTGCGTGTAGCAGAGAATGCGCTGGCAACGGCCGCATACACCGCCGTGCGTCAGATCGAAGCTGTAGCCACAGGCATCACACTCGGTGCGCATCTCCGACTTCCTGAATACCGGCATCCAACCTCCACGCAGCTCGTACCCTGGTACCCGATCACCGACCACGCTCGAGCGCCGCCACGTGCTCATGAAGCGGTGGTGCGGCGTAGCAGTGCATACCGCATGGAAGCAGGCCGTTCGCGAGGAACGCACGCCGGTACCACGCCGCAGACCGCCGCTGCCAGCCGATCCTGTCGCCGCCGAACTCGTCCTCGCTGGTGAACACCTCGAAGTAGCCCACTCCGCGCGTCAACCCGCCGATCTGCCGCAGCCCGTGCATCACTTCGGCGGCGCCCACGTAATGCAACACATCGGCGCAAACCACCAGATCGTACTCTTCCCCAGGCGAAAGACGCGCCAGCCCACCGAGACCCCCCTGTACGATGTTTCGCGACCGCCCGAACCGGCGCACCACGTACTCACTCGGATCCACTCCCAGGTACCGTATCCGCGGCCGGATCGAGCGAAGCACGAGGGCCCAGCGCCCCTCGCCGCAGCCCACGTCAAGCACGTTGCGCACCGGGTGCCCAAGCAAATGCTCCGCGACCGACAGGGCTACGCTCACCTGCCGGCGCAGCTCGGCGTGCGTCGTTGAGCCAGGCCGGCGGTACCACCGGTTGAAGTAGGCGCGGTTGTAGCGCTTCGCCGTCACTCCTCCTTGACGGGCATGATGTACCAAAGCAGCAGGTACAGAAAAACGCCTGGGAAGAACCCCGAAAAGAAAGTGAACAGCGCGTAGAGGACGCGCATGAGCGCCGGATCCATCTTGAACCGTTCGGCCAGACCTCCCACGACGCCGGCGAACACCTTGCTTGACGCCGACCGCCAGAGGCGCGGCTGCACGGCCGGTGTCAAGTCGTTATGCTTGCGTATTTCGTTCACGCTGGACGTCCCCCCGCTGCGGCAAACCGCCGTGTTCAAGGCCAACGGGCGAGCATCTGCCGCAACTCGTCCCGGTGCTTCGTCTCGTCCGCAATGATGTCGTCAAACTCGGCCGCGAGTCCATACTCGCCCAGCTCCTCGGCCAGCTTACGCCGCCGGACGTAGCGCTCGAGCGTCTCCTCCTCGGCCCCAAGCGCCACCTCCAGCATTCGCTTTGGCTCCGCGACAACGGTCACGTCCGCGGCCGTCGCCGCCGGCGTGCCGCCGAGCGCGGAAACCTTGTCCGCGAGAATCTGCGCGTGCATCAGCTCTTCCGGAATCTCGGCGGCGAAGAACTGGCGCAGCTCCTGGCGATAAGGCCCCTGCACCATGCTCGCGAACAGTCGGTACATGATCACCGCCTGAAACTCCCCTCGCAGGTCTTCGTTCAGTCCATCAATCAGTTCCTTCATCGATCCCTTGCCCATGGCAATGTCCCTTTATGTTCCGCGATATGGTCGCGCCGGCGCGACGCTCGGCTAGGCCTGAACTGCAGACATCGAGCCGGCCACGCGTCCGGCAGCTGTCAGCAGCTCGTTCGCTTTTCCCTCGTCGTACGCACGAAATTGCTCGCTGTTTCTTTAACTCGCCAGCAAACTGCTGGCAGCCAGGAGCTGCCAAGTTACCGGCCGCAAGCCGCTCCTGCGCTGGGGCGAGGAAGAAACGGCGAGATGGAAGCTGCCAGCAGGGGAGCGTTTCAGCGACATCCGCGCGAGGGAGTGTCCTGGGAGCGAGCGGGCAGCTCGACATCGAACACCGCCACTTCCGGCGGCGCGCCAAGGCGGGCGTGCATGCCTGATGTGCCAAGCCCGGCCGATACGTACAGGTGGGGACGCGCGTCGCGGTACCACCCGGACACGTAGCGGCCGCTCCCGCGCGGACGCACCGGCGCTACGCCCAGCAGCCGGATCTGGCCGCCGTGTGTGTGCCCGGCAATCATGAGCGCCGGGGTTGCCGAATCCCCGGGTGCAGCACCCCAGCCTCCGCTTCGCCTCATCTCGGCGACCTCGCGCCACAGCCGCTCGCGGTAGCCGGGACAGTGCGCCAGTATCAGATGCATCTCTCCGGGCTCGGACGCTTCCAGACCGGCACGCGCGCTCGGCGCTCCGGTCACGAGGTCATCGACACCCGTGACGCGCATGCGTGTCTCGTGCACCGGCACCACGACTGATTCGTTGACGAGCAGGGTGCCGCCGTACCGGGCGTACAGATCGCGAAGTTCACTTACCGAGACGCCGCTCCACCGATCCCAGTTGCCGAGCACGGCGAGGATAGGAGCAAGATCCGCCAGCCTGTCCAGAAGGCGTCGCAGCGCGCCCAGCGCCGGGCGGTGGTTGATCACGTCGCCGGTGATGACGATCAAATCGGGACGGGCCATGCGGACGGCGTGCAGTACGCGCCGCTCGAGGACACCGATGCCCCGGAGGTGCAGATCGCTGAGCTGAACGATGCGTGCGATGCACGCCACATCGACACCCAGACGAACTATGTGCGTCCGCACAACCAGGCGCCGCGGCTCCGTCACGAAGGCGCGCACGGCGAGCATGCCAGCCGCCGCGCCCACGACGGCGCTGGCGGCGGAGCGGGAATCCCTCATTGCGGCAACCGGAATGCGACGACGCTACCGTCGCTCCTCATCCTCACGCTCCGCCCTCCTGTCGCGCTGCTGCCGGCAGGCGCTCCTCGTATTGAAGCTGGATGCCGAGCACGGCCGAATCCGCCCGTTCCGGCTGTACGGCGGCGGGAACCCGGAGCAGCACTTCCTGCGGTGAGCGCCACTCCACGTCGAGCACGGTGAGGCGATCCGCGATGAAGGCGTTGGCGGGGGCGTTGGGGATGGTACCGCCCGCCGGTGCGATGCTGAGCTGCGTTCTCGCGCCGGCCGGCCCGCAATCACGATCGAAAACGACGGCCATGAACCGGCCATCGGGTGATGTGTGATGCTCGCGCACCGACATCGTGCAGAGCACCGACGTGCCATCCGGCAGGCAGCCTGCCAGCACGCTGCCGCCGAGCAGGGCGCCCGCGATTCCGCGTCCCCACCAAGTCACCTGTTCTCGCATCGTTTTTCGTCTCCTGGTCATCTCGCCACGCACGATGAGTCGATCACGATTGCAGCTTGCACCGGCGTGCCGCGCCAGGCAAGGTTGATAGACCCGCTGGCCTCCGGCGACATCGGATTGCGCTGGTTTCAGCGTGACATCAGACTCCCAGCCCCTCAGGTCTCGTGGTCCTCTCGCCAGAGTTCATTGCCCTCCAGCGCGCCGTAGCCGGACGCTACTCGCTCGACCGCGAGATCGGCCGCGGCGGGATGGGAATCGTCTTTCTGGCGCGCGATGTGGCGCTTGACCGTCTGGTCGCGATCAAGCTGCTGCCGCCCTCGCTGGCCGAGGACGACGCGCGGCGAGCGCGCTTCGTGGGCGAGGCGCGCATGGCCGCCGGCCTCTCGCACCCGCACATCGTCCCGATCCACGCCGTGGAGGAGCGGGCCGAGCTCGTCTTCTTCGTCATGACTTACGTGCCCGGCGAAACGCTCGGCGAGCGGCTGCGCCGGACCGGCCCGCTTCCGGTCGATGAGGGTGCGCGCATCCTTCAGGAAGTGGCGTGGGCACTGGGCCATGCGCACGCGCGTGGAATCATCCATCGCGACATCAAGCCTGACAACGTTCTGCTCGAGCAGGGCTCGGATCGGGCCCTTGTGGT
>CAZWSO010000104.1:0-5761 GCA_964636485.1 uncultured Gemmatimonadaceae bacterium
CCGGCGAACTCGCGTATCGGCTCCTGCGCGCCACGTGCGTCGACCGAGACGCCCACCACCTCCAGCCCGCGTTCCGCGAGACGTTCGTGCAGCGCCTGGAGCTCCGGAATCTCCTGCCTACAGGGGAAGCACCAGGTCGCCCACAGATTGAGCAGCACGACGCGGCCGCGCAGGTCGCGTAGCGAGATCGAGTCTCCCGCCAGAGTGACGGCGGCGTAGGAGGGGGCCGGCTTCCCGATGGCGACCTGAGGCACGTTGTCCGTAACGCCGCATCCGCTAAGCGAGGTGCTGGCGCAGAGCACCGTCACGAGCGACAGAAGGCTCAGCTGCGAGCGCGAGCGCTTCATCGCCCTCCCTCCAGCCGTGCGCGCGCGACCATCACGCGCGGCGCCTCGCCGGCGAGCGTCCAGGCGAAAATCACGTCGCTTTCCGCCCGCACCATGCGCGGGAAACCGCTTGCGCGCGCGGTGCTGGACGCCGCTACGGTACGCGACTCGCTGCGCGCTCCATTCTGCGCAACCCGTCGTACGCGCACCTCGGCACCTTCCCCCACGCGTTCGAGCCAGGTCACCAGAGCGCCCTCCCCCCCATCACTGCCGTCCAGAATCAGCGCCACGCGCCCTATCGGATCGCCGTCGTCCACGCGCACCGGCGGCGCGAACGTTTCACCGGCATCGTTCGAGAACGCCACGTTTACACGCGCCGAATCCGCCGGGGCGGTAAACCATGCGACGGCAAGGGTCTCGCCGCGCGCGCCGACGGCCGGTCCGTTGACCGGGCATCCGCCGATCTGCCAGCCGTCCTCGTGCACAATCGCCGTCGATGTCCACTCGCCATTCACCCGGCGCACTATGCCGATGTCGCGGATCTCGTCTGGCGAGCGGTCGCGGAAGACGACGACCGGCCCGCGCGCGGTCATCGCCACCGCTGTCTGACAGCACTCGCAGACGCGCTCGTCGAGTGGCCGCTCCACGCCAAGTCCACCATCCGGCGCCACCGTTGTCTGATAGAGCATCATCTCGTTCGCGGCGTTATGACCCGGGCCGTTCGACTCGAACCGGCGTCCATCGAGCCATACCGCCGCGAGCGAGTCGCCTTCCCAGAAAAAGAGCGACACGAAGCCGTGCTCGGCGTGGACCTCGTCGCGATGTGGGGTCAGTGGCGCGCTCCATGTCAGGCCGGCATCCGCACTCTGGGCGATGCGCACGGCGTAGTGATAGGTTCCCGAGCCAGTGCGCTGGAGCCAGTGTGCCGCCAGCCTGCCGTCTGGCAGCTCGACAACCGATGGGAAGTCAGCCCAGTTCACGAAGAAGTCGGTCCCGCTGGCGATGCTCGCCGGTGCGCTCCAGCGATCGCCCTCGAGCGTGGCGAACCGTAGCGTAGCCAGGCGCCCTTCCCCGCGCTCCAGCCAGCTCAGGTGCACCCTTCCGTCTCTCGTCGCGAACAGATTGGGCTCGGCGGACGGCGGGAGTACCGGAGAGGGCAGCGTATCGAGCTGACCAAGAGGCAGAGCCGTAGTGCCCTCCGCCGGCCTGCAGCCGAGGGGGGTGAGGGCAACGAAGGCGGCGATTGTCGCCGTTCCGGTGGCTGCTGCCATCCTGCGAGGACGCATCACCTTACGATAGCTGGCCGACCTTGGTGGGGCCAGCGCTGGCGCCTGGTCCCTTTTCAAGAAGCCGCCTCCATGATGTCGCATTAGTGTCGGCATACTATAGCGTCACTATCATGATATGAAATATCCAGCGCGCGGCGATCTGCGTTTCTCGGGCAAGGTATCCGGCTGACGCTACTCCGCGAACTCCGCACCGACGTCTCTGGCATCGAGCACGCCGGAATAAAGCGCCGTACCCACCACCGCGCCCGACACCCCTCGCTCGGCGAGTCCGCGTAGCTCGTTCAGCGTAGTAATACCCCCCGCAGCGATGATCGGGTGAGCCGACTCCTCGGCGGCATCCTCCATGAGCGCGAGATCCGTCCCCTGAAGCTGACCCTCCCGGTCGATCGCTGTCACCATCACGCCGCCCAGTGGCAGGGAGTTCAGCTCCTCGATCACGTCGCTGAGCATCCGCGGCCATGCTGGTTCCCTGCCTCTGGTAACCACACGCCGTTCGCGAACGTTCGCCGCGATGATGAGCGCGCCCGGAAATGCCGCGGCTATTTCCTCCACCCAGCTCGCGTCCTCCAGCGCGCTCGCTCCTATGATCACCCACCTGGCGCCCTCATCGATCAGTCGCTCAACCACGTCTGGTCTGCGGGCGCCTCCACCCACCTGCACCTCTGCATCCTCATCACCCAGGATGTCGCACAACACGCGTGCATTGGATCCTCGTCCGGCGGCGGCATCGAGATCGGTGAGGTGCAGTCGCCTGAACCCGCGGCTCGCCCACTCGCGAGCCACGGCGCACGGCTCCGAGGTGCGCACCGCCTGGGCCGCGAACGCTTCGCTCCTCACCTGAACGCAGTATCCGCCACGGATGTCGACTGCCGGAATCGCGATCACGAGGTTCCCCCCATCACGAGCCGCCGCCCAGGTCAAACCGCGAGCACAAAGTTCATCTCATGCCGCGCCGCGCCTGCAAAACGCCTGATCGGGCCGCGGCATGACGTCGAGACACCGCTGCATCATGGGCCACGGTCCGACACTGATGCGGATGCAGTCGCCGAGCCCGCGCGCGTTCGGGAACGGCCGAATCGCGACCCCTCCATCCCGCATCAGGCGCGCGATCTCCCCTGCCCCCGGCAGCCTGTCGTCGGTGATGCGCACCATGACGAAATTTGCGGACGAAGGAATCGGCTCGTAGCCCTCCACGGTCGATGCGTCCGCCGTGAAGCGGCCGCGGTTCTCGACCGCCTCGGCTACCGTCCGGCGCACCCAGTCGAGATCCTCCGCAAGCGCCGTCACGCCGGCGAGCTCGGCAAGCGCATTGATCTTGTAGGGGCCTCGCGATTTCTCAATCTCGAGCGCGTGCTGCGGCGCGGCCAGCGCGTAGCCGATGCGCAGGCCGGCCATACCGAAAGCCTTGGACATGGTGCGAACGATGATCAGCCGATCGCTGCATTCGAGCAGATCCAGGTTATGGACGCCGGCGAACTCCATGTATGCCTCATCCAGAACGACCACGCCTGGCGCATTCGTCACGATCGTCTCGAGAGCCTCGCGCGACATGAGCGTGCCGGTGGGATTGTTCGGCCAGCACAGATAGATGATCCGTGCGTCCATCGCCAGTACTTCGTCCGGATCGGGGTCGAAGTGGGCATCGAGGCCGAATGCGGCTGAGCGGAGCGCGTTCATCCGCGCGAACAGTGGGATCATGGGAAAGGAGGGATCCGGATACGCGACCAGGTCTCCTTCCTCGCCAAACGCGCGGAAGGTGGAATCGAGCACGTCGTCCGATCCGCACCCGGTGACGATCATCTCCTCGGGCACCCCCGCATAGGCCGACAGCGCCGCCTTCAGCCTGTGCGCGTAGAGCGCGGGGTAGCGCGTCATCACCGATTCCGAAGCCCCGCGGAGCGCCTCGAGCGCGCGCGGAGGTACTCCCCACAGATTAGTGTTGTCGCTCAGATCGGTGGGGCACGGCGAGCGGTCGGGCGCGTAGAGCCTGATGTCGCGATAGCAGCCTCGGGCCAACTCAGCCGACGCGTCCATGATGACGGCGGATTCACCGTTGCTCATCCTTCATCCTCCCCGCGTGGTCGCGGACACTTGCGTTAGGTGCTGACGGCGCGCCGGCGCGCGCCGTACCAGAGGTAGATTGCAAAAAGAACCCGTCCGTAATGGGACGGGGCCGGTGTCGACGCGTGATTGCGGAGCGCGGAGAAAAATGGCGGGGGTGCATCGGGCGCACTATATAAGAGCCTGCACCGCGCGCGTCAACCGAGGGCGACATCGCCCGACCCCGCTCAGGAGGGACCTGCTCCGTGTCTGTCTTCACCAACCCGGCCAGTCGCGCTCCCGACGCGGCGGCGCGCTACGTGGCAGCGCTGCTCGAGCTGCTCGGGGATCGCGACCCGCTTGCAGTTCAGCGCGAGCTCATCTCCCGGCTCAGGGAGCTGACGGCTGATCTCTCCGACCGGGAGCTGCGCCTCCCGGAACGCCCGGGCAAATGGTCCATTCTCCAGGTATTGGACCATCTCGCCGACCAGGAGATCGTCAGCGCATTCCGCTTGCGTTCGGTGATCGCCGAGAGTCGCCCGCCGCTGCGCGGCTACGATCAGGATCTGTGGGGCGAACGGCTGCGCTACGGCGACGCCCCGCTGTCGGAGGTGCTGGAGGAGCTTGCCACGGCGCGGCGGCGCAGCATTCGCCTGTACGAGTCCTTGTCGGAGGAGGAGCTGGACCGGTTTGGTGTGCACGCTGAGCGCGGCGAGGAGAGCGCTCGTCATCTTCGCGCGCTCATGGCGGCGCACGATCTCGTGCATCGCCGCCAGATCGCCCGCATCCGCGCCGCGCTGGGCGGGGAGAGGGTGGGTGCGGGGGGAGTTGATGGGTTGGAGTGAACGGTGCCTGGGGTGGACGTTGCCTGCGGAGCGCTGCAAGTTCTGTCCACGTCGTCCCGGGGATTTCGTGACGGCCACGACATTGCCGCCGATCAGTGATCGCTCACGGCGTTCCCTCCGCGATTACAGAACACGGGCGCTCACCATCCTCATCTCCAATTGTGAGGTTTGCGATGCACGACGCTATGCCTGCCTTAGCCCTCCGCTCCCGCATCGTGTGGCTCACGACCGCTCTGATCGGCACGCTGTTCGTTGCTGCAGCCTGCGCGCAGCGACAGGTATCGCTGCCGCCCGATTATGAGGTCTGGGCTATGGATCAGGGGACGCATATCATCCACATCTACAGCTCCTCGCTGGAGGAGACGGCGACCATCGATCTCGGGGTCCAGGGCGCGCGCGTGCCACACATGATCGAGTTCACCCCGGATTACCGGTACGGTTTCGTTGCCAATCCGGCCACTGGCAACGTAGCCGTCATCCGCACCGAGGACCGCGAGGTGGTGGCGTTGATCCCCACCGGTCCGCGCACACATCACGCTGCAGTGTCACCCGACGGGCGCACCGTGCTCGTCTCGGTTATCGGTGCGCCGAACGCTCCGTGGGATGGGAAGCTCGTAGAGATTGTCGTCGACGCGGACAACGAAAGCTTCACAGTGGGCCGCGAGCTGGTGCTCGCGAATGATTCGCTGTTCGATCGCCACATGCCGTCGCTGCAGGAAACGGGCGGTGCCGTGTGTCTCGCCTTTACCGCGGACGGCCGTCACGGATACGTGACGCTTGGGCCTGGCCTGGCCGAAGGCGGCGCTGTCGTGGTGGACCTGGAGGCGTTTCGCCTGGTGGAGGTGTTCCCGCCAGGCGAGGTCGACGCGAACTGCGGGACGATTCTCGCACCCGACGGACAGCACATGTATCTGGTGGGCGGCGACAGCGATGTAGGTGTGTGGCATTCGGTGGACACGCGTACGCACCGGCCGAGCCATCGTGCCGAAACGCGCGGCCACGACGCGCATGGCTCTGCCGTGACGCCCGACGGGCGCGAGTACTGGCTCGTCAACCGGGTGTCGAGCAATGCCATCGTGGTGGACACGCGAACGAACGAGGTGCTCGCCGAGATCCCGTTCGTGGGCAAGACGCCGGACATCGTCGCGATCTCGCCGGACAATCAGCGGGTGTTCATCACGCTGCGCGGTCCGAACCCGGTCACGATGCCGCATGTCGCCGTGGGAGAGACGCCGGGCTTCGCCGTGTTCGATGCGCGCAC
>CAZWSO010000104.1:5861-8602 GCA_964636485.1 uncultured Gemmatimonadaceae bacterium
TCACCGCACCCGGTTCCCCTCCAGATCCCAGACCTCTATCTCGCCCAGGTTTCGCTCCCGAATCGGCTGCTCGATCGCCGCCAGATCGCCGGCGATTACCACTACCGCCCGGTCGGGCACCAGATGTCGCGTCCCCGCTCCCTGCACGTCGGTCGGCGTCACCGCGGCGAGCCGTTCGCGATACGTACTGTAGAAGTCGAGCGGAAGATCCCAGAGCACCAGATTCTGAAGTCGGACACGCAGCTCCTGCACCGTCTGCGTGGACGAAGGAAAGCTTGATACGAGGTTGTTGACGAAGCCGCTCAGCTCCTCCTTCGGGACCGGCTCGCGCACGATGCGGCGGTACTCACCCAGCGCCTCAACCAGCGCCGAGTCCGTGGCATCGGTACGTACGGACGACGAGAGCACGAATGCTGCCCCGCCACGGCGGATGTCGTAGTTGGTGAAGGCCCCGTAGGTGAAGCCGCTTCGTTCGCGCAGGTTCATGTTCAGTCGCGAGCTGAAGCCGCCGCCCAGCGCGTGGTTCAATGCGACAAGATGGATGTAATCTGGATTGCTCGCCGACGGGGCCGCCTGCCCGATCATCATTGCGGATTGGACGGATCCGGGACGGTCGAGCAGGATGATGCGCGTTGCAGTCCGCTCCGCCGCGGGGCTCGGCGGCACCGGGGCAGGGCGCGCCGCGCCCGTCCAGCGGCCGAACACACGATCCATCGTGCGCCGTGCATCGGCCTCGCTTATCGCTCCAACCATCAACACGGTGGTGTGCCCGGGTGCGTACATGGTGCGATGCCACTGCACCACGTCATCGCGCGATATGGCCTCCAGCGTGGCCGCCGTTCCAAAGGATGATCGCGCAAACGGTGTCCCGGGGCGGAACACCGCCCGATAGAACGCCTCGTTGGCAATGCCCTCCACCCGCGCCATGCTCTGGCGGTAATTCGCCACCGCCTGCGCTCGCACGCGACTGAATTCGGCCTCCGGAAGGCTTGGTGCGAGCACTGTCGTTGCCGCCAGTGCGAGCGCCTCGGGGAACACTTCGGGGAGCGCCGTCAGGTCGATGTACGACATGCTGAACGTTCCGGCCGTGGCGAACTGCGCACCCATGCGCTCCATGCGCTCGGATATCTGAGCACTGGTAAGCGAGTCCGTCCCCTCCCGGAGGAGACTGCCGGTGAGGAACGCCAGCCCGCTCTTCTCGGCGGGCTCGCGCAGCGCGCCCGCGTCGAACATCACTCGCGTGCTTACGATCGGCAGCGTATGCCGCTCGACAAGGATCACGCGGATCCCATTGCGCAGCGTGAATTCGCGAATCGGCGGGAACTGCCAGGGACGCAGCTCGCCGGGCTCGGGCGGGGATGTGCGAGCCGGACCCTCCTGTGCCTCCGACTGAGCTGGAAGTGTAACCTGCGCGGCCAGAAGCGCTCCGGCGGCGAGGCGGACAAACGAACCGATCGCCGTCATCATGGCACCACCCCCGAGGTCTGCTGTGCAGGTACGTACACCAGTGTCACCCTGTTCGCCGGCACCATCCGCTCGCGCGCCAGTGCATCGATCTGCGCGAGCGTCACCGCCTGAAGAGCCGCGAGGCGGGTGTTGACGGCGTTGGGATCGCCGTAAAACGTTTTCGCTTCCGCCAGCCGGTCGGCCCGCCCGCCGAAGCCGCCTAGCGTCTGGAGTGCGTTCACGTTGCCGAAGCGCACGTTTACCTTGGCGCGTTCCAGCTCTTCCGCGTTGAATCCTTGAAGGGCCTGCTCCAACTCGGCGATCAGCGCGCGCTCGAGTGAATCGGCGTTGGTGGTCGGCCGGCCGTACGCGCCGAAGATGAGCAGATCCGCACCATCGACCAGGCCGGCGTTGAAGCCGAAGACGTTGGTGGCGATCTGCTGTCGGCGTACGAGCGATTCGTACAGTCGTGAAGAGCGACCGCTGGCAAGGAGCTGTCCGAGCAGCCGAACCGCCGGCGCGCTCGCATCTCGCTGGGACGGTACGCGAAATCCGACGAACACCGCTGGCGCCGGAGCGTGCTGATCGGGAACGACCTCGCGGTGTGCCTGGCCGATCATCGGCGGCAGTGCCGTCTCGCGGAGCGGCGGCGTCGCGGGACCGCGGGAAATCCAGCCAAAGTGCCGGCGCACCATCTCGCGGGTGCGATCGACGTCGATGTCCCCGGCGATAACCAGCACCGCGTTGTTCGGCGCGTAGTACGTGCGAAAGAAGTTGTGTACGTCCTCCAGCGTTGCCGCCGAGAGGTCTTCCATGGAACCGATCACGGGATGGTGGTACGGGTGCGAGGCGGGAAACGCGCGGGCGTACATGTTCTCCCACCAGGTGCCGTACGGCTGATTATCCACACCCTGGCGCCGCTCGTTCTTCACAACCTCGCGCTGGTTGTCCAGCTTCTCCTGGTCCACTGCGTCGAGCAGCGTCCCCATGCGGTCTGCCTCGAGCCAGAGCGCGAGCTCGAGCTGATTCGACGGCACTTGCTGGAAGTAGTTGGTGCGATCGTTACTGGTGGTGCCGTTAATATCCTGGCCGGCGCGGCCCCCCGCCTGCTCCAGCAGGGCGAAGTGTTGGCCGTCCGGCACGTTACGCGATCCCTTGAACATCATGTGCTCGAACAGGTGCGCGAAGCCGGTGCGGCCAGGTTCCTCGTGCTTCGATCCCACGTCATACCACAGCACGACCGCCGCGACCGGCGTGCTGCGATCCACGTGATAGATCACCTGCAATCCGTTGGG
>CAZWSO010000105.1:0-8582 GCA_964636485.1 uncultured Gemmatimonadaceae bacterium
AGCTTCAGCGCAACGTCAGCCATTATCCTTTCCCCCAAGCGACCAAAGAGTGATTTGAACACGACAGGGATCCAGCCGATCCGGCTCCATGCCTGAGTCAACCTGTATGGAGGCACGGCCTGTGCCCCCCTGTCCCAGCACCGGCTCCGACTACCGAACCGGTTGTTCAACAATAGGTTATGCTACGACCAACGACTTCATCCAATATACCGAAATCAAGCCGAAGCGTCTACTTTTTCGGACGTGGATTCGACACCCGTTACACAATTGAGGACGCTTCCGGGATCCATCCCGGCGTCCGGGGGGCGTCGATGCTCGCGTCCGCCCCGCAGACTGCCCAGCTGTAAACTCGTCCCCTCGGTCAGTTCGCGCCGTGACACTCCTCACCCTTTACACGAACACGCGAACCCCATGAAAAGCTCCCACCTGCTTTTCCTATAGTGAAGCAAACCTCGCCCGGGACATCCCGGTCACCTATTCCAGAGCCGTCGCGTCGCATTTGAGCTCGGGATCACAGCTGGTTGCGTGCGCCCAAGCGCATCCTGTGTCGCCCCAATGAGACGTGCGGCTCGGACACAATTGCACTTACGGTCTCGCCGTTGTCCCCGCCCGGTCCCATGGCACGTGACTCGCGACAGCTGCGCGAGGCGGTTGCCGAGCCCCGCTTCGTGTTGCCGCGGGGATTGGGAAGCGCTACCATGTGTTGCCGCTATCCGTTTCATGGAGCAGCTCGGAAAGGTGGCAAACTGCCGCCAAAAAGCCTGGGCCAGGGAGCCCGGACAGACGCGTTGCGCCAGTGTGGTGCGGAGAGCATTGCCCGGTGCGGCATGCGTTTCAGCCTCTGACGCGTGGCGTCGTCTGTAGATGAGGACCGCGATGGCTCAGGCCCCTCAGCCAACGTCTGCACCCCCAGCCGGTCCCCTCGACAGCTGGTTCTGGGCGCGCGGCTGGGTCGCGCCGGCGCTGATTATGGGCTTCATGCTTGCGGCAGCCATCATCATGGACCGCCAGGTTAAGGGCGACCTGGCCAGTCGTGAGCGCGAAGCAGAGGCGCAGGCGGAACGGCGAGCATCCCTGCTCGCAGACCAAGTGGGCAACACCGTCAGCAGTCGCGTCGGTGCCATGAGCGCCGCCAAACTGCAGTTCATGCCGGTGAGCCCTACCGTTTCCGAGGAGGCATTTCTCGCCGCCGCGGACAGTGCGACGAAGGATCTGGTCGGCCTAACCGCGATCTCCATCGTCTACCCGGACGGCGTCGTACATGGAAGCCACACCGCAATGCTGGGCGACCGGGGGATCGCCCTGCGGCAGGACACCAGCGTTGCGAACGCGTACGACCGGGCTGTGGCGCTGCGGCGCGTCACTGCCTCCGGTGTGATCGAGGGACCCATCGGCCGGCGTATTCTGGTGTTCGACCCCCTGTGGGCCGCTGACGACACGAGCGAGGTCACCGCCGTCGTGGTCGGCGAGCTCGATCCAGGCGCCATTCTTCGCGTCGCGACGGCTGCGCTGGATACAGACCGACGATTGACCGGCTTTTACGCGCTGTATGGGCCGAACGACGTGATGATCACTACCGTGGCGCTGCCCGCACAGTGGCCAGTGGTCACCTACCCTATCCGCGTGGCCGACACGGAGTGGGCGATTCGCGTCGCTTACGAGCAGGTGAACCCGGCCATCTACAACGCACGCCGGGCTGCCGTCTGGGTTGTCGGACTCACTGCGGGGATCGGCCTCGCTCTTGTATTACTGGCCCTGCGCCGACACATGGTGGCCCAGCGCCACTGGATAGCGCGCCAGCAAGAAGAGATCTCGCGACGCGAGACGGCCGAAGCCGAGGCGCGCCAGCTCGCTGGCCGCCTGGCGCATCAGGCGGCGCAGCTACGGCAGGCGGAGGCGCTCGCACGCGGCCGTGAGGAGGAGGCGCGTGAGCTCGCCTCGCAGCTCGAGGGGGCGCAACGTGCCGCGCAGCGACTCTCCACATCCCTCGATCCGGAGGATGTGGTGGAGCTGTTCCTGGGTGGCGTGGCCGAGCGATTGGGAGCCGATGTTGCCTCGCTCTATACGTTCGACGAGGAGGGCGAGATGCTGATCGGACGCCGCCGGCTCATGTTTCGCGACCTGGGGTCGGTCACGGATCGCCTGCGGTCCGAGGACATTCGGCAGGTCCGCGCGCCGGTTTCCCTGCTTCCCAGCGAGCTCGCCACGGCCGTCCTCACGGGCGAGCCCGCCACCAGCGAGAGCACGGCAGCGCAGCGCGGCCAGATGCTGGGCGTCTCGTTCACGCAGGAACGGAGCGCGGCGATGCTCGCCGTGCCACTGCTCGTGCGCGGACACGTGGTAGGGGTAGCGTCCTGGGAGGTATACTCGGAGGGTTCCACCTTCGATCGGGCGACGATCGCTTTCGCACAGGCGCTTGGGACAACCACCGCGGCGGCACTGCACACTGCCGAGCTGTTCGCCTCGCTCGAGGTGGCGCGACAGGATGCGCACCGCGAGGCGCTGCGCTTCCGCACGCTGGTGGACCAGATGGCCGATGGCGTCATCCTCGTTGGGCCGGGGGGGGCGGTGGAACGCATCAACCGCGCCGCGCAGGAGCTGCTCGACGAGGGCGTGGCGGATGTTCCTTTGGCCGAATGGCCGTCGCGCTTCAACTTCACCGGACCTGATGGTCGCGCGCTCCAGCTGGAGGAGCTGCCGCTGCAGCGTGCGCTGAACGGAGAGTCGGTTCGCCGCGCCGAGTTCGTGGTCCGGAGCGCCTGGGGTGACGAGCGGCATCTCTCCGGATCGGCCGCGCCGCTCATTGGTCCCAACGGTGAGGCGATAGGCGCGGCGCTCATCTTTCGCGACGTCACTGATGAGCGCCACTACGCCGAGATGCTGCGGCACACCAACCGCCAGCTGCGCGAGCAGGCCGACGTCCTGGAGCTGGTGAATCGCCAGCTCCGCGACGCCACCAAGGCCAAGGATCAGTTCCTGGCCGTCATGAGCCACGAGCTGCGCACACCGATAAATGCCATCATCGGCTACACGGACCTGATTACCATGGGCGTGACCGGAGAGCTGAACACGCAGCAGGTGGACATGCTCACCCGTGTCGGGGCGGCGTCTCGCCACCTGCTGGGACTGATCAACCAGGTGCTCGACCTGGCCAAGCTCGAGGCGGGGCAGCTCGACCTCTTATTGGGCCGAATCGAGGTGCGCGAGGTGATCGAGCAGTGCCTCTCGCACGTAGCGCCGCTGGCTGCCGGCAAGGGACTGAAGCTGGAGGTGCTGGCCGATGGCGACGAGAACGAGGCCGTCGCGGCGCACGCCGACCGCACGCGGCTCACACAAATTCTGCTGAACCTGCTCTCGAACGCAGTCAAGTTCACGGAGCGCGGAAGCATTGGCGTGAGTTACGGTCGGAACGGGACGGGCGTTATCATCCGGGTAAGCGATACGGGCTTGGGGATTCCCGAGGACAAACAGGAGCTTATCTTCGGGGAGTTCTACCAGGTGGAGAGTGAGCTCACGCGCAGGGCAGGTGGCACGGGGCTGGGGCTGCCCATCGCACGGCAGCTCGCCCGGATGATGCGCGGCGACATTCGCGTGGAGAGCGAACCCAACGTGGGCTCCACGTTCGTCGTCGAACTGCCGAGCTCCGCTGGGGAGCACGTGCTTGGCGCGTCGGATTCCGCCGCGGCGAAGGCGCCGGCCTGAGATTTCCTGAAGTGCACGCGGGGGAGCCGTGAAGATGAGAGGAGCGATGACGAACGAAAGAACCCCCACTCCGGCCACGGAGCATCCAGCAATGGATGCCCGGCATCTGTCCGGTACCGGCAAGTACGTCTACTGCATCATCAGGACGGACGAGCCCCGGGAGTTCGGCGCCATCGGCATAGGCGAAGTGCAGCGGCGCGTATACACAGTGCACCACGGTGAGCTGGCTGCCGTCGTCAGCGACACTCCCCTCCGGATCTACGACCCCACCCGCGAGAACGTCCTCGCCCACGAGTTCGTGAACGAGACGGTGATGCGCGATTTTACGCTCATCCCGATGAGCTTCGGCACGCTCTTCCGTACCGAGGGCGACATCATCGAGTTGCTCCGCTCCACCTACGAGACATTCGATGAGGTGCTGGGCCAGATGCGCGACAAGATCGAGTTCGGGCTTAAGGTGCTCTGGGACCGCGAGCGCGTGATCGCCTCGCTCGGCGAAAGCGACGAAGAGATCGCTCGCCTGAGGCAGGAGATCGAGCAGAACACCGGTGGAGCCACTTACTTCGCCCGGATGCAGCTCGGGCGCCGCATCGAGAGCGCACTCGAGGAGGCAGGTGAGCGTTACGTGGCGGAGATTCTCGAGACGCTGCGCCCCGCTTGCGTGGCGTCGCGCACCAACAAACCCATCGGAGAGCGCATGGTGATGAACGCGGCTTTTCTGGTGGAGCGCCCACAAGAGGGCGCCTTCGACCAGCGCGTGAAGGCCGCGTCCCGGGAGTTCGAGGGTGTGCTGACATTCAAGTACACCGGCCCCTGGCCGCCATACAATTTCGTCAACATCAAGCTCAAGCTCGAGAAGGCGGGCGAGTGAGATCGCGCCCATGGGATTGCTGAAGCATCTCCTCTTCTGGCCGGTCACCGGTCCGAGCTTCCTGGCGCGCTTCTCACTGGAGAAGGTGGAGGAAGTGGTGCGGCAGGAGCTCACCGACGATGAGCGCATCAAGGAGGAGCTTCTCGCGCTGCAGATGAAGCTCGAGCTGGAAGAGATCGACGACGCCGAGTACGTGGCTCGCGAAGCGGAGCTGATGCAGCAGCTGCGCGACGTACGCGAATGGCGCGAGGAGTTCGGCATGGGCACCTCGGGCGGGCCGGTCCGCATGGCTCAGGCAGACGAGGATCACGGTCACGGTTGACGCCTTGCTCGCCGCGGCGGCCGGAAGCGCGCCCTGGACCCTGATTGGTGGCAAGGGCGGGGTTGGCAAGACGACCGTCGCCTCGGCCCTCGCCATTGCGCTCGCCGACGCCGGCGAACGAGTGCTCCTCCTCTCCGTGGATCCCGCACATTCCCTGGGCGACGCGCTTGCCTCCACGCTGGGGCCGGAGCCGCGCCAGGTGCCAGGGGTCCCCAACCTGCGCGCCATGGAGGTAGATGCCGACCGAGAACGCGTGCGGTGGCTGGGCCGCCACCGCGCGGCGCTTGCCGAGCTCATCGAAGGTGGCACGTATCTCGAGCCTGAGGACATCGATCGCCTGCTGGATCTCGCGCTTCCTGGCGCCGATGAACTGGCATCGATGCTGCGCCTCTCCGAACTGTCAGGGACGTCCGATGAGGAGCGGCTGGTGATAGACACCGCTCCGACGGGCCACGCCCTGCGCCTGCTGGAAACTCCGCGGCTCGCGATGGAGTGGGCGGGCGCGCTCGAGATGCTCGACAGGCGCCGCCGCGCCGTGATGGAAGCGCTCACTCGCGGCGCGGTGGTTACGGGCGACCCGGTGCGCTCCTTTCTCGAGCAGCTGGAAGAGGACATCGCGCGGCTCTCGAGACGATTGTGCGACGCGTCGCATACGCGATGTTTCCTCGTTACGACGCCCGAGCCGATGGTGTCCGCCGAGACTCGGCGCTACCGTGAGGCGCTCGGCCGCGCGGGAGTCGCCGTCGCCGCGCTCGTGGTGAATCGCGCGAGCAGTCAGCGACAGGCCCGCCATGCCGCCAGCAAGGGACGGGTGCCGGTGATTTTCCTTCCGTTGCTCCGCGAGGATCCGTGCGGTCCGAATGCGCTTCGCGGCCTCGCCGCAGCAGCAGACAGCAAGGTGAGCGGAGCGGAGCGCGCCGGCAGGGCAATGAGGATGCTTGGTGGGGGGGAGGCGCCGGCGGCGCACAGAGGCGCGTGGGAGGAGCACGCACTGAGTGTCGGAGAGCGTTGGACGCCTCCCGCGGACCGCAAGCTCTACATCGTTTCCGGCAAGGGGGGCGTGGGCAAAACTACTGTCGCGAGCGCGATGGCCGCGCTCCTGGCAGAGGAGGCCGGTCGCCGCACATTGCTTCTGGGGGTGGACCCTGCCGGCTCGATCGGTGACGCCTGGGGTGTGGAGGTGGACGACGATGCGAGGCCGGCGCCGCGCGCGCCGCGACTGCACCTGCGCCAACTCGATGCTCCAGCGGTGTGGGCCGCGTTCCGCGCCTCGTATCACGACGGGCTGGCGGGCATACTCTCGGATGTGGTGGGCGGCGACAGCAGCGCGTTGTCGACGCGAATTGCCGAGCTCGTTCCGCCCGGCCTGGACGAGCTGGTGGCGCTTGCGGAGTTGGCGCGACTGGTGGATGACGCCGCGTATGATGGGATAGTGGTGGATACCGCCCCCACGGGGCATCTCCTGCGCCTGCTCGAAGCACCGGGCGTGGCGCGGGAGTGGGCGCACGCTATCCTCAGGCTCATGTTGCGTTACCGTCAAGTGGCGGGGTTGGGTGAGCCGGGCGAACGAGTGCTGCGCTTCGCTCGCGAGGTGAGGAGGCTGGAGGAGCTGCTCCGCGACCGCGAGCATACGTTTCTGGCCGTGGTGGCTCTTCCCGAGGCGCTCAGTGTTGCCGAGACGGGACGTCTTCTGCATCGACTGCACGAGCGCGGCATCGAGCCGGAGGTCCTGGTGGTGAACCGGTTGCTGGTCCGGAGCGCCGAGGTTGATGAGGAACGGCGAGTGCGAGCGCTGGAGCTCGCATCGCTTCCCGGCCGACCGGCGGCGGTAGCCGCGCCGGCGCTGGGCGAAGGCCCCCGCGAATTGGACGAGCTGCTCGACTTCGCGCGACAATGGCGGCGTATCGACAGTCCGGCACGGGAGTTTGCGGCATGAGCGACGGAACGCTGCTTTATCTGTACGGAGTCGTGCCAGCGGAGGCGCCCGCGCCGACAGCTGAGGTTCACGGGCTGGAGGGGGCGGGAGTGCGTCTGGTACAAGTGGACGATCTCTGCGCAGTGGTGAGCGAGCTGCCCCTGCAAGGATACGATGAGCAAACGCTTGACGCCCGCATGAGCGACGTGCAGTGGGTGGGGGAGCGCGGCCTGGCGCACGAACGGGTACTTACGTGGTTCGTCGATCGTGGCCCTGTGGTCCCGTTCACGCCCTTCTCGTTGCACCGCGGCGAGGAAGCGGTGAGCGAACGCATCCGCGAACGCATCACTCTGCTGCGTGACGCCATTACGCGCGTACGGGGGCGCAGGGAGTGGGGGGTCAAGCTATGGCGCGACGAGGAGCGGTTTGCCGAGCAGCTCGATTCCGGGTCTCCGGTGCTGCGCGAGCTTGGTACGGAGCTGGAGCGCGCCAGCGCAGGACGCCGATTCCTCCTGGTGAAGAAGCGCGATGCCCTGCGGACCGATGAGGCGCGACGGATCTCGCACGAGGCGGCGCGCACTGTGTTCCGCGCGCTGGCGGAGAGCGCGGCTGGCAGCAGAGCGCTCGAGCTGCCGCCCCCGATCGGCCGCGGGCCACGCACGCTGGTGCTTCACGCCGCGTTCCTCGTGAACGATGAGGAGTATGCTGCGTTCGAGCAGCGCGTGCAGCAGCTGGCGGGTGCTTACACGTCCAAGGGTTTCGACTGGGAGTTCACCGGCCCCTGGCCACCGTATCACTTCACTTCGACCTGACCACTGGACCTTTCCCGCATGGACGAACTGGACGTCCTGGCCCTCGGAGGCGACGGACTGCCCAAGGAGGAGCCGCCTCGCACGCTGGTGGAGCTCATCAACCGCGTGCTCGATCGCGGCGTGGTCGTTGGCGGTGACGTGACCATCTCGCTGGCCGGTGTGGATCTCGTTTATCTGGGTCTGAACGCACTGCTCACCTCGGTGTCCACGGCGCGTGAGACGCTGGGGCGTGAGGTGGGGACAGGAAGGCTGGGGCCCAGAACCAGTGGCCCGGAAGGGACAGGCGCCGCCAGTCCGAAGGGGCCAGAGCCCTGGGGCCAGGGAGGGCAGACAGGCTCGCGTCGCACAGCCATTGACGGGAGGCAGGCAGGCAGAGCGTCAGGGGAGGCGGGCAAACGACCGAGAGACGCGGAGGCGACGAGCAGGGCTGCGCCGCGCTCCCAGGCTACGGTGGCCGGCCCGCACTCTCTCCCGGTACCCGCACCACCTTTGACCGGAAAGCGGGAATCAGCCGACGAGAATGAGAGACCAGACGTCGCCGCACCGCCGCCAGGCGACGAGGGAGAGCGGAAGCAGGGAGATCCGGTGCAGGTCGCGCTGGCGGAGGTCGCACGCACTCTTCCAGATCGAATAGATGTTGACCCGGAAGCCGTTCAACGCGATCTGGCCCAATTGGTGCTGACGCTGGTTGAGTTGCTCCGGCGCGTTGTCGAACACCAGGCGATCCGCCGAATGGACGATCCGGATCTCAGTGACGCTCAGATCGAGCGCATGGGAATCGCGCTTCAACGGTTGGACGAGAAGCTGGCGGAGATCAGGGGCCTGTTCGGCCTTGCGGAGGGTGACCTCGATGTGGATCTTGGTCCGCTCGGTAAGCTGTTCTAGTGGGCGAACGACCACCTTCCGGAAGCCGCACTCGTGCCTGATCTCACCCCGCTCGCTCCGACGCGCTCTCAGGGG
>CAZWSO010000106.1:0-8436 GCA_964636485.1 uncultured Gemmatimonadaceae bacterium
CGGAGTCGCTGCCGGCGACTCCGCCTGCGCACCGCGCGGGTCCTGCTGCTGGGGCTGCTCCTCGCCCGCGCCACCGCCGCCGCCCGAGGCCTGCCGCTGCTCGCGCAAGGCGAGCTCGTAGTTCCACTTCGTGTCGGTGTCCTCGGAGCGGACGCGCAGTGCGCGCCGGTAGGATTCCACCGCGGCGCCGTACGCCTGCTCGGCGGCGTCACCGTCCAACGCGCGTCCGCGCTCGAGGTATATCAGACCAAGATTGAAGAGCGCACGATGGCGCAGATCGGGATCGTCCGAATTCGCCGCGCGTTCCAGCGGCTCGATGGCATCCTCGGAGCGTCCGGCGGCCATGAGCGCGGTACCGTAGTTGTAGAATACGAGCGGCGAGGCGTCACCGCGCCGTATCACCCGATTGTACGCCGCTGCCGCCTCAGCGTACCGACCCGCGGCGTATAGGCGTTCCCCATCACGAAAGTCATCGGCCAGCGCAGCGCGCGGCGGCAGCACCAGCAGCAGCGCGAGCACAATGGCAGTGGCGGCGCGCGCGGGCGCAACGCGGCCCCGGCTTGCGCGCTTCCCGCGGCTGTGACGCTCTGCGAGGAGAGTGTCAAGCAGAATGAGCAGGACGGCAGGAAGAAGGAACAGCTGATACTGCGAGCGCAGATCGCCACCGGCCTGTGCCTGTCGCACCTCACGCCGCAGCGTTGCCATGGCCTGCCGAACGCGGGCGGCCTTGTCCGTCGCGCTCGCCGCGATGAAGATCCCATTACCGGCCTGCGCAGCCGCCTGGAGCATCTCCGGCATGTAGCGGGTCACCACGATGTTCCCTTCCTGATCGCGGTGAGGCACGATTCCGCCACCAGGTGCCGGACGCGAAATGCTGGCCCCTTCCTCGGTGCCGAAGCCCACGGTGACCACCATGATCCCGCTCTGTGCGGCGCGCTGTGCCGCCGACACGAGATCGTCCATCGGCTCGTGCGTCTCACCGTCGCTCATCACCACGATCGCTCGATCCGCGCCCGTGGGTGTGGCGAGCAGGAGATCAGTCCCCTGTCGAATGGCTCGGGAGAGCGTCGTGCCCGCCTGTCCCACCACGCTCGGATCCAGGTTGTCGAGGTACAGTTCCAGCGCACCACGATCAACGGTCAGCGGCGTAAGGATGTAGCTGCGGCCGGCGAAGGCCAGGATGCCGTAGCGGTCGCCCTCCGTCTGTGCGATCAGCCTGCGCGACTCCTGCTTCATCCTCTCCAGTCGGTTCGGCCGGTCGTCATTCGCCAGCATCGAGAGCGATGCGTCGAGAGCGAGCACGATGTCAGCGCCCTCACCGCGCACAATAGCCTGTTCCAATCCCCATCGCGGTCCGGCAAAGGCGACGGCAGCGAGCGCTACGGCTGCGGCCATGAGCGGCGCCCGCCACCATTGTCGGCGCAGCACGTCTGCCGGGACGAGCCGCTCCACCAGGCCTTCGCTGGCAATCCGGCGCAATCGCCTCTCGCGCCGACGATGCGCTACCACCACGCCTACGGCTGCCAGCGCCGCCAGCAGCGGCACCAACAGCAGCACCCATCGAATGTCGAAGAACGGTATGCTCATGGCAGTGGTCCTCGTCTCGCAGCCAGGCCCAGCTCGAGCGTCAGGGCCAGCAGTGCGACTGCAAGGGGCCAGCGGAAGCGCTCGGAGAAACGGACGTAGGAGCGCGTGCGCACCGGCACGCGCTCGAGGCGGTCGATCTCCTGATAGATGCGCTGAAGGGCGCCGGGGTCACGAGCGCGAAAGTAACGGCCCCCCGTGAAGCTAGCGATGTCCTCCAGCAGCGGCTCATCGATGCTGACGTGGCGCATCTCGTAGCGGAGGCCGCCCCCGATCCCCCGCCCCACCGGCACCGGGGAGAGTCCGTCGATGCCGACACCGATCGAATGGATCCGGATGTCGAACGCCGCTGCCGCGCGGGCCGCCGTGCGTGGGTCAACGGCACCCCGGTTGTTCTCGCCATCGGTGAGCAGCACCATCACTCGCGACGGGCCGGGAGCATCGCGCAGCCGGTTCGCCGCGGTGACGATGGCCGTCCCGATCGCGGTGCCATCCTCCAGCAGCCCAGGCTGCAGGTTGCCCACCGCCGCCTGGAGCACCGCGTAATCGGTGGTGAGCGGCACCTGCGTGAGCGCCTCACCGGCAAATGCCACGAGAGCAACCCGATCGCCTCGGCGATTCCCGATGAACTCGCCCGCCGTCTGTTTTGCGACCTCCATGCGGTTGTGTGGCTGAAAATCGCGCGCCAGCATCGAGCTCGAGATGTCCACGACCACGGCAATGTTGATCCCTTCGCTCGTGACCGTCTCTACGCGCGCGCCCGTGCGCGGCTGCGCCACCGCCAGGATGAGCGCCGCCAGCGCCGCGTTTCTGAGGATGAACAGCCAGCGCGCCAGCCTGGCGCCACGCGCCGGTGCATCCGCCAGCACGTCGGTGCGCGAGAATGTGATCGCCGCCGCACGCCGGCGCCGACGCCACAACCACCACGCCGGGAGCAGCAACAACAGGAGCAGCGCCCATGGAGCGCCGAAGGTCAGGCCGAAGGGAAGGGTCATACGGCCACCGGCTCCCGCTCCCGTTCCACCTCCACCTCCTTTTCGCTCGCCGACACCACCTGCTCGACATCGTTCACGGCAACACGCGTCTCGCCGGCAAGCTGGCGGGCGCGCTCCCTCGTAACCGAGCGTCGTGCGAACTTGATCAGATCAGCTTCGGCGAGGACAGGCGCCAGGCGCTCCACCGGAATATCCCGCCGTTCGCGAAGTGCTTCGAGCAGTTCGGTGCTGGTGAGCGACGTCGGCGTGCCGGAGAGTCGAGCCGCGAGGTAGTCGCGCATCACCTCCACGTAGAGCGCAACGTACCGGCCACGCTCGCCGGCCTCGAGCAGTCGGAGCGACTCGATGCGGTCGAACTCGGATTCGGCCCACCTGATCGGTGAGACCGACTCACCTGGCTCGGTGCGCCGCCGTCGACGCAGGCGCGACAGGAGCCAGAGCAGCAGCGCCAGGAGCGCGAGCGCGATCAGCGCCGCAAGCAGCCAGTGCCACCACGGTCGCAGCCATCCGAAGATCCCCCGCGCCGGTCTGGGTTGGTGCAGCGCCGTGTCCGCCGGGAGCACGCTGCGAACGTACACGTGCACGTTCTGGAGCGGCAGCGCCCTGGGGGTACCCGCCACCGTCGCCATCACGGCGTCCAGCGGCACCGCCACGGCGCCGGTGTCCCACGCGACCATACGATAGACCATCGTCTGTTCGACCGCGGTCGTATCCTCCGCCGGGACGAGTCGCGGTGTTTCTACCACTTCCACCCGGCCCTCAGTTGGAGCACGGGGGAACTCGAACGTGGAGCCGGCCGGTCCGCGCACGCGAATGCTCACCAGAAAGTGATCGCCCACGGTGACCGTGTCTGGCCTCACCAGCACGCCCAGGCGCAGGCGCTCGGGCTGCTGGGCCTGCGCCAGCCCGATACCCGGCACCGCCAGCAACGCCCCCACGCCAAGTGCCGCGATGCGCCACATCAGTGCCGCCTCCCGCGCGTTTCGCGGAGCCGGAAGAATCTCAGCAACGGCTCCACGTAGCTGCGGTCCGTGCGGACGGCGATCTCATCCATCCCGAGCCGCCGAAACAGCCGGCGGCGCGCATCACGCTCCTGGAGCACGCGACGCGTGAAGTAGCTGCGGACTTCATCGTCGCTGGTGTCCACGTACACCTCCGCGTCGCTCTCCGGATCGCGGAATCGCGCGAGGCCGACGTCGGGTAACTCCAGCTCGCGCGGGTCTTCCAGCGATACGGCGACGACGTCGTGCCGCTGCGTAAGCAGCTTCAGCGGTCGCTCGATGGCTGGATCCACGAAATCGGAGATGACGAAAATGATCGACCTATGCGGGAGCGTCTTCGCCAGGAAGTCGGTTGCCGCACCCACGTTCGTGCCGCTGCTTCTGGGCTGGAAGCTGAGCAGATCGCGCATGAGACGCAGCACGTGCTTGCGTCCCTTTCCCGGTGGTACGACATGCTCGACATCCGTGGTGAAGAGAAGCAGGCCCACGCGATCGTTGTTGCGAATGGCAGACATGGCGAGCACGGCGCTGAGCTCGGTTGCCAGCTCGCTCTTGAAGCGGCGCACCGTGCCGAACCGACCCGACCCAGACAGATCAACCGCGAGCACCACCGTGAGCTCCCGCTCCTCCACATAGCGCTTGACGTACGGATGGCGCATACGCGCAGTGACGTTCCAGTCGATGGAACGCACCTCGTCGCCGGGCATGTACTCGCGTACCTCGGCGAATTCCATTCCCTGACCCTTGAACACGGAATGGTATTCGCCGGTGAAGAGCGAGTTGACCAGCCCGCGCGTGCGAAGCTCGAGCAGCTTGACCTGTCGCAGTATCTCCGCCGGTACCGGAGCGGACCGGCGGTCGCGCAGGGCAATCGACATCATGGACTCTCGATGCGAGCCAGCACGCGGCGCACGATCTCGTCGCTCGTGACTTCTTCCGCCTCCGCCTCGAACGTCGTCAGCACGCGGTGTCGCAACACGTCGGGAGCGATCGCCTTGACGTCGTCGGGCGTGACGAAGCCTCGTCCGCGCAGGAAAGCGTGGGCGCGCGCCCCCTGCGCGAGGAATATCGTAGCGCGCGGACTGGCCCCATACTCGATGAGCGGGGTGAGATCGCCCAGCCCGGCCTCGCCGGGATAGCGGGTCGCGTGCACGATGTCCACGATGTAGTCCATGACGCGATCGTCCACATAGAGCTCCGCGATCCGCCGGCGCGCATCCATGATGGCCACAGGAGTGGCGACTTGGTCGACGGCGATGTGCTGGCCGCCCGACATGCGGCGCATGATCTCCTTCTCTTCGGTGCGGTTGGGATACGTCACGCGCAGCTTGAGCATGAACCGGTCTACCTGGGCCTCCGGGAGCGTGTACGTGCCCTCCTGCTCGATGGGGTTCTGGGTGGCCAGCACCAAAAACGGCTCCTCGAGATGGTACGTGGTGCCACCGAGGGTCACCTGCTTCTCCTGCATCGCCTCCAGCAGCGCGGCCTGTACCTTGGCCGGCGCGCGGTTGATCTCGTCAGCGAGGATGATGTTCGCGAAGATGGGACCCTTCTTGGGACGGAACTCGGTGGTAGACTGATCGTATATCATCGTGCCGAGCACGTCGGCCGGCAGAAGATCCGGTGTGAACTGGATGCGCTGAAAGGTGGTGCGGATGGTCTCGGCGAGCGTCTTGACAGTCAGCGTCTTCGCCAGCCCTGGTACGCCTTCCAGCAGCACGTGACCGCCAGTGAGCAGCCCGATCAGCAACCGCTCGACCATGTAGTCCTGGCCCACTATTCGCCGTCCAACCTGCTCGACGATGCTCTGAATGAGCGCCGTATCCGCCGCCGCCGCGACTCGCGTAGCCACGCTCGCGTTCTCCTTTATCCGGTATGGTGGTCCTAGCGTTATACCTGCGCAGGGGTTGCTGGTTTCAAGATCGGGGCCGGAAAACAGCCGCTCCTCGCCTGCGATGACCGCTTGCCGCCCGGTTCAGCCCGTTCCGGCAAGGGTTTGGATTGCGCGAAGCTCGCGCGCGGTGAGGGGGCGGTGCGCGCCGGTCTCGAGCGTACCCAGTGCAACCGGGCCGAACCGCGTGCGCACCAACCGCTCAACGGCCAGGTCCAGTGCTTCGCAGATGCGGCGAACCTCGCGGTTGCGCCCCTCACCGATCGTGAGCTCGAACTTCCACGCGCCACCGCCAAGCGACCTTGCATCGACGGCGCGGGGAATCACCAGGTCGTCGTCCAGCTCCACGCCACGCCTCGCCCGCCGCACCGCGGCACCAACGCTGCCGCGCACGGTCGCCACATACGTGCGCTCGACCTCGCGACTGGGATGCGTCAGGGCATGCGCGGCCGCACCATCGGTAGTGAGGAGCAGCACGCCCTCCGTGAGGTAGTCGAGACGCCCTACGTACACCAAGCCGGGTATCGCGGGCACCAGGTCGAAGACAGTCCGACGACCTTCCGGATCCCGTCGCGTGGTCATCACGCCAGCGGGCTTGTGCAGCACAAGCCATCGGGGCGGCAGCGCCGCGCCGATGCGGCGGCCATCCACCTCGATGCGATCGCCTTCCGGATTCACCACCTGGCCGATGTGCGCCACCACGCCGTTCACGCGCACCCGACCCGCTGTGATCAGCGACTCCGCCTGTCGCCGCGAGGTCACGCCCGCACGCGCGAGTGCGCGTTGCAGGCGCATGGCTTCGGTCATCAGCCCGCCGCTTCAGCCGGACGCAGGGCGATGGCGAGCTCGTCGCTGCGCGGCAGCTCCTCCAGATGCCGAAGCGCGAACTGCTCGAGAAAGAGCGGAGTGGTTCCGTACAGCAGCGGACGTCCGATTCCCTCGCCTCGACCAACTACGTCCACCAGCCCTCGCTCGAGGAGCGTTCTGAGCATTCCGCCTACACCCACACCGCGAATCTCCTCGATCTCGGCGCGGCCGATTGGCTGCCGATAGGCAACGATGGCGAGCGTCTCCAGCGCCGCGGCGGACAGCCGCTGCGGTCGCGCTGCGAGCTGCGCACGCTCGATGGCCTCGGTGTATTCCGGTCGCGTGAGGATCTGCCAGCCGCCCGCCAGCTCGATGAGCTCTACGCCGTGGCCCCCGACGTCATACATCTCACGAATCTCATCCAGCGCCATCGCCACCGCTGCCGGCGATGCGTCGGCATCGAGCGCGGCGAGGTCCTCGATGGGAATGGGACGGGCGCTCGCGAAGAGCGCGGCCTCAAGCAGCTTCGCCAGCGCTGTCACGCGTGATCTCCACCTCCGCAAAGGGTTTCGGCTGCAGCAGCGTCAGCTCGCCTCCACGTGCCATCTCCAGGAGGGCAAGGAGCGCCGACAGTATCTGCCATGGTTCCGCGTCGCGCGCAACTATCTCCGTCCAGACGATGCGCCGATGATACGACAGCGCCTCACGAATCAGGCTGATTGCGCCGTCCACATCGATGGAGCGCGGAACGATGTCGTGCACCGTCGGCTCCCGGGTCACGCGCAGCACACGATCGACGGCGGCGAGCAGCTCCGGAAGGCTCAGCGCCAGCGGTCCTGAGACTGGAACCGGATCCGTCGAAACATAGCCCCGTGCGAAGCGGCTCCGGCGCTCCTCTCCGCGATGCTCGAGCACGTCCACGACCTCGCGCATCTGCTGATACTCCAGCAGCCGCCGCACGAGCTCGGCGCGTGGATCCTCCCACTCGTCCTCCTCCCCCGCACGGGGCAGGAGCATCTGCACTTTGATTCGGAGAAGCCGCGCCGCCATCTCGAGGTACTCCGCCGCCTCGCCGAGCTCCATGGATGAGATGCGCGCCAGAAACTGCTCGGCGATTCGCGCGATCGGTATGTCAGTGATCTCGACCTGCTCATCACGAATCAGCGCGAGCAGGAGATCGAGCGGTCCGGAAAACTGATCCAGCTCGACGACGAACGCCGGCGCTTCCGGAGCGGCGAAGGAAGTTGCCGTCATGGCGAGCCCAGAGCGAGCGGTCGTACCAACGTGAACAGCGTTTGGACTACCCAAAAGAAGGGAGACAACCAGGCCATGAGAACGCCTCGCCCGAACGAGAGCAGCAAAATCAGGATCAGCAGACCGGCCGCGCCGATTCGCTGGTACTGCACTGCCCAGGCCGGGGGCAGCAGATGCTTGACCACATGCGAGCCGTCCAGCGGTGGGATCGGCATAAGATTGAATCCGATCAGCAGGGCATTGATCAGCGCGCCGAACAGCAGCATGCGCTGCCCGACAGCGAGCACACCACCGGCACCTGGAAGCACCTGGCCAAGCGCGCCCATCACGGCGTAGAGGACGACGCATCCCACGAGGATCGCAGCGTTGGCCGTCACGCCCGCCAGAGACACGATAATGTCGCCGCGCCGGTAGTTGCGGAAATTCCGCGGATTGACGGGTACCGGCTTCGCCCCGCCGAACATGATGCCCATCGTGTACGCCGTGAGGATCGGCATCAGGATGGTCATGAACGGATCAATGTGCCTGATCGGGTTCCATGTGAGCCGGCCAAGCTGGTAGGCAGTTGGGTCGCCCTGAGTGAGTGCCGCGTATCCGTGAGCGTACTCGTGCGCGATCACCGATACGAGCAGCATCGGCGCGCCAAGGAGGATGAACTCCAGATTCAAAGTTTCGGGAACAGGGGGAGGGCGGCGCGAGAAAGGCCCTCACGCCGTCGCCGCGCGAAACCTAAGGAGGGGCGGCGGTGCTGTCAAAGCCAAGTCACAGCTTGACATCCGTCACTTTTGCCGGTAATTTGGGTAGCTGCGATCCCGCGTCAGACAGAGTTAAATCGGAGACCGTTTCCCGTGCCGAACATCCCGTCCGCCAAGAAGAACATGCGGAAGTCCCGCGCTGCGGCCAT
>CAZWSO010000107.1:0-8433 GCA_964636485.1 uncultured Gemmatimonadaceae bacterium
GGAGCCGACTGTCGCTCCGCCGCCAGCGGCTGCGCCGCCTCCCGCTCAGCCGGCCGCACCGCCGCGGCGCCCGCTCGCCGTCCAACCAAAGCACCTGATCATTGGTGTGGCGGGGCTCCTGCTGCTGCTCCTCCTGGGGGTGGGAATAGCACTGATGCGGCGGCCCGCGTCCTCGCCGCCGGAGCTCGCTCAGGGAGTAGCGGCCTACCAGCAGGGTCGTCGTGACGAAGCAATGACTCTCTTCGCGCGCGCGGCGCTGCGCGATCCGAACCGCGCCGCGCCCTTCCTCTGGATGGCGCGCGTGCATCGCGAGCGCGGCGAGTTCCCGGCGGCTGTGCGCAACCTCCAGCGCGCTGGAGAGCTGGAGCCGCGCAGTGCCGACGTGCACCGCGAACTCGCTTCGTATTTCTTCGCGCGCGGCAACTACGAGCAGGCGCGGCAGGGATACGTGCGCGCTCTTCAGCTCGACCCGGATGATCGCGGTGCGCAGGGTTATCTGGCCTGCTCGCTCCTCCGACTCGGCCGCCCCGCCGAGGCACAACGGTGGTTCCAGTATGCGGGGCCTGGTCCATGGACCGCCTGCCTCCAGGTGGCGCCTCCAGCGCCGCCGCTATGATCGAACTCGATCGCGTTACGAAGGTCTACGGAAGCTGGCGCGGTCGGCGGGTCACAGCGGTGGAGGATTTTTCCCTGAGGGTGGACCGGGGTGAGGTGCTGGGCATCGCCGGTCCCAACGGCGCCGGCAAGAGCACGCTGATCTCGCTCCTGCTGGGCTACCTGCGCCCTACATCCGGCAGCATCAGAGTCGGTGGGCTGTCGCCGCGCGCCTATATCGAGCGACACGGAGTGGGGTATCTGTCCGAGCTGATTGCCATTCGGCCGCGGTGGACGGCGCGCCAGGCGCTCATGCGCTACGCTACGCTCGTCGGGGTGCCGGAACGCGAGCTCGATGCGCGTGTCGACGGCGCCATCGAGCGTCTCGGCATCGGCGAGCATCAGGACAAGCGTGTGAAAGCGCTCTCCAAGGGCAATCTGCAGCGGCTCGGTCTGGCTCAGACCCTTTTGCGAGAGGAGCGCGTGATGATTCTCGACGAGCCCACCCACGGGCTCGATCCGGTGTGGACCCAGCGCTTTCGCGACCTGGTGTACGAGATCCGGTCTCCGGATCGAGTCATACTGATCGCCTCGCACAACCTGGATGAGCTGGAGCGCCTCGCCGACCGTGTCGCGATCATCGACCGGGGACGGCTTCAGCGTGTGGTCGAGCGGAGGCACAGGGAAGATTCGACGGGACTACGTGTGTACCACATCTCGCTTGCACAGGGCGCCAGCCTGATGTCGGAAGCGTTCACCGATGCGCGAAGCATTGGCAACGGTTCGTTCGAGATCACGGCCGAGCTCGACGCGCTCAACGCTGGTCTTGCGCGCCTGCTCGCCGGCGGCGCTCTGGTGACCGCCGTGTTCCCCGCGTACTCGGCGCTGGAGCGCGCGTTTCGCGAGGCCGTACGTGGAGGCGATCAATGAGAGGTCGCCTGGCGGCGTACGCCGCGTGGCAGGCGCGGGACTTCGTCTTCGAACGCGGACTCCCGATGATCATCGTCAGTACGCTGATGCTCTTCCCGGTATTCACGATCACGCGGATTGTGCGCCGCGACGCACCTGTCGGCGTCGAAGTGGGGGAGCTGGTGCTGTCCGCCCTGCTGCAGACCGTGCCGCTTCTCGGCTTCGTGCTCGTGATCCTGGCCGTAAACGGCATTGTCTCGCATGACCGGCAGCGCGGCTACTTTCGCTTCCTGTTCGCGAAGCCGATCTCGCTGGTGCGTTACTACGTGCAGGCGTTCCTCATCAGTGGCGCCGGCGTACTGGTCATCGGACTGCTGATTCTCCTGCTCTTCTACGCTCTGGCGTACCCCATTCTGCCCTTCGGAATGCTGGCCTTTCTCGGCCTGTACTTCATTGGGCTGGGTGGACTGTGTTTTCTGTTCTCCAGCGTATTCCGCGCCGACTGGATTCTGGTCGCGGGCGTGTGGAGCGTGGCGGCCATGCTCCGGGCGCTCTATCCCGCGGACGAGAGCTGGTATGGACACGTCTTTCATGTGATCCTGCCGCCGTTCCACCTGGCGAGCGGGCTGGCGGAGTCGCTGATGCGCGGTCACGCTGTAGCGCCGGGCGATGTGATATGGCTGGTGGGCTACGGCCTTGGCGCGTTCCTGCTGGGCCTTCTTCTGTTGCGATGGCGTCCGCTCGCCGCATGAAGTCATGATCGAGCTCCCGCTGTTCGATCCGACCACGGTTCATCGCCGCACGTACCCCAACGGTTTGCGGCTGCTGGTCCGCCGGGATCCCTCAGCCCCTGTGGTCGCGATAGTGACGTGGGTTCGCGCCGGCTACTTCGACGAGCCGGATGACGTGGTCGGTATCTCGCACGTGCTCGAGCACATGTACTTCAAGGGGACGCCAACGCGCGCCGTCGGCGAGATCTCGCGTGAGACAAAGGCGGCCGGCGGCTACCTGAACGCTGGCACGATCTACGACCGAACCAGCTATTACACGGTCCTCCCCTCTTCCGGCTTCGCGCGAGGTCTGGAGATCCAGTTCGACGCTTACGCCAACTCTGTCATTGACGCCGGGGAGCTCTCGCGCGAGCTGGAGGTGATCATCCAGGAAGCGATGCGGAAGTCGGACAACCCGTCGGCCGTGACCATCGAGACGCTGTACGAGGCCCTGCACGACCACCACCGCATGCGCCGGTGGCGGATGGGGCGCGAGGAGGAGCTGCGCGCGCTCACACGCCAGCACGTCGTCGACTTCTACCGGAACTTTTACCGTCCCGGTAACACGCTGCTCGTTATCGTTGGCGACGTGGAGCCTGAGGAAGTGTTCGAGCAGGTGGAGCGGCTCCACGGCTCACTCGAAGACGGCGAGGTGCGTCGCTCGCCTGGCGCGGTGGAGCCGGAACGCGTGGGCTTCCGCTATCGCGAGCTTACCGGCGACGTGATGCAGACGCAGGTCGCGTTCGGCTTTCGCACCCCGGGCACCATGCACAGCGACACGCCGCTGCTGCATGTCGCCGGTACGGTGCTGGGCGCCGGACGAGCATCGCGGCTCTTTCGCGCGGTGCGCGAGAGGAAGCTTGCCGCGGCGATCTCGGCGTTCAACTACACGCCTACCGAAGTCGGTGTTTTCGTGATGCACGCCGAGGGGCAGCCGGACACCGCTAACGAGGCCGCGCTCGCCACCTGGGAGCAGGTGTGCGATCTCCGCGATGCCGGCGTTGGCCGCGACGAGCTGTGGCGCGCGCGCCGACTGCTCGAGTCCCGGTGTATAAGACGGCTCGAGACGATGGAAGGTCAGGCCAACTATCTGGTGGAGTGGGAGGCCCAGGGAGACTGGGCGCTCGGAGAGCGTTTTCTCGAGCGCATGCTCACGGCGGAGCCCGAGCAGGTGACCGACACGATCCGGCGCTATCTCTCGGTGGAGCGCGCGGCGATCGTGGTCTACAGGCCGTCAGGTGCCGAACCACTGGCAGGAGATGCCGCAGAGATGGAGCGTCAGCTGGCGAAGGTGCGCGCGCGCCCGATCATACCACCGCCACCGCGGGTGCCCTGGAACCCGCCCGCGCTCCGCGATGCCCCGAAACTCGAGGGAGAAGCGGCGGGCGTCCGGATCTACCGGACGGAGACCGACATTCCGATTCTGGTGCGACGGAAGGCAGCGGGAGGAGGACGCCTTCTTCACCTCGCCGTGCACGCCCGTGGCGGAGCGCTCGAAGAGCAGGAGGAGCTTGCCGGCCTCACGACGATGCTCGTACGTACCGCGCTGAAGGGGACGGCGCGCCGAACCGCAACGCAGGTGGCGGAGGATGCCGAGCTCCTCGGCGGTGGGATCGCACCGATCTCCGGCGCCGACTCCTTTGGATGGGCGACGTCGGTACCCATCGCGCACGCGGCGGCCGCCATCGAGCTGCTCGCCGACGTCGTGCTCACGGCCACCTTTCCAGACGAGGGGCTGGAAACCGAACGCGCCGTCGCGCTGGCGGACCTCGCGCAACTCCGCGACGACATGTACCGCTTTCCGATGCGCCTGCTGGTGCAGGCAGCCTTCGCCGGACATCCGTATGGTGTGCCTGTGTCCGGAACCGAAAGGTCGCTTCCCGGAATCGACACCGGCGGACTGAGACAATGGCACAGGAAGCGCGCGCTCGGCGGCGAGCTGGTAATCGGAGTGGTGGGAGACATGGACCCCGAGGAGCTCGCCGCCGCCATCGCACGGTGCTTTGCCCCGCTGCGTTACGAGGAGCGACCGGTGCTCACCGCACCGTCATGGCCATCATCACCGGTATCGGTGTCTGAGAGCCGGGATAAAGCGCAGACGGCGCTCGCGCTCGCATTCCCCGCTCCGGCACACCGTGATCCCGATCGCTTCGTCACGAGACTGATCGCCGGTGTCGCCAGCGGACTCGGCGGACGGTTCTTCGAGGAGCTGCGTGATCGGCAGTCGCTTGCGTACACCGTCACCGTGGCGCCGATCGAGAGGCGACTTGCCGGCGCCTTCGTCGCCTACATCGCGACATCGCCCGATCGGGAGGAGGAGGCGCGACGGGGATTGCTCGAGCAGTTCGCGCTCCTGCGCGACGAGCCGGTTTCAGTTAGCGAGCTCGACCGCGCGCGCGCCTATACTCTCGGCACACACGCCATCCGGCAGCAGTCTGGCGCGGCGCTGCTGGGGGAGATGGTGGACGCCTGGCTGCTCGGCGAAGGGCTGCATGAGCTGGAGGAGTATGAGTCCCGTCTGCGCGCCGTCACACCGGCGCACATGCAGGATGCGGCTCGGCGCTACTTCGACGAGTCGCGCGTGGTGGAGGCGGTCGTGAGAGGACGGGCGGCAGTCTGACTCCTCGCCCTCGCATCGCCTACGGCGCAGCCTCCGGCACCGCCGCATCGGCGAACGAGCGAACGGCTTCGGCCAGGCGGTAGGCGGCCGGCCGGATTCTGCCTCCGGGCGCGCGAAGGCCGGTGGGGGATTCGTAATCCGATGCCTGGTGCACCACGAAGCCGCGGATCCGCGGCTGACCAGTTGCCCATGTCAGCGCTCCCCAGAGCGCGCGCGTCTGATTCTGGTCACCATGCGAGACTGGAAAGGCGCCTGCCTCGAGCACCCAGTGCTCCACGTCGCTCGGCGTCGCGCGCAACCACCTTGCCGCGGCGCTCATGCGGGCGTCGAGGCGTGAGCCACCAAGATAGCCGGGAAAGAGGGACAGACCGACGGCGTCCGCGGGCGAGGTCGGACCCGCCGCCCACGCGTACATGGCGCTGTCGGCGGCCGTGTAACCCCCCACGTGCACCAGCAGTCTGGCGCCGGGGTATCCGCGTCGAATAGCGCTGCGCGCCGCCGCGAAGTAGTTGTGCCATGTGGATTCGGGCAGCGTCCCCAGCCGGTGCGCCGCCGAGCCGCAGGGGTCCACCACCGGCACCACGTACTCGGGACGCAGCACGCCCGCAACCAGCTCGAGCTCCTGCGCGCGCGCACGCAAATATCCGGCGGGATCGCGGCGGGCGCGCTCGCCATCGGCTCGTGAGAGGTCCAGGGCTACGATCAGCGTGCGTCCGCTTCGCCGCGCGTCCAGCCCACTGGCGAGGTCCTCCAGTGCCGCTGCGCTCATTCCTCCGGGCGCGAGATAGACGCTCATCACGTCGACGCCCGTGGTGTCGATCATCGCGAGATCACTCTGGAGAGCCAGGGGAGGAGGGCCGGCGGTAAGCGTGGGGAGGATCTTGAGCCCGATACTGAAACCGTCGTCGGGACGCTCCTGCAATCGCTCGCCTCCAAGCTGATCATAGCTCGCTACGGCGCGCGCACCCTCGGGGATCTTGAGGATAATGAGCGTCAGCCACACTGCGGCCAGCGCGGCAGCGACACTGCGCGCCAGCGTACCCATGCCGCGCCGTCCGGGCGATGCGGGGGCGAGCAGCGGCACGTGGAGGTAGTATGGCTCGAGCAGCATCATCGGTTGCGTTCCCAGTGCAAGCGCGCTCGTCTGTGCCGCCGACAGTGCCAGGAGGGCGTCGGGCGGCTCGAGCCCGCGCTGTACCGCGTAGCGGGTAGCGTAGACAATGGTGAGGAGCGCATTGTAGACCAGGATCGGCGCTGCCAGCGGGACCGCGGCGCGCCCGCGCACCACGGCGATCCCCGCCTGCACAGTCATGAGGAGCGCCGTGGCGGGCCAGATCCAGGCGATCGTGTACAATGCCCGGCCGGAGAGGAGAGATGCGGAGGCAATGACCACGAAGAGCGCCGGTGCGATGACGAGTCCGCCTACCGCCGAGAGAGCGCCCATCGCGTACGGAGTCTCGGGCATTCTGGCGATGCGTCCGGCCATGGCGATGTTCCAGAGCACGGCGACCACGGAGAGGGCGAGATGCACCGTGGCGAGATCCGTGGCCGCGAACCGCGTCATGGAAGAGCAGCGAGGCGGTGAAAGGGGGTGTGGCTGATGGCTCAGAACATCGACATTGCCAGCACCGACCGCAGCGACTCGTTCGTGCTGCGCAGGCGCCCGCAGAGAATTCGCACGACTGCGCGAAGCACCCTGACCGCCAGGTCCTGATTGAAGTCGAACAGCATCTCGATGTCCGGACGAGCGATTGTGAGGCGCGTAGCGCTTCCGTGAGAGATGGCGTCGGTGGAACGCTCGCTGCGGTCAAAGACCGCCATCTCACCGAAGAGGGCGCCCGGTTCCAGCACCGCAAGCGCCTCCTCGCCGGCACCCGGGATGTGGCGGCTGATGCGGCCCTCACCGTCAAGCACCACGCAAAGGTGGTTCCCCGCCTCTCCTTCCCGAAAGATGTACTCCCCGCCCGCGAGCTCGCGCTGCGTGGCCAGCTCGGCGACCTGCTCGAGTTCGGAGGCGTCGAGCTCGGCAAAGATGGGGAGAGAAGCGAGCAGCGCTGTCGGTGCGGCCATTCGAATGGGGTGTGAGCGTCGCAAGCTAGGGTGAACTGGCGTGGCTTGGCAAGCAGCGCGCGGCCAGCGTAGCTTTTGGCCGTGCCGACGTGCTCCCTGCTGACACCGCCGAACCTCGTCTCGCTGTCACGCTTTCCCATGGCGGCGGCGTTCATTGCCTTCGATCATGCGCCGACGCGGGTGGTGCTCCTGATGCTCGCGTCCATCAGCGATCTGGTCGATGGATGGCTGGCCCGCCGCTCCGGGCGGAGCTCCACACTCGGCGCGCTGCTCGACCCGATCGCCGACAAAACGTTCGTTCTCGTCGCGCTCCTCGTGTTCGTGGTTGGCGGCGACCTCAGCATCCCGGCCTTCTTCATCGTGCTGTCGCGGGATCTCGCCACCGCGGCGGGATTCGTGGTGGCATGGCGGCATCCAGAGCTGACACCAACCACCTTCCGCGCGCGGTGGCCTGGCAAGCTCGTGACAGTGCTGCAGATCCTGGTGCTGCTGGCGCTCATTCTGTGGGCGCAACTGGTTTCCATACTCGTTGCGGCAACGGCGCTGGCGTCGGTGGTGGCGATCGTGGATTACACTCGCGCCCTGAACCGATCGCGCGTCCGCCCGTGATCCATTTGCGCGCGGCGCTGGCCATGCCGGCGGCGCTTATGGTGCTGTCTGCGGCCGCGAGCGCCGGATTGCAGGCGCAGACTGGTGCTTCCCCGGCGAGCGGGCCTCTCCCGGAGGTGCGGGCCGAAGCGCTGATCTCCAGAGCCAACGCGATGCATGCCGGCGCCGGAATCAGCGCCCGGCTCGGCCGATCGGCATCCCTGGCCGCGCTCGGAACGGTTGCGTTCGCGCGGCAGGCTGGAGGCGTGGATACCCGTCTCGAGATCACGGGGCGCTTCCACCTCGACCCAGAGCGACGCGCACGCGTGTCCCTTTACGCGGCAGGTGGCGCCGCTGCGCTGCGTCGCGATCATTCCGACTGGAGCGGTGTGCTCGTTGCACTCATTGGCGCCGATGTCGGACGCGCCAGATGGCTGCCGTTCTTCGAGGTTGGCTACGGTGGCGGGCTGCGGCTGGTGGCCGGCGTGCGCGCGCGGTGAGCGCGCCATTGTCAGAAACAAGTCGACCGCGGAGACGCGACCCTGTCAACGGTTCCTGGCGAAGAACAAAGGCCCCCGCATGCGAGGGCCCCAACTCTCTTCACTGCACCAGTGTTGGCACACGGGCCTAGGCGGCGGAAGCGTTCTCCACCTCGACCACCGGACCTTCTTCAGCCACCTTCGACTTGGGCGGCTGACAGAAGCGCTCGCCAAGCGTACGAAGCTCCGTCAACTGCGCGGAGGTCAACTCCGGGTACCGCTCACCGAGATACGCGAACGTCTCGTTGAACCACTCGCCCTGGTGCTCGACAGCTGCCTGGAGCACCCCACACCGGATAATGTGCTGGAACAGCTCGTCCCGGGCCTGCTCGAACGGTGTCGG
>CAZWSO010000108.1:0-8402 GCA_964636485.1 uncultured Gemmatimonadaceae bacterium
CCGTGCACGCGAAGCGCTCCAGGCACTGCTCGAGGAGAAGTACGCGTGAATCTCGGGAATCATAACGATACGGACGGACACGACTCCGTCGAGCGGTCTGGCGAGCGCCGGGCGCCCGAGGCGCCGCGCATTGCCGATCGCGAGGTTCCGCTCAGCCCTCATGAGACTTCTTCCGCGGTGCACGCATGGCTCGACGGAGAGGTGCCTGAGTCGGCTGTGAAATTCGGCGAAACGGCGAAAGACGTCGAGTTCTGGAAGCGGCTCAATGTGGAGGTTGATCAGCGCCGCCAGATGCGCACGCCGCCCTATGTGTATGCGCAGATCATGTCGGCCCTTCCGGAAGCCGCACCAAGCGCGACTGCGACCGGATGGCGGAAGGCGCTTCGCGTGACGCCGATGATGGCGATCGCTGTCGGTGGTGCGCTGATAGCGGCCGGTGTGCTGGTCAGTCTCCTCGTGCTCCGGATGCTCTGACCAATTGCACTGTTCCTTCCGAGAGCCGGCTCGCCAGAGCCGGCTCTTTTTTTTCACCGCGTTCGATCGTCGTTCCCCCAGCTTGAGGACGCGGCATCGCAGCTGCTCAGCCGTCCTTCCGTTCACAAGGCCGGGGACCTCGGGCGCCGACGCATGTGTGATGTGTATCACAATTCGCGTAAGTGGTTAACAGTTGCGTGGCAATCTTGTCAACGCGATGCGTAGCGGGTCCGGCTATTGCGAGGACGTGGGCAACTGTGCTCCTCGCCATTCGTCGCGGGGTGTCTCACCAATAAAGAGCAGGAGGATCATCAATGCACAGAGCCCTCGCCACACTCCTCGCCGTGGCATTCGTACCCGCCATCGCTGCTGCGCAAGAGCCGCAACTGCCCCGTGACACCATTCGCGTTCAGCAGCAGGATACGCTGGACATGCAGGAGTTCGGTGGGCAGGTAGAAACCAACGTGCGTGGTCCGGCGGATCTGGATGAGCCCAATCTCGGGCTCACGCGCGAGCAGGTGCAGGAGGTACAGCACGCGCTGCACGAGATGGATTGCCATCCCGGCCCGGTGGACGGAATCGTTGGTCCGCGAACGAGGAGCGCGCTCACATGTGCGCGCGAGCAGCTGGGGATCCAGGCGATCGACCCGAATGTTCTGCTTCTCGCCATGAATCTCGATTTCATGGAGGAGTACAGGGACGAGCCGCGGGATCCGCAACCGCAACAGCAACCAATGCTCGAGCCGACGCCGGAACCACTGCCCGAGCCCACTCCCGAGCCACTGCCAGAGCCGCTGCCCGAGCCGACGCCAGAGCCGCTGCCCGAGCCGACGCCAGAGCCGCTGCCCGAGCCGACGCCGGAGCCGCTGCCCGAGCCGACTCCGGAACCCACGCCCGAGCCGACGCCGGAGCCTCTGCCCGAGCCGACGCCGGAGCCGATTCCTCCGACGCCGGAGCGGGAGCCCACTCCGCCTTCCGTGTGACCGGGCGGAGATCAGGACTCAGCTGACGCAGTTTCATATCGAGGGCGCTGGATGGCTGCGCAACCGGGGGCCGATCGATCCGATCGGTCCCCGATGCGTTTGCGCCACTCGATGCAGAAAAACGTCGAGGCGTTAGTGGGACTGCAGCTTCAGTTCGATCCAGGTGCGTCGAGCACCAGCGATCGTTGCCGCTTGGCGCATGGCGGAGCGAATCGTCAGGTTCGATGCCCTTAGATGTGCAGCGAGCGCCCCAGTACACTCAGCGCCGCTTCCTTGACTGTCTCCGAGAGCGTGGGGTGCGCATGCACCGTGATTCCGATGTCCTCGGAGCTGCCATCGAACTCGAAAGCGAGTACCACTTCCGCCACGAGCTCCGACACGTTGGGGCCGATCATGTGCGCACCGAGCAGGCGATCCGACCCTGCGTCGGCAATGAGCTTCACGAAGCCGGACGACTCGCCGTAAGTCCTCGCCCGGCCGTTGGCGGAGAAAGGGAACTTGCCGATTCGGTACGGCTGCCCGCTCTCCTTCGCCTGTTGCTCCGTCACGCCCACGGAAGCAATCTCCGGCCAGGTGTAGACGACTGCGGGCATGGACCGATAGTGCATCCGCACAGGCTTGCCCGCGATCACCTCGGCGGCCACCACGCCCTCTTCCTCTGCCTTGTGCGCGAGCAGCATTCCTCCAACAGCGTCGCCAATGGCGTACACATTGGGCAGATTGGTTCGCATCTGATCGTCCACCGCGATCTCTCCTCCCTTGCCGAGCTTGAGCCCGAGGGACTTGGCGTCGACGCCATTCAGCGATGGCCGGCGGCCGATGGACACGAGTACGTAATCGGCCTCGAGAGTTTCGCTACGGCCGTCCTTCTCGAGCTCGAGAGTCGTGCCGCCCTTCGCGCGGCGTGCACCCGTTACCTTCGCGCCCGTCCGGATCTCGAGGCCCTGCCTTCGGAAGACGCGGTCCGCTTCCTTGACAATGTCCGAGTCGCTGCCTGGGAGAATGGTCGGCAGAAGCTCGACTACCGTCACGCGTGCTCCGAGCCGCCTCCATACGGATCCGAGCTCGAGGCCGATGACGCCGCCACCAATGACGACGAGGTGCTTTGGAACATCCGGGATGCTGAGCGCACCGACGTTGGAGAGAACTCGTTCCTCATCGAACTTCAGAAAGGGCAGCTCCATCGGCACCGAGCCGGTAGCGATGATCACATTACTCGCCGAGAACGTCGTCGTGGACCCACTGTCTTCCCGCACGGAGACCACGTTCCCGCGCTCGAGCGTTCCCGTACCCTGAACGCGCGTGATCCCATTCTTCTTCATCAAAAAATCCAGCCCCTTCGTGTTCTGCGTCACCACTGCATCCTTTCGCTTCATCATGGTGACGAGATCCAGCTCGACATCGCCCAGCCTGATGCCATGTCCGGCTGCGTGCTGGCGCGCGAACTCGAAGTGCTCCGACGACTGAAGCAGCGCCTTTGAGGGGATGCACCCCACGTTCACGCAGGTGCCCCCGAGGGTGGCGTCCTTTTCGACGAGAACCGTACTCAGCCCCAGCTGCGCGGCGCGAATGGCGGCGACGTACCCGCCGGGTCCGCCGCCGATGATGACGATGTCTGGGTTGCTCGCGTTGGGCATGAGGGATTCGAGGTCAGGGGCTGTAGCCCCCGGCAGTCACTCCACCAGCATCGCCGCTGGATCCTCCATCAACTGCTTGATCCGGACGAGAAACAGCACCGCCTGCTGGCCGTCGACGATTCGGTGATCATAGGTGAGCGCGATGTACATCATGGGGCGGATCTCAACGCGCCCCTGGACGGCAACCGGACGATCCTGGATCGCGTGCAGGCCAAGGATGCCGACCTGCGGGTAGTTCAGGATCGGCGTCGAGACGAGCGATCCGAAAACCCCACCGTTCGTGACGGTGAATGTGCCACCCGTCAGATCGTCCATCGTCAGCTTGCCGTCGCGTGCCTTACGTGCGATCTGAGCGATGTCGCGGCTCACGTCCACCATCCCCTTGCCGTCGGCATCCTTTACCACCGGAACCACCAGTCCCTGATCCGAGGCAACGGCTATACCCATATTGACATAGTGCCGGTAGAGGATGGTGTCGCCATCCACCTGCGCGTTCACCACTGGATACGCCTTGAGCGCCATGCATGCGGCCTTCACGAAGAAGGGCATGAAGGTGAGCTTTACGTCGTGCTCCTCTTGCACACGCTCTTTGAGGCGGTCGCGAAGCGCCATCACCGCCGACATGTCCACCTCATTAAAAGTGGTCAGGCTGGCCGTGGCGTTCGAGGCCTGCAGCAGGTTCTCGGCGATGCGCCGCCGCCGCGTCGACATCTTCTCGCGCGTCTCGCGCATGCCATTACCCGTTGCGCTGCGTACTGCGCCCGCCGCCGGTTGAGCGGGCTGCGCCGCTCTCCCCTGCGTAGTGGCTGCAGGCTGCCGCTCCTCGCGTGCGAGCACGTCTCCCTTGGTGACATGCCCGCGCGCTCCGGTCGGCTCCACCGCCTCGAGATCTGTACCGCGCTCGGCGGCCGCGCGACGGGCCGAGGGTCCAGCGCGCTTTTCGGCGGAAAGAGCGGAGGAGGGGGTGCGGTCCCGCGATTCGGGAGGGGCCGCAGCAGCGGCCGCTTTGTCTTCCTTCGGCGCTCCCTTTCCTGCCGTAGCCGGCTCTTTAGCCGCTTCTTTCTCCGGAGCCGCTTCTTTAGCCGGAGCCGCTTCGGCCGCTCCGCTCTCATCTATCTCACCCAGCGTCTCGTCCACGGCGACGACATCGCCTTCCTGCTTCAGCCGACGCTTCAGAACGCCAGTCTTGAATGCTGTCACCTCGACATTGATCTTGTCAGTCTCGAGCTCGACGATGACCTCATCCTGCTCGACTCGCTCGCCCTCGTTCTTCATCCAGCGCGCGATCGTGGCTTCGACTATGGACTCTCCGAGCGGCGGGACCTTTATCGCAATCATTGGAGCCGTGGTTCGGGTTCGCGTTTCAGGTTCGCGTTTCAGGTTCGCGTTTCGGGTTTGCGTTTCGGGTTCGACGCGCCGGGGCCGGCGAAGGCGTCGTTCCGATCAGCGCCCTGTTAACCTAAGTTCAACAGGGATGCGGTGCTCGGAGCTTGCCTGCAAGCCCCGATCCCGAACTCCGAATCCCGAACCACGGTAGTATAACCGTCCTTGCGAGCACTCACCATTTCGGCACACGGCGGCCTCGACCGGATCGAGTATCGGAGCGATGTCCCCCCCCCGGAGCTACTTGCGCCGCAACAGGTGCGCGTACGCATCCGCGCGGCGGCGCTGAATCGCCTCGACATCTTCGTGGTTGCCGGCCTCCCCAATGTGCGCATCATCCCGCCGTGGGTGCTGGGCTCGGATGGTGCTGGCGTGGTCGAGGCCGTGGGTGCGGAGGTGGACTGGCTCGAGCCGGACGACCGCGTGATCATCAATCCCGGCCTGAGCGACCGAAGCTGTGAGTATTGCCTTGACGGGGAGCAGTCGCTCTGTCCGCGCTTTCAGGTCCTTGGCGAGCACGTGCCGGGCACGTTTGCTGACTTCGTCGTACTCCCCGGCGTGAACGTGCGCCGCATCCCGCGCGGAGTGAGCTGGGAGGTGGCTGCGGCATTTCCACTCGCCACCCTCACCGCCTGGCGCATGGTCGTGAGCCGCGCGCGTGTGCGCGCTGGGGAGGACGTGCTCATCTGGGGGATCGGCGGTGGCGTAGCCATCGCCGCGCTGCAGATCTGCAAGCGTCTTGGCGCTCGTGTGTGGGTGACCTCGGGAAGCGACGAGAAGCTGCAACGCGCCCGGGCGCTGGGTGCGGACGTCACTCTGAATCATGGCCGGGAGGATGTGGCCGGGGAGATCCGGGCCCGCACCGGGAAGCGCGGGGTCGACGTTGTGGTGGACAATGTAGGGCGGTCCACCTGGGCCCAGTCGCTGCGCGCTCTCGGCCGCCGGGGACGACTCGTAACGTGCGGCGCGACCACCGGGCCCCTGGTCGAGACGGACGTGCGGCGGCTGTTCTGGAATCAGTGGAGTATCCTGGGCTCCACCATGGGAAACGATCACGAGATGGACGCGATCACCACCGAGTTGGCAGCGGGAAGACTGCTCCCTCCCATTGACAGTGTGCATGATCTGGCGGACGGACGCCTGGCATTCGAGCGGCTCGCCTCCGGCGAGCACTTCGGCAAGGTGGTGCTTCGAGTGAGCGAGGACTGATGAGGGACGTGGAAGAGATGATCGCCGTGCGTGCCGCACCGGCGCAGGCGATGCGTGCGCTGCTCACGCCGTCCAGAATTCGGGAGTGGGTCGCTCCCGATGTCACCGTTACGGTGCTCACCGCCACGGAGCGCCTGCTCCCCGGCGATCGGTTCCGTGTTGAGGGGATCGTGGGGCCGGCCTTCGACTACCAGGTGGAGGCGGCGAGCGAGCGTGAGGTGGTCCTTTCCTTCGAAGGAAGCTGGCGAGGCGAGGAGCGGTGGAGCTTCGTTGCCGACGGCACCGACACAATCGTCCGGCGCTCGTACGTCGTGCGGGAAGTGGGCGGCCTCGGCGCTATCGCGTGGCGCACCGTCGGGCGCGCGGTCGTAATGATGCACTTCAAACTGGAGCTCTCGCGCTTCAAGGATCTGCTGGAACGGGAGCCGGGTATCCGTGCGGAGATCGAGTCTCCAGGTCAGGGCGGAGATGCCTCGGCCGGCCGAACGCCATCGGCGAATGCTTCCGGGCGTCCGGCGGGTGAACCGCCGCGACCGCGTCCCTTCGAGATCGATGAGGGATGACGAGCGGGCGCAATACCTCCCCGAGGAGCAGCGGCTGATCCGGCAGGCGCTCGCCTCCGGTGAGCGGCCGAAGTGCCCCCGCTGTGCCGTGGTCATGACGGTGCGACCCATCGGCGGCGGCTCCTTCGGACTTGGCTACGCGCGCCGCCGCGAGTGGCTCATCTGCCCCGAATGCCGCCGCAGCGCCATCTTCGACGTGAAGCGAGGGACGAGGAACTAACGCCTGTGTGCGGCGCGCCTGGCGGCTCGGACGCAGACATCCGGCACTCCGAACTCCGCGCTCTAAGCCCAATCCCGTCAATATGTTATCCTCTGAGTTCCCGGTTGATTTTCTGGCCTCATTCGGGTTATATTTAAGGGTCTGACGAAACACCCCCGCCACCCCCCTTTCCGCAGGGCTCGAATGACAGCGCCGAACAACCGCGAACGCATTGTCTCCCGTCTCATCGACGACGAGATCAAGGAATCGTTCATCAACTACTCGATGAGCGTGATCGTCTCGCGCGCGCTGCCGGATGTGCGCGATGGACTGAAGCCGGTTCACCGGCGTGTGCTGTACGCGATGAACGAGCTCGGGCTGGTGCCTGGTCGTCCCTACAAGAAGTCGGCGACGGTGGTGGGTGATGTGCTCGGCAAGTACCACCCGCACGGTGATCAGTCGGTCTATGATGCGCTGGTGCGCATGGTGCAGGAATTCTCGCTCCGCTATCCGCTGGTGGACGGACAGGGCAACTTCGGCTCTGTAGAGGGCGACCCTGCAGCCGCGTACCGCTACACCGAATCTCGACTCTCGCCGATCGCCGTCGAGCTGCTTGCCGACATAGACAAGAACACAGTCGATTTCGCGCCGAACTTCGACGATCGGCTAGAGGAGCCGAAGGTGTTGCCGGCGGCGATCCCGAACCTGGTGGTCAACGGTTCTTCGGGTATCGCGGTGGGCATGGCGACAAACATACCGCCACACAACCTACGCGAGGTGGTGGGGGCGCTCACGCATCTCATCGACAATCCCGAGGCCACGGCGGCCGATCTCCGGAATTTCATCAAGGGACCGGATTTTCCGACGGGCGGCTACATCTACGGGCGTAACGGCATCGGCGATTACCAGGAAACGGGACGTGGTCGCATCGTGATGCGTGCGCGTGCGGTTATCGAGGAGAAGGAGTCATCAGGGCGTGCGCAGATCGTCATCACCGAGATTCCGTACCAGGTCAACAGCAACAACCTTGTCATGCAGATTGCCGAGCTCGTGAAGGAGCAGAAACTCCAGGGGATCAGCGATCTCCGCAACGAGTCGGATAAGGAGGGCATGCGGATCGTCGTCGAGCTCAAGCGCGATGCGATCCCGCGCGTGGTGCTGAACCAGCTGTACAAGCACACGCAGATGCAGTCCACCTTCGGCGTGATCATGCTGGCGTTGGTGCCCGATCCGCACACGCGCCAGCTCGTGCCAAAGGTCATGCCGCTGCGCGACATTCTTCTGCATTTTGTTGATCACCGGCACGAGGTGATCGTCCGCCGCACGCAGTTCGATCTCGACAAAGCGCTCGACCGGGAACACATCCTCGAAGGTCTCAAGATCGCCGTCGACAACATCGACGCGGTGATCAAGCTCATCCGCGCGGCGGCGGACACGCCCGTCGCGAGCGCGCAGCTACAGCAGCGGTTCAAGCTCTCCGAAAAGCAGGCCGAGGCGATCCTCAACATGCGTCTCGCCAAGCTCACCGGTCTCGAGATCGAGAAGCTCGAGGCGGAGCTGAAGGAGATCCGCGCGCTGATCAGGGAGCTCAGGGAAATCCTTGGGTCGCGCGAGCGGCGTATGAGCATTCTCAAGGACGAGCTTTTTCGTCTGGCCGAAAAGTTCGGCGACGGGCGTCGCACGGAGATCACCAGTGATCAGGGCGAGTTCACGATCGAGGATCTGATCGCTGAGGAGGACATGGTGGTGACCGTGTCCCACTCCGGCTACATCAAGCGCACCGCCACGTCCACGTACCGCCGGCAGCGACGCGGCGGGCGAGGCCTCAATGGTCAGAACCTGAAGGATGAGGACTTCGTCGAGCATCTCTTCATCGCGTCGACTCACGACTATATCCTTTTCTTCACCGACGACGGCCGCTGCTACTGGCTCAAGGTTCACGAGATCCCACAGG
>CAZWSO010000109.1:0-8370 GCA_964636485.1 uncultured Gemmatimonadaceae bacterium
GCAGCGGACTCGCTGCGCTCGCCGCTGATGCCACGGTTAGGCAACCCTAGACACATCCGTGCAGGCCTCTCAGCATTCCCGCTTGGCGCACCTATTCGCCATCGCGCTTCTTCTCCCTGCCGCCGGCCCGTTGATCGTCTCTCTCGTGAGCGAGGCCGAGGAGCGCGCACTCGCTCTCGAGGCGCGCGGCTTCCGCCCGCACTCCCCACGGTCGGCGCTCGACCCGGTGCCTGATCGCGGCGGCGAGCGCGCGGTGCGCCTGCTCCTCTGGGCCGGTTGCGTGCTGCTGATCCTGTGGCGGCTCATCCCCGGGAGCCAATCGTGAGCAGCCCGCTGCTCTCGCTTCGGGTGAGATCCCTTCGCTGGGGCGGCCGGCTCGTATTGCACGACGTCGCGATGGATGTGCACCGCGGCGAGATCGTGGGGGTGGCTGGGCATGTGGGTGCCGGCAAGACCACTCTCGGTCTCCTCGCGGCTTCGCTGCTGCATCGCTCGGCGAACATGCAGCTCGACGCGGAGGTCCGTCGCGGCGAACTGCGTGAGGGCGCACCACCCGCGGGCTATCAGTTCGCCAACCCATGGACACAGCTCACCGGCTGGGGTGCCACCGTGCGCGAGGAGGTGGCTGTGGGACCGGAGAACCTGAACATCCCAACTGCCCGACTGCGCGAGATCGTGTCGAGCGCGCTCCAGCGTGCGGGCGCGGCACATCTTGCTGACCGGTCGCCGCTCGAGCTGTCGGGCGGCGAGCTGCAGCGCGTGGCGCTCGCCTCATCGCTGGCCATGCAGACGCCGTTGCTGGTGCTCGACGAGCCGACGTCGCAACTCGATTCGGAAAGCGTGGCGGATCTCACGGCACTGCTCCCTGCGCTTGCGCGCGAGGGGCACGGCATCGTGCTGATCGAACAAGACCTCGACCTGCTCGCGGCCGTATGCCATCGAGTTGTCGTCGTTTCCGATGGTGGTGTGATCGCCACAGGCGACGCGGCGGAGCTGCTGGGTCGGTGGCCTCCCCTCGATCCCCGACTCGGCACGCTTTCTCACGTACAGGAGCGCGCGGAGCCACCCGTGTCGCGCACCGTCGTCGTGGGGAGTGCCCGTATGCTGACAGTTCGTGATCTCCGGGTTGGTTACGGCCGCGGTCCCGATGTTCTGAACGACGTCTCACTGGAGATACCGCTGGGAAGCATTGCGGCATGGATGGGACCCAACGGTAGCGGCAAGAGCACGCTCGCCCGAGCGATCATGGGGCTCGTGCCTGCGCGCGCAGGGAGCGTTGCCGTTTCCGGGGAAACGCTTGACGACATGCCCGTGGAGGCGCGTGCGCGGCACGTCGGGCTCGTTTTTCAGGACCCCGGGAAGCAGTTGTTCGCGGCGAGCGTGCTCGACGAAGTAGCATTCGGACCGCGCGTCCTGGGCTGGTCGAGGGAAAGGGCGCGCGCCGCCGCCCGCGAGGCGCTCCGGCTGGTCGAGCTTGCGGACCATGAGGGTGCGCATCCGGGTGATCTGTCGCCTCAGGAGCGTCGCTTTGTTGCGATCGCGTCGGCACTTGCCGCCGGCCCCCCCTTGCTCATCCTCGACGAGCCCACCGCTGGCCAGGATGCGCGGGGCCGCGAGACCCTCGCCCGGGTTCTGGACGTCCAGCGCGACCGCGGCGCGGCAGCGATCATCACCCACGATGCTGGCGTCGCCAGCCGCCAGTGCGATCAGGTACACCGCTTCGGCGTGCGGGGACGGGCTGGAGGGGTCACGTCCGCGGCGCCTTAGGAGTCTCCCAGGCAATGTTGGGCGACGATCGCTGGTACGTGGTGCGCAACGCCATCGAGTTGCTTGGTTCTCCCGGGTCGCCGTAAGCGCAAAGGGAAGCCTGCGCCCGATGACGCGGCGTGAGGGTTTCGCGGGCTGATCAGGTGGGTGAGTCCAGCTCCCGACGCAGCCCCTCGTCAATGGAGAACCTTCCCGGCCCAGTGAAAACGAGGGCCAGCGCAGCGATCGTGAGCACCATCGTGAATTCGATTCCGATAGCATTCGCGCTCACAAAGAAGCCCTGCGGCCAATGAAAAACGACCGTCGCCATCAGCATCTCGATTGCGAGCAGCAAGGCAACGGGCCGCGTGAGCAGGCCGAGGGCGAGCAGGATCCCACCGAAGAACTCGAGGATTGCCGAGACCACCGCCATCACGCCGGGCAGCGGGATTCCGAGGCTGTCGAAGAATCCAGCGGTGCCGGAGATGCCGCCGCCACCCCAGATGCCGAACAGCTTCTGCGCGCCATGGGCGATGAACACGACCGCAAGAACGACGCGCAGCAGGAGCAGTCCCAGTCCGGTGTTGTAGCGAAACAGCATCCTGCACCTCCTCGGTTTGGGAGAAGCGCACTACAACAGGCTAACGAGCCGTGAAATCAGTTCGCCGGTCCACCTTGCGGCAGGTTTCCGCAATGAGACTCGCTGCCCGGTCGAGGTCATCAAGACTCACCATCTCGTTGGGCGAGTGCATGTAGCGGTTCGGCACCGAGACGAGCGCCGTGGCGACACCCTGTCGGGCAATGTGAATCGCGTCTGCGTCGGTGCCGGTGTCGCGGGCTGCCGCCTGTACCGTGAACGGAATGGCATGCTCCTCTGCGCTCTCCCTCAGCAGGCGAAACACAACCGGCGAGATGACCGATCCGCGGGAGAGCACGGGCCCGCTGCCAAGCGGGTGATCTCCCACTTCCTTCTTTTCGAGGCCGGGGTGATCCGTAGCGAAGGTGACGTCGATCACGATGGCCATGGCGGCATCCACGCATGACGCGCAGATCAGCGCCCCTCCGCCTCGCCACGCGATCTCCTCCTGCGTAGTCGCCGCGGCGACCACACGCGCCACTCCGGGACGCTGGGCGTAGCGCCGCGCCGCCTCGAGCGCGATGAACGCGCCGATGCGATCGTCAATCGAACGGGAGACGAGACGGCCGTTCGGCAGGTCGAGGGAGCGGGAGTCGATCACACCCGGATCACCCACCGAGATGTGGCTGGCCGCCTCCTGCCGGTTCGCGGCGCCGATGTCCACCCACAAGTCGGTCAGCTTCGAGGCCTTCTCTTTGTCTTCGGTCTTGATGAGGTGAATGGGTTTCTTTCCGATTACGCCAAACACCGGACCGGAACGGCCGATGAACCGGATCCGCTGACCCACGAGCACCTGCGGATCCCATCCGCCGATTCCCTGTATGTAGACGAACCCTTCATCGTCGATGTGCGTCGCAATGACGCCGATCTCGTCTATGTGGCCGGCGAGAAGAATCGTCGGCGCCCCGGACGGATTGACGACGGCCATGCTGTTGCCGGCAACGTCGCCAGTGACATCCTTCGCAAACCCTCGTGCTTCCTCGCGCCACGCCTCCGCCGGAGCGGACTCGAACCCGGAGGGACCCGGGGAGTCCAGCAGCTTCCTGAGGAATGCAACAGCGGCGTCGCTCAGCATGCAGCTCCTCGCATGTCCAAACCGGCGGTGACGATCATCGTCGAGCCGTGGCCTCGGTGCCGCGCTCGTAAACGGCCCGTCCACCCAGGTAGGTGGCGAGCACGCGCGTGTTCAGAATGCGCTCTGGCGCCACCGTCATGATGTCCTGATCCAGCACGACGAAGTCGGCGAGCTTGCCGGGGGCCAGGGAACCAACAAGCGTCTCCTGAAAAGCGGCGGTGGCGGGCCATATGGTCATCGACTTGAGTGCCTCGTCGCGCGTCATTTGCTGCGCCGGAAACCAGCCTCCGGCGGGCCAGCCGTCAGCATCCTGCCGGGTCACGGACGAATGGAACGAGATCAGCGGGTTCACCGGCTCAACTGGGAAATCGCTTCCGTTCGGGATGATGACACCGCCATCAAGCAACGAGCGCCACGCGTAGGCGCCCAGCAGCCGGCTGTGTCCCACCCGGCTGCCCGCCCAGTACATGTCGCTCGACTGATGGCTCGCCTGCATCGACGGGATCACATCAAGCCGTGCGAAGCGCGGTATGTCAGCGTGGTGCAGGATCTGCGCGTGCTCCACACGGAAGCGGTGATCAGCCACCGGTACTGTTCCCAGCGCCTGCTCGAACGCATCGAGCACGACGCGGTTGGCGCGATCCCCGATGGCGTGAACGTTGAGCTGGAAGCCGCGTCGCAGAGCGCGCTCGGCCACGCTTCTGATGCGCTCCTCCGACGCGAGGATGAGCCCGGTGTTCTCTGCCTCATCGCTGTACGGCTCGAGCAGCGCCGCCCCGCGCGAGCCCAGTGCGCCATCGGCGCTGATCTTGATCGCGCGGATCCAGAGGCGGTTGTCGTACAGACCGCTCTGCGGACCCCGGGCGAAGTAATGGTCGAGGGTGGCGTCGTCGCTGGCGATCATCACGTAGTCGCGCAGATCGAACCGGCCTTCGCGCGCGAGCGCTTCGTAAATGTCGATTACCTGCCGTCCAACCCCCGCGTCGTGGATGCCGGTGAGGCCCCACCGATTCGCTTCGCGGATGGCGGCGAGAACTGCCTCGCGCATCTCTGCCGGCGATTGCGCCGGAATGGCGCGCTGCACCAGCCCCATGGCGCGATCCACCAAGACTCCGGTGGGACGATTGTCATCACCGCGCACGATCCGGCCGCCGTCAGGGTCGGTCGCCTGGCCGGCCACGTTCGCGGCGCGCAGCGCCGCCTCGTTCACGAGAGCGGCGTGGCCATCCACGCGTGTCATGTAGACGGGATGATTGGGCACCGCCCGGGAGAGCGCTTCGTGCGTGGGAAATCGTGTGTCTCCCCAGTTGTTCTGGTCCCAGCCGCGGCCGAGGATCCACGTTCCCGCGGGCACCTCGCGCGCGCGCGCGGCGACGCGCGCGATGACCTCGTCATACGACGTGGTTCCGACAAGGTCCACAGTTCGCAGCGCGTTCCCGAGGCTGAGCAGGTGAGCATGGGCGTCGATCATCCCGGGGATGATCGTCTGACCCTGTAGCTCGACGACGCGCGTGCCCGCGCCACGAAGCGTCATTGCTCCCCGGGCAGATCCGATGAAGGCAATACGCCCATCGCGGACGGCCATCGCCTCGGCCATCGGCCGGGAGTCGTCAACGGTGTAGATCCGGGCGCCAGTGATTATGAGATCGGCCTGCGGTTGCTGAGCAAATGCAGGTACCGCAGCTGCCAGCAGGAGCGCGGCGCCCGCTGATGTGAGGGGCTTTTTCCTCATACGCGTGTGTTCGGGGGGGGCGGCGCGTCGTTTCCTGCGCCTCGGCGTCGTCTAATTGCTCAATATGCCGCCGGCCGTCGCCTCCCCGCCAGTCACGGATGGAGGCGCACCGCGCCGTGAGGCGCGCCGGTGCCAGCCACGCACGGCGGCGAAGGCTGCCAGTGCCACCGCCATGATCGGCAGGAGGAATCCGCTGGCGGCGATGAGTCCCCCAAGCAGTATCACGAAGTTGCGCCACGCCTGGCGAAAGCTCTCCCCCAACACCGACCCCGCTGGAGTGAACGCGACGATGGGTCCGGGTACGAACAGTTCCACGGTGATCGTGCTCGAGGCGACGCGGTCGCCAAGCGTTCTAAGATGCGCATCAGTTCGCTCGATCTCCTCGCGAACGCGCGCGAGCTCACGTTCGACAGCCAGCACGTCCGCCAGATTGCCAGTGCGCGTACGGAGCAGATCCATGAGCCGACTCTCGAGCCGCCGCGCGTTCTCCAGCCTTGCCCCGAGGTCGATTAGCTGCTCGCCCACCTCGACGGCGTTCACCGCCGAATGCTCGAGCCGCCCGACCAGCGCCAGAGCAGTCACGGCCTCGTTGAACCGGTCTGACGGAACCCTAAGCTGTACCGAGCCGCCACGCGAGCGGTCCTCGCCATAGCGCACCACGCGGCTCCCCATGTGCCCGCCAAGGCGCTCGGCGAGCTCCGAGATCTGTGCGACGGCACTGTCAACCGAGCCCACGCGCAGCCGCACCGTACCCTCCAGGATCTGCGCGCGAGCCCTGGGAAGCGGCGCCGTTGGGAGAGGGCTTGCGTGCTCGCTTCGAACCGTCATCGCGAACCCCTGTTCCGCGTCAGGTGCAGGCGTTTCTCGAGGGTTACCATGGCGGGCGGCAGGCGTGCCCAGCTCGCCGCAGGCAGCGGTGAGCACAAGTGCTGTAAGTGCGAGAATGGCGTACGAGCGCATGGGAAAAGCCTCCCTGACTTGGTGCAGACGAACCGTCTCTCTCCGGGACGTCGAAGTCTCCCGGACTTGCACACGCCTTCGCGATTGCCAATGCTCGCCCTCGCCCCATACACTTGAGACGGCGGCGCCAGCCTGACTGTCGGTCGGCCGTCCCGTGGTCGTATTATCTGGCTTGCCCCACGCACGTCACCCCGCTCGAGTGTCACCCCGTGATGCCGCCCCTCCTGCGTACGATCCTGGCTGTCCTGTGGCTTCTTCCCGCTGCGGTGGCACTGCCGGCGCAACAGACCACATCAGCCCGCGTCTCCGCCCCGATTGGAGACGTCACCTATACCGTCACATTCGACTCGGCCAGCGCGGCTGCGCGAACACTCCGGGTGGCGATGAGCTTCGACGCTCCGGGAAGTGAACCCGTGCTACTGGCCATGCCGCGCTGGACGCCCGGCGCGTACAGGCTGAGTGAGTTCGCGCGCTACGTGCGCAGATTCGAGGCTCTGGCGGAGGACGGACGTCCGCTGGAGTGGCGCAAGTTCGACCCACATAGCTGGATCGTGTCACCATCGGACTCGGCTGGCGGACGCGTAACCGTTCACTATGACGTCGTCGCGGACACGCTCGACACGGCGATGGCGTGGTCTCGGCAGGACGTCGCAATGTTCAACGGGACCGCCGTCTTCCTCTACCCCGTGGGACAGCCCCCCGAGTTCCCCTCGACGGTGCGCATCAGGACGGTCTCAGGCTGGCGCGTGGCGACGGGCATGACGCCTCGCGGCGAGCGGGAGTATGGGGCAAGCGACTACCACGAGCTGGTGGACATGCCCTTTCTGATCGGTCAATTCGATCTGGACAGCACCCGCATCCTGGATCGCTGGTTCCGGCTGGCCACGTACCCTGAAGGGAGCGTCGCGGGGCCGGTCCGCGCGCAAACCTGGGAACAGTTGCGTCGCATGCTGCCGCCAATCGTCCAGGTCTGGGGCGACATCCCGTTCGGCAGCTACACGATCCTTCAGGTAGCGCACGAGTCCTTCGGCGGCGCATCGGGACTCGAGCATGCCAACTCGCACCTCAACATCGTGTCTCCATTCGCGATTGGTCACCCCTTTCTGCCGTCGCTCTATGCGCACGAGATCTTTCATGCCTGGAGCGTAAAGCGGCTCCGGCCGGCCGAGCTGTGGCCGTACCGATACGACCGCGCGCAATGGACGGCGCTGCTCTGGGTAAGCGAGGGGATCACTGATTATTACGCCGATCTCGCGCTGGTGCGCGGTGGCGTCTCAACCCGGTCCGGTTTCCTCCAGACAACGGCAGGCAAGATCGAGGAAGTGATGAACGCGCCTCAGGTGGCACTCGAGGACGCATCCATCTCCACGTGGGTAAAACCGGTGGACGGGACCGGGATGGTCTACTACCCCAAGGGATCGCTCGCCGGTCTGTTGCTCGACATCATGATTCGCGATGCGACGGGAAACCGCGCGTCGCTCGACGCCGCCCTGCGCGACCTGTACGGCGTCATCTCCCATGATGGAACGGGACGAGGGTTCACGTCGGACGAGTGGTGGGCGGCGGTCGATCGGAGCGCTGGCGGAGCGTCCCTGGAGGAGTTCCGCAGGCGCTATGTGGCCGGCCGCGAGGAGCTGCCGTACACTTCCGTTCTTCCGCGCGCCGCGCTCCGCCTGGTGGTGGACACGATACGCGAGCCAGTGGTTGGGGTTCGCACGCTACTCGACTCGGAAGGGGTACTGGTGACCGGCGTCGAACCCGGTGGAGCGGCCGAGGAAGCGGGAGTCGAGGCGGGCGACTACCTGCTGAGTGTGGGCGGTCTCCGCGTGACCGACCGGGATTTTGCCGAACGCTTTCGAAGCGCGTGGACCAACCGTGAGGGCGCGCCGCTGGTGCTGCGCGTCAGGCGGGGCGGGCGAACAGTGGACTTACCGGGCACGGTGCGGCTGTTTACACGCTACGCTGCCAGGCTGGAGGAAGACCGCGCCGCGCCGCAGGCGGCAGTGCGGATCAGGGAGGGGATCCTGAGGGGACTGGTAGCGCCGTGAAGCCACGGGTGGACCCTTGAATCGTGCGCAAGAGACGCGCTTGTGCCGTGTACCCGTCGGGGAATCTCCAACCCGGCGCCCGGTGCGCAAGCGTCAGAACGCCAGCAGGTAGCTCAACACCAGGCCCCGCCCCTGGTTGGGCGCGAACGCCTTGATCCGGCTCGCCGCATCG
>CAZWSO010000110.1:0-8326 GCA_964636485.1 uncultured Gemmatimonadaceae bacterium
CACGCTTGTACGGCGTTGAGCGGCGCGCAAAGCCGATCGTGAAAGCGGCCGGATCAAGCCTCTCGCCCGTTCGGCGCTCCACCTCCTCCAGCAGATCGCGCTTGACCACGGCACGGGTGACGCGGATCTCCTCGAGCGGGATGCTGATCGTATAGCGCAGATAGAGATTGTCCCTGCGCCACTCCGGAATGTGCTGGTCGAACAGCTCGCGAAACGGCTTCGACGTCCAGGTCGTCGCGTGTACGCCATTCGTGACCGAATCGACGGGATACTGTGGGAACATCCCACGCGACACCTCACGGTGCCTCATCGCCACCCCGTTCACGTATCGCGACAGGCGCAGCGCCAAATGCGTCATGTTGAGCGAGCCACCGTCGATGCAGCGCGCTGCCTCCAGCAGCTCGGCGCGCCCGGTTCCGAGTGTCTCGCGCACCAGCTCAATCGCGAACACATCGTGGCCTGCGGGGACAGGAGTGTGGGTGGTGAACACGCAATGACGCCGCACCGCTTCCACGTCGGCGTCGGTCACATCCCAGTGTCGCCGATCACCAAGTCGCCGCTCGAGCAGGGTGAGGGTGAGCAGCGCGGCGTGTCCCTCATTGATGTGATACTGTACGGCTTTTTCGTGTCCTACCGCCTGCAGCACAGCGGCTCCACCCATGCCGAGCACGACTTCCTGGCAAAGCCGATAGCGCCGATCGCCACCGTAGAGATTGTCGGTGAGGCGTCGGTCCCACTCCGAGTTGCCGGGAAGGTCGGTGTCGAGGAGATATACCGGAACCTCATGACCGTTGATGCCCCGCACGCGATAGCGCCAGGGTCGCACCTGCACGGGCCGCCCAGCAATCTCGATCTCGCACAACACGTCCAGCGCTTCGAGATGCTTCTCCGGCTTCCAGTCCACGCCGCGCTCGGTCTGGTTGCCGGCGGCATCGAGTCTCTGCTCGAAGTACCCCTTCCGGTGCAACAATGTCACTGCCACCATCGGCACGCCCAGATCGGCGGCCGAACGCAGCGTATCCCCCGCGAGCACGCCAAGTCCACCGGCGTAGGTGGGCAGTGCCTGCTCGAGGCAGATCTCCATCGAAAAGTAGGCGACGATCTGATTTCGAATCGGCGATGATCTATTCATTTGTCGAGCATGATAGCGATGGCACCGAAAACCCAAAGAGAGAGGCCGGAGGCTGGCGGCCCTCGTCGGAAGCAGCGGGCTCGCCTGATTTGCCGGCGACCACCCACCTGACGCCCCCCGATCCCCGACCGATGGTGCCAGACTGCTGGCCCCTGCGGTTACGACGCCTCCGCCACCAGCAAAGCAACGGGAAAGCTCGCCAGTAGATGACCCACTCGCAACGTGTTCTGGTCACGCGCCTCGCGCATGATTCCATGCTCCCGGCCGCACAGGGGCCGAAAATGCTGCGGAACCTCCGCGGGGAGGTGCACGACCGTGTCACCCCAGACGGGCTCCCCGAGCGGGGGTGCCGATCCTCCGGTCAGCGTGCGGGTCAGACGTGGGACGACGACCACGGCGGCTCTTCCATCTAATACCCGCGCGAAGGAGAACACGTGCCGGGCGTGGGGGCCCGTGACGTCGAGCGGAAGATACCTGCCGGCCTGGAACAGAGCAGGATCGGCTGCGCGGGCCGACAGCGCGGCGCGGGTCACGTGGAGTTTTGCCCGCCCGTCGCCGACCTTGTCGATCAGCTCGCGCTCCTCCCACAGCTCACCCCTCGACTCAACGACGCCACGTCGCGGCCCAAGCTCGTCCAGCAGTCGCGCCCGAAGCGCCCAGTCCACCGCCCGACGGTTGTCCGGATCCACGAGCGAGAAGTTCCACAACTCGTCGCCCTGAAAGATGTCCGGCACTCCGGGCACCGTCAGTTGCACGAGTTGTCGAGACAGCGCGTTCCACAGCCCGGGGTGCACTATCTCGCGTGCGAGCTGCGCCACGCCCTGCAGAATGCTCGATCCAGCGCCATACTCGAACATCTGCTCGAGGTAACGGGCAAGGGCCCGCTCCCACGCCTCGTCAGGGTCGGTCCAGCTCGTCTGAGCTTTCGCCTCTCTGGCCGCCTTGAGAGCGTACGCGCTCATGCGCTCGCGAAGCTCAGACAGGGCGTCAGCCGGGGGAAAGGGCGCCGCATCGAGAGCGGGCCAGATCCCGAGCAGATTCTGGAATATCAGGTACTCGGCGCTGGCGTCGGGAGCAAGACGGTCGCGAACTCGCGTGCGGAATGGTCGAGCCTGTCGGCGCCAGGAAGCGACGTCCCGCAGCCACCGCTCAGGCATCTCGGAAAGCACGTCGATGCGCGCGCGGACATCGGCGCTTCGCTTCGTGTCGTGCGTGCTCACGGCAAGCAGGTTGGCCGGCCAACGACTTGCGCGCTCAGCGTTCGCCTCGTGCAGCCGCTCGACAGATTGCTGGAGCGGCCGCGACGGCTCTCCGCCTACTTCATTGAGTGACGCTAGCGGCACATAGCGGTAGAGCGCGGTATCCTCCACGCCCTTTGCCGTCGCCGGACTGCTCGTCTGCTGAAAACGCATCACGAACCGCATGCGCTCTTCTCTGGCAGTCGAGGCCTCCGCCTCGCCGTGACGAAGAAAGACACCGGCGATCAGCTCGAGCACCGGCTCCGGCACCACGCCGCGTGCACGGGCTCGCTCCAGCGCGCGCGCGATCCAGCGTCGATCATGCTCGGAGATGACCTCCTGCTCGTCGGTCACGTACGTGCGGTACACCGGCAGCGCGGCGATCATCTCTACAATGGCTTCGGTGAGCTGCGCGCGCGGCGTCATCGCCGTTGCCGGGTTGCGGCGGGCAAGCGGCTGGAGCAGCGAGGCGAGGCGTGAGACGTCGGCACGCAGCGCGGTGCGGAGGAGGTGCAGTTTTCCGCGATGCGCCACCTCGTGAAAGTCCACGCCCGGTGATCGGATCCTGATGATCCGGCGATAGCCCTGCTCCACCTCCACAGCGCCGGCTGCTTCGATGAAGATGGATTCCAGGTCGTTCATGAACTCGTACCCCGTCGTACCTGCAACCGGCCAGTCGTCCGGGAGCCGCTCGCCGGGCGAAAGGATCTTCTCGACGTAGATCGGGAAGGTGCCGGCATTGTCCGGCAGACGCACAAGCACGGCTTCCTGAAGTCGGCGCAGGTAGCCCGGAGGATCGTAGAGACCGTCCACGTGATCGATGCGAAGACCATCGATAAGGTCGTCGGCAATCCAACCGAGCAGCAACCGGTGGCGCTCGCCAAAGACCGACGGGTCCTCCATCCGGAGTGCCGCGAGCTCGCTGATATCGAAGAAGCGACGGTAGTTGACTTCGCGCGCCGCGCGCCGCCAGTAGGCTGGAAGGTACGCCTGCAAATCGAGGAAGGAGAGCATCCGTGCCCCGCCGGAATCGCCGCGCGCAAAGTCTCGAATCACGGTCGTTACCGCCGCGTGCACCGCCGGATGCGCCGACACCGCCGCCGCCAGCGCCGTCCAACCCTGCTCGGCCAGTCGGTACCGGTCCGCCCCCTCCTCTGCCTGCATCGAGGTGCGCGTGCGGATCGGCATGCTTTCGAAGGCCGCGATCGCCTGTTGCAGCGCGGCCTCACCCTCCGCCTTGCCCTTCAGCTCGGCAGCGGCCAGCCGCAGTACTCGCGGCGCCGTCGCCGGATCGATCGGAAGGGTGTGCTCGAAGTACTCAACTGCGATCCGGTCGCCGGTCCACACGAGCGTAAGCTCGTCGCGCTCGATCACCTCGCGGAGCTCACCGCCAAGCACTGGCAGCAGGACGCGGCCGCGAAGCGCGCGCTGCGGTGGTTCCCAATCGATGTCGAACCAGTGCGCGTAACGGGCCGCCTGACCATGCGTGAGCACATCCGTCCAGTAGGGATTCTCACTGCCAATCCCCATGTGGTTGGGCACGATGTCGAGCAGGATTCCCATCCCGCGCCGCCGCAGCTCGCGCGATAACGCTCGCCAATCCTCGTCGGTTCCCAGTTCGGGGTTGAGCGTTGAAGCATCGGCCACATCGTATCCGTGAGTGCTCCCCGCGCGGGCGCGCAACACCGGCGACAGATACAGATGGGAGATGCCGAGCCGTTCCAGGTAATCGACGAGGTTGCGTACCTCCGGAAGGGTGAGGTCGGCGTTTACCTGAAGACGGCAGGTGGCGCGGAAAGGCTGGGGACCGGGACGCGTGAGGCGCGGCTCGGAGGCTCCGGAGCGCGACTCGTCTTCGGCAGCGTTCGCGGGTCCTCCCGAGCCGGGGACCGCGATTCGCGCACCCCCCCCCCGGCCGTCGCACCGGGCGATACGACAGCTTACGGGATCGCCGCGCATCTCGCCGAGTGTTCTCGACAATCGCCGAGTCCAGCTGGGATATCTGTCCTGGCCAAGTCCCGGCACGTTCACCGGTTCGGTCTCTCCGGCAATATCGTCCAGCGACAGCCCCACCAGCACGGAGGATGTGCGATCGAGAAACTGGTGCACGGCCTCTCGAAGCCGGGCACCGTCCGGCATTTCTCGCGCATCGAGCACCCCTTCCGCCACGAGACGCTGGATCAGGGCGGCTCGGTCACTATCGCGCTCTTCACGTGCGCGCTCCGCCTCCGCGTCGCTGTCGATCAGGCCCACCTCGCGACGCAGGGCGATGTCGCTACCCTCCCAGAAGCCTTGGAGCGTCGCCATGTCGTGCGTGTTCGCCGTCGCCAACGCCAGGCGCGGATAGGAATCCGCCGAACGGAAACCGCCCTCCTCGTCACGCTCGAAGTAGAGCACCCGGGACGAGAGCAGCCCCCAGCGCTCGAGTGCCGGACCAACCTCCGGTGGAACCGTGCCGAGGTCCTCTCCTACCACCACGGCGCGGTGTCGCTCCGCTTCCAGTGCGAGAATGCCGAGCAGATCCTCGGAGGGAAAGCGGACGTACGCACCGTCCTTCCCGCTGCGCCCATGCGGGATCCAGAACTGGCGGAACAGGCCCAGTATATGATCGATACGCAACGCGCCGGCGTGCCCGAAGGCGGAATGCAGCAGCGAGATCCAGTGCTCGTAACCGGTGGCGCGCAGCACGTGCGGATTCAGCGGCGGCAATCCCCAGTCCTGACCCGAAGCCGAATAGCTGTCTGGCGGCGAGCCGATGCTCACGGACGATGCAAAGAGGTGCGGAGTAGCCCACACATCGCTCCCCCACCCTGCCGTTCCAATCGCCAGATCCTGATAGATCCCGAGCGGCAAGCCGGCGCGGCGCGCCCGCTCGGCCGCCACACCGAGCTGCCGATCGAGCTCGAACTGCACCCATGCGTGGAAGTCCACGTCCGCGCGGTTTGCCTCGGCGAACGCGATCACCTCCGGCGACGTTGGCGTTCGATAAGGCTCTGGCCACCGGGTCCATCCACCAGGCTCGCTGCCAAAGTGCTCGTCCAGCGCCATGAAAATGGCGAAGGCACGAAGTGTTTCTCCTTCCTCCCGCACCCACTGCCGGAATGCGCGGCCGCGCGGCGAGTCGGCGTCATGATGTGTGCGCTGAAAGGTGCGATAGAGCGCGGCGAGGAGCGTGTGCTTCACCTGTGCGACAGTCTCGTAGTCGATTCGGCTGCCGCTGCGCGCGCGTTCGATGGCAGCCCGTACGTCGCGCCGCTCGAGCAGGGCCTGGCCCTCCGCGGACTCCGCAAGCTCCGGTACCGCCTCGATGTCGATATAGATGAAGTTGCGGTAGAGCCGGCTGATGGGACTGTACGGGCTCACGTCCAACCCGCGGTTCCGCAGAGCATGCAGCGGGTTGACGCCGACGAACGCGCCCCCGAGCTCGCCGCACCACTCCGCCAGCTCGCCCAAATCGCGCAGGTCGCCAACTCCCCAGTCGCGGTCACCGCGGATGGTATAGAGGTTCGCGACGTGACCGAAGAGAAACCTGTCTCGCCCCACCCACCCACCCCTACCCGTTCCGCGTCCACCGGCAAGCTCCTCTACGTATGGTGCGCGAGGTGGGACCACTATCAGCGTCTGTCGCGCGGCGACGGAAGCCGCACCGATGCCAATGGACAGGTCGAGAGAGTGATAGCCCTTGTCCACCGCTGTGGGCAGCGTGATGACGGCACGCCCGTCCCGTGCCTCGGCCTCGCCGTGAAGCGTACGACGGCCGCCCCGCTCTCCCACCACCTCCGCGTGCCACTCCACGCGACGGGACGCGCCCTCCGGGATTCGCGCCTGGATCCGCTCCGTCCCGACACCTGCCCGCCTGACGGACACCGGCTCGAGCAGGCGCGCGGCATCTTCGGCCTCGAGTCGTTCGACTGCAGCACGAGCAGCGCCTTCGTCCGAAGCATCGAAGCCCATGGCGGCGAGCAGCGCGACGCGCGTGTCGTCCGACGTGGTGCGCTTCTGCCGGCCCGTCTGGTCGAGATACTCGGGCACAATGCCAGCCCGTTCCGCCAGCGCCCGCAGTGCGCTTCCACGCCGCCCCTCATCCATGCGGTCGCCCGGCCTCAACCGCTCGGGCCGTCCTCCGGCTCGAGAACTATTGCACCGAGAGGGGGAAGATTCAGCCGCACCGACTGCTCGAAGCCGTGGAAGGGAGATGGCTCCGCCTCGACGCGCGATCGCGTCTCGAAGCCGCTTCCACCGAAGCTCGGATCATCACTGGAGAACCTTTCCACATACGCGCCTGAGTGCGGAACGCCTACGCGGTAGTTCTGGCGCGGAACAGGCGTGAAGTTGAGTACCACGAGCACGTGGCGGTCGCCGTCACGACGCAGGAAGCTGAGCACGGCATTGACGCGGTCTGCCACATCCACCCAGGCAAATCCCTCGGGATCCGGATCACCGCGCCAGAGCGGCGGCGTCTCACTGTACAGCCGTCCCAGCTCCTGCACGAAGAAGCCGAAGGCGCCGTGCGCCGGCTCGTAGGCCAGGTGCCAGTCGAGGCTTTTATCGTGGTTCCACTCCGTCCACGGTGCCAGCTCCGTGCCCATGAACAACATCTTCTTGCCCGGACGCGTGTACATGTACGTCAGCAGCAGGCGGAGGTTGGCGAACTTCTGCCATGTGTCGCCCGGCATCTTCGTAAGCAGCGAGCCCTTGAGGTGCACCACCTCATCGTGCGACAGCGGCATGATGAAGCGTTCGGTGTGCTCGTAGATCATGGCGAAGGTGAGCTGATCCTGGTGCCAGGCCCGGTAGAGCGGATCGCGCGCGAAGTACGAGAGAGTGTCGTGCATCCACCCCATGTTCCACTTGAAGGTGAAGCCGAGCCCGCCGGTCTGTGCCGGTGCCGTCACGCCTGGCCACGCCGTGGACTCCTCCGCCACCGTGAAGCAGCCCGGAGCGTCTTCGTGCACGGCCTCGTTCATCGCGCGCAGGAAGTGGATGGCGTCGAGATTCTCGCGTCCACCATGACGGTTGCGGAGCCATTCGCCGGCCTTCCGGCTGTAGTCCAGGTAGAGCATCGATGCCACCGCGTCCACGCGCAGGCCGTCGATATGAAATTCTCGCATCCAGTACAGCGCATTGGCGATGAGAAAGTTGCGAACCTCGCCGCGTCCGTAATTGAAGATGAGCGTGCCCCAGTCGGGGTGTTCGCCCAGGCGTGGATCCTCGTGCTCGTACAGCGCCGTGCCATCGAAGCGTCGGAGCGCGAAGTCATCCTTGGGAAAATGCGCCGGCACCCAGTCCGCGATCACACCGATACCGGCACAGTGGCAACTGTCCACGAAGTAGCGGAAATCGTCAGGTGTGCCGAAGCGGGCAGTGGGTGCGTAGTAGCCCGAAACCTGGTAACCCCATGACCCCGAGAAGGGGTGCTCACTCACCGGCAGCAGCTCCACGTAGTTGAAGCCGAGTCGCTTCACATGCTCGACCAGACGCGGCGCCAATTCCCGGTAGGTGAGGCAGCGGTCGCCCTCCTCGGGCACGCGCGCCCACGAGCCGAGGTGCACCTCATAGATGTTCATCGGCTCGCGCAGGTGATCCCGACTGGCGCGCTCCCTCATCCATTCGGCATCGGCCCACTGATGGCCCTGGAGCGCCACCACCCTGGAGGCCTGCGCCGGTGGCAGTTCCATGGCGAATGCGAACGGATCCGTCTTGACGCGAGCATGCCCCGCGAGCGTGTGCAGCTCGTACTTGTAGAACGCACCGATCGGTATGTCGGGGACGAAAAGCTCCCATACGCCCGAGGCCCCCAGGCTCCGCATCGGATAGATGCGGCCATCCCACTGGCAAAAATCGCCGATTACTGATACGGTGGTCGCGTTCGGGGCCCACACTGCGAAGGAGACGCCGGTTTCGCCGTCGATCGTGCGCGGGTGCGCACCCATGATCTCCCACAGCCGGCGGTGCG
>CAZWSO010000111.1:0-8125 GCA_964636485.1 uncultured Gemmatimonadaceae bacterium
GGTGTCGTGGGGTCATGAACCTTACATGCGGGAGATGAAGCGATGCTTTGGACGATCATAGTGATTCTGCTGGTGCTCTGGCTGCTCGGGGCGTTCGTGTTCCCGGTCGGCACTGGCCTGATCCACCTGCTGCTCGTCATCGCCGCGATCGCACTGGTCTGGCGGCTGGTCACCGGTCGCCCGGCGGTCTAGCGATTGACGCCCCATCGCCGGTGGAAGCATTACCGGCCTATTGAGGGGACAAATAAAGGATGAGAGGGTCGGCGGCCAGTTGCCGCCGGTCTTCTCGTCTGCGGTCCAATCAGCGTGCGCCCACTCTCCCCGGGCGTACGGTCCTGTCGTGCAGATTCACTCCCTGCCACGTGAGCGCCCTGGGGCCGCCTTCCTGGAACCACGCGCGCGTATGCCGTGTTAGGTTGAGCCGCACACGACCCTGCCAACGCGCCACGACAAACAAACGCCCGCATGCTACCAGAAGAGCTGGGTATCCATCCGGACCGCGCCTTCGATCGCGCGCTCCTCGACGCCGTGCGTCCCGCGGACTGGCGCAATCCACGGCCTCGCGATCGCTACCATCTTGTCGTGTTGGGGGGCGGGACGGGGGGGCTCGTCACGGCGGCGGCCGCTGCCGCACTAGGTGCCACGGTCGCCCTGGTGGAGCGGCGGTTGCTCGGCGGTGACTGTCTCAACGTAGGGTGCGTACCGTCTAAGGCCGTTGTTCGCGCGGCACGTGCCTGGCACGAGGGGACGGTCGCCGCAGCCGAGTTTGGCGCGCCAGCCCAAACGGGTGGCTCCGACGCGCGCGTCGCTATGGAGCGTATGCGCCGCATCCGGTCCGCCATCGCCCCGCACGACGGCGCGGAACGCTTCAGCATGCTCGGTGTGCATGTCTTTCTTAACGACGGTGGGGGGCGCTTCGTGTCGCCGAGTGCGCTGGAGACAGACGGCGCGCGCCTCTCCTTTCGTCGCGCCGTAATCGCCAGCGGTACGCGTCCGCTGATTCCGCCCGTTCGCGGCCTGGCGGAGGCCGGTTTTCTCACTAATGAGACCGTCTTCGGACTCGATGCCGCTCCCCGTCGGTTGGCCGTTCTGGGCGGCGGACCGATCGGGTGCGAGCTTGCGCAGGCCTTCGCCAGGCTCGGGAGTCGCGTCACGATCGTGGAGCAGACCGACCGTGTGCTACGCGAGGATGACCCAGACGCGGCGGCACTGGTGGTGGATGCGATGCGCCGGGACGGGGTCGAGCTGTTGCTCGGCACCGAGCTGGCCGCCGTGCGTCGCGACGGGCCGCTCCGTCATCTCACCCTCAGGCAGGGCGCACGCACGTGGGACCTCACCGTGGACGAGCTGCTCGTTGCGGCGGGGCGGGCGCCGAACGTCGAGCAGCTCGGCCTGGAGGCTGCCGGCGTACGCACCACGAGAGAAGGCATTACGGTGGATGGGCGGCTGCGCACGAGCAACGCCCGGATCTTCGCGGTGGGCGACGTCGTCGGACTGCAGCGGTACACGCATTTAGCCGACGCGCATGCGCGGCTGGTCGTGGCCAACGCGCTGTTCTTCGGTCGCGGCAAAGCCGGGAAACTCATCGTGCCCCGATGCACTTATACCGATCCCGAGCTGGCACACGTGGGCGTTACACCTGCGCAGGCGACAGCACGCGGCATGGCCCTGGACACGATCGATGTCCCGCTGGAAGCGGTGGATCGGGCACGGCTGGATGGCGACAGCGAGGGCCTTCTCCGCGTCCATCTCGCCCCGGGCACCGATCGGATAGTCGGCACGACGCTGGTGGCTGCGCGTGCCGGAGACATGATCGCCGAGGTGGCTTTGGCGATGACGGCCGGTCTCGGCCTGTCAGCCATAGGCCGCACCATACACCCCTATCCCACGCAGGCCGAAGTCTTCCGAAAGGCCGCCGACGCCTGGCGCCGGCGGAAGCTCACACCTGCGGTTCGGAAGGTACTAAGCTGGTACTTTCGATGGCTCCGCTGAACCGGCAGCAACCATTTGGCCGGGAGTACTGTCAAATTCGAGTGGACGAGTGAAGCGCCGGGGAGACACCGGTAGTAGTCTCGGGAGCGATCAGCGACGGAACGGTGGAGGATCGGCAGCATGCGAGCAATCAAGCTGGGACGGCAGGCGCTGCGACATGCGTCCGCTGACATTGTGCGTGATGAGCCTGCGCCTGCGCATACCGTGCAGGCAGCCATGCTGCCGGATGGCATCGGCTATCTCGCCATACGCGGCTTCGCCCCGTTTGCTGGTGCGGTGCGTCAGCTGGCCGAGGCGCTCGATTGCGTGGCGCGGTCCGAGGCGCTGATCATCGACCTCCGCGGGAACGCAGGCGGCGATCCGGCCACGGCGGCGCTGCTCGTCAGTCTGTTCTTCGACACGGAGCCGGCGCACATGAACGAAACCTATCTCCCCATGCCGGAGCAGGGCGTTCAGAGCGCGAAGGCGTCAGTGCGATACCTTGACCGCCCCGTCATTGTAGTGGTAGACGGACAGTCCTCGCTGCTGGCGTGGCGCTGTGCGACGAATCTTCGAACGCTCGGCCGGGCCGTCACTGCCGGCGAGCTCCCAACTATCGCTCACGGCGAGATCGGTGCCGAGCTCGACGTGCCCTCGCCGGTCGCAACAAGGCGTTCCCGTTTCGCCGCGGCGCTGGCACTTCCTGGCCGCCTGCACTTTCGACCGCCCGACGCAGTTCTGAAGTGGCGCGTGAGTTGTGGCGCCGCCTAATGAGGCCGCTGCTCGCGCGTTGACCTCACGAAGTCCTCGAGTCGCGTGAGTTCCATCGGGTATTCGCGCAGCGTGGCGGTCATGTCGAACGTTTGGTCGGCGGTCGCCATGACCACGCCCGTGCGCATGATGCGACTGGTCACCGCATCGAAGGGGCTCAGCAGGGCCCCGAGCGTGCGCATCACCGGCACCGGTATGCGCTTCCGCCTGACCGGTTGACCATTGCTGGACTCGAACAGGTCGACCATCTCTGATTGCGTGACGTTCTCCGGCCCCCCCACCTCGATAACGCGATAGCGCATGTCGGGCCGCTGTAACGCCATGACCGCGTAGCGCGCTACGTCCCGGGTGGAGACGAAATTGATGGCGTTGTCTCCCCTGCCGAACATGGGTGCCGTTCCTTTCGACGCAATCTGGTCTCCGATCATCCCCGCCCATGTCTCCATGAAAGGGGCCGCGCGAAGGATGACCCATTCAAGCCCGCTGGCTCGCAGGTACTGCTCGATCTCGTACTTGTAGCGGAAAAAGTCTACCGGATGGTCGGGGCGCACACCGATAGCCGACATGAAGACAAACCGCCGCGCACCGGCAATGCGGGCGGCATCGATCAGCGCCCGGTTCCCGGCTTCATCCACGTTGCGGGCAGTGTTTGTGCCGCGACCGTCGAACGCGTGCGCGGCGGCAAGCACCTGTTGCGCCCCATCGCAGGCGCGCACGAGCGATGCCGGCACGCGGAGATCTCCCTCCACCACGTCGGCGCCGCTCGCATTCAGGTCGGCCAACTTACGGGGATCGCGGCTCATGCCGCGCACCGCCGCTCCGCTGTCCAGCAGAAGCCGGGCGGCGGCGCGTCCGACCTTTCCACTGGCACCGACGATCAGGATCATCGCTCCTCCGGAACGGGTAGGGAGCATATTCTGGGGCGGCGTTGGTAAATTGCAAGTTGAGGGGGCCTGGGGCCATGCGATGGGGTCCACACGTGGTCCTTTCCCGGGCCCCAGGCCGCAATCATCTGAAGGTGCCTCACGAGAGGGAGGGAGGTTCCATGCCGAAGGTCGCGTTCCAGGAACTGCCTGATGACGCGCGCGCGTGGGTGTTTGCCAGCCAGCGCGAGCTGTCGAGTGATGAGTCCGAGCGTGTGCTTGCTGCCGTCGACGAGCACCTAGAGGTGTGGGCCGCGCACGGCACGTCGCTGCACTCGGCTCGCGAATGGCGCGACGGCCGCTTCCTCATCGTGGCGGTGGATGAGCGCGCCGCTGGGGCGTCGGGATGTTCGATTGATGGCCTGTTCAGGGTGCTGCGGGGGCTGGAGAGCGAGCTCGACACGCGGCTCACTGCGGGAGGGCTGGTCTACTATCGTGCCCGACCGGACACCGTCAGGGCTGCTTCACGAGATGAGTTCAGGCAGGGTTCCGCCGACGGGAGCATCTCACGGAATACGCCGGTGTTCGATACGGCAATCACTTCCCTCGGTGCCTATCGCTCACGGTTCGAGATCGCCGCCGAAGACAGCTGGCACGCGACGCTTCTTGTTAAGGGTGGGGGCGAAAAGGAGGGGTCAGGTGCTGCTGGTCCAGCATCGCGAGAGCCTCCGGGGTAGGATTCGGGTGCGGCCCGCGCGCTGCTCGCGCCCTCGTATCCTCCTTCCCGGACGCACCGACACCGAGCGCTCACCTCATCCACTCGTCGATGCCCTCGGCGACGAAGTCGTCGTCGTTCATCCACGGGTATGCGCTGATCACGCGATCGATCTCGTCACTCTGGCCTGGCGAAAGATCGAGTCGCTCGTCCAGGCACCACCTGCCGGAAAGCAGCCCCTGCCGCCGCAGCACCTCGTGTACGCCGGGAATGCTGCCGCGGAAGCCGTGGCGAGGGTCGAACAGTGCTCCGTTCGCGTCGGTGATCGCGGCGGCGCGCGTGAGCAGCTCCGCCGTCGGTTCGGCATCCCGAAGCTCGTCGAGCAGCGTCACGGCATGGCGGGTCCACACCGCCCAATGCCCGAGCAGCCCGCCGACCATGCGCGACGAGCGGGAACCCGTCTCCATTGCCGTAAAGCAGGTGAGTAGATCGAGCACGATGTGGTCGTCGTTGCCCGTGTAGAGCGCCACGTCCGCTCGCCCCGAAGCGCCGATCGCACGTATCACGTCCATGGTCGCGTAGCGATCGAACGGCGCGATCTTGATCGCCATCAGAGAAGGGATATCGGCAAGGGCCTGCCAGAAACGGACGCCGAGCGCACGTCCCCCGACTGCGGGCTGGAGATAGAAACCAAAAAGCGGAATCACCTCCGCCACGGCGCGGCAATGAGCCAGCAGGACGTCATCGCTGGCGTCATTCCAGCCGGCCAGGCTCACGAGCCCAACATGGTAGCCCAGGTCGGCGGCGAGCCGGGCTTCAGCAAGGGCCTGTGTGGTGCCGCCGCAGATGCCGGCGACCTTCACGAACGATCGCGTGCTGTCTGTCAGGGCGGCATCCACGGTTTCCGATGCAAGCGCGAGCACGGGCTCATGCAGGCCGTGTCGTGGGTCACGGATCTCGAACTGGGTGGTGTGCACCCCGACGGCAATTCCGCCCGCGCCAGCAGCGACGTAGTAGCGCGTTAGCGCACGCTGTCGGCGCTCATCCAGACGCCGTGCCGCGTCGAGCGCGAGTGGGTGCGCCGGGATCACCTGGCCGCGCAGCAGGTGGGCTCGCAACGCGAGATCAGTAGACGCCATCCCGTGCCTCGAAGTGCGTCGGCTTCCCAAGGAGGGGCATTCCCCGGTTCACCCATTCGGCGGTCCAGGTCACCAGCGTCTGCCAGGATACCGCGGGGAGGCCGAACAACTCCGTGGCGCGCGATGCATCGCTCAGCAGGGCATCCGCGCTCTCCTCACCCGCGAACACCGGCTCCCGCTGGAGCAGCGCGCCGAGCGACGTCGCCAGCGCGCGCACGTAGAGCTTCTCGGCACCGGTGACGTTCAGCACGAACGGCGGCGTCGCTGCCAACGGCAGGCACTGGAGCACTCGGGCATTGGCGTCCCCCTGCCAGATCACGTTCACGCACGGGGTGTCGAGCGGGACCGGATCGCCGCGCTGCACGCGGATGGCCAGATCCGTGATGACTCCGTAGCGAAGGTCGTTGGCGTAGTTGAGACGCACCAACGCTGTCCGAGTGTTGCGAAGTGCCGCCCGCTCGATGACGCGTTCGCGCGCGAGGCACGACCACGCGTACTCTCCTACTGGTGCCAGGACATCGGACTCCCTGGAGCCGTAGCCGCTCGCCGGAACGAGTGGGTAGACGTTGCCGGTCGACAGGACCACGATCCTGCTCTTCGCGTATCGCAGCGCGGCGAGCGCCGGCGCGACGACGTTCACCATCCAAGTCTCGCCCGATGCGCCCGATGTGCCAAACTTCTGCCCGGTGAGATGAATCACGTTCGGCGCATCGGGAAGTCTGGCCACCTCCTCCGCGTTGGCGAGATCGCAGCGGATCGTACGAATCCCCACGTGCTCCAGTGCGCGGCGGGCATCCTCCGAGCTGAAGCGGGACACTGCGATCACCGCCTCGGGACGGCCGAGCTCGTCGAGGGCGCGGCGAGCCATGCGCGCCAGCGTGGGTCCCATCTTGCCCGAAGCGCCGAGCACCAGGATGTCACCGGGTGTCTTGCGCAGCGCTTCCAGCACGCCTTCCGTAGGCTGCGAGAGCAGGTCCTCCAGCTCCTCAACTGTCTGCGGCGACGAATGTAGTGACGCGGTGGAATGCGTGGTCACAGCTCAGTCCTCGCGTTTCGAGTCGAACTCCTCCCGCGCCGCCTCGGCGCCCAGGAAACCAATTCGGCTGTGCGTCCCGTCGCAGAACGGCTTCGTGGTGGAGGCGCCGCAGCGGCAGAGCGAGATGCGCTTGCCAGGTGTTGTGGGAATCGGGTTTCCATCGTGATCCACCATCGTGAAGTCGCCGCTCACCTGGTATGGTCCGTCCCTGACAACTCTTATAGTAACGTCCGCCATTTTGTATCTCCCTTGCCCGGGTAACGCAGGAAAGCGTGAACACAGTAGTTGCGCGGGCACGAGCTCTGGGCGCGGATTCATCTCCTTGGGGCTGCACCAGGAGAGGCGCGCGTGCGTGTAAGGTGCAAGAGCGGTGACTGCCGCGCGAGCCGAGAACGCATCGCAGACCTTCTGCCACGTCCAATCGGTGCTATCTTCTCCCACTTCCGATACGATTCGTCGCTGAACAGGAGGAGGTGACATGCCGACGCGGAATGCGAGCGCAGTGTGGGAGGGCGGACTCAAGGGAGGCAAGGGAAGCTTCCGTACAGATACCGGGCTGTCGGGGAGCTATTCGGCTGGATCGCGCTTCGAGAGCGTCGGCGGGTCGAATCCCGAGGAGTTGCTTGCCGCCGCTCACGCGGCCTGCTTCAGTATGGCGCTAAGCGGAAGCCTCGAACGCAACGGAACGCCGCCGGAGCGCGTCGAAACGAGCGGAGCCTGCTCTATAGAGCGAGTGGGGGAGGGCTTCACGATCACGACCATGCGTTTGAAGACGCGGGCCAGGGTGCCAGATATCGACGCTGACACCTTCCAGCGGATTGCCGCGGCTAGCGTGGAGGGTTGCCCGGTTTCGCGGGCGCTGGCGGGCGTGAAGATCGAGGTTGACGCGACTCTCGACAGCTAGGGATCAGCCTCCGGATTTTCGACAGACTGGTGGGGCGGGGGCTTAGCGGTCGCGCCGCCGCGGTCCTGAACTGGCCGGCAACGCCAGTGAGCTTGGCCGCCCGCCCCTTGCGCCACGATTAATTAAGCGATTAATTAAGAGAATGGACTCCGCTTCCGATACCCGTGAAACGATCCTCGACGCCGCCGAGCGGCTGTTTGCCGCACGCGGCTTCTCGGCCACGACCGTCAAGGAGATCGGTCGCGAGGCAGGCGTCAACTCGGCCTTGCTTTACTACTACTTCGACGACAAGGACGCACTCTACGATGCCGTCCTCGAACAGGTGTTCGGCCGACTCGCGCAGCAGCTCCGCCAGGGGCTTCACAGCGCCACCACGCCCACCGACGCCATCGCCGCCTTCGTCCGCGCGCAGGTGCTTCTGATGTCCGCGCGCCCGGCAGTGCCGCACCTGCTTGTTCGGGAAATGATCGACAACCAGGGCGTCCACGCACGCGTCCACATCACGCGACTCGCCGCTGGGAGCTTTCAGCTCCTCTGCGAGGTTATCCGACAGGGGCAACGGCGTGGTGACATCCGGGAGGACCTCGTTCCGGAGTTCGCCGCCATCTCCACCATCGCGCAGGTCGCCTACTTCTTCATCGCCCGGCCGGCCATGGGACTGCTGCTCGGCCATGGAACGGAGGGCCCGCCCCCCTCGACCGTGGAGGCGTTCGGAACTCATGCCGC
>CAZWSO010000112.1:0-1812 GCA_964636485.1 uncultured Gemmatimonadaceae bacterium
GTTCTACATTCTGTACAGCCACTACCGCGGCCGGTCGCCCGACAAGAAGAAGTACTTGCCGTGGATGTACATCGCGGCGATGTGGGCGGTGAGCATTCACCTGGTGACCGCGTTCCTTCTCGCCGGCCTGCCTGCCCGCCCGTTCTGGAGCACGGCGCTCCTCGGGCCGCGCTTTCTCGCCTCGGCGTTCGCTGCCGGCCCGGCGTTCATGATCCTGCTCCTGTGGTTCATCCGCAGGACCACCAGGTACGAAATCGCCGATGGCGCTTTCTCCAAGCTCGCGCTCATCGTCACTGTTGCGGCGCAGGTCAATCTCGTGATGCTCGTGTCGGAGCTCTTCTACGAGTTCTACTGGCCTACGCATCACGGGATCAGCGCGCAGTATCTCTTCTTCGGGATCGGAGAGCATCGCGCGCTGGTGCCGTGGATCTGGGCGGCTATCTCGCTGAACGTCGGCGCGACGATCTCGCTGATGATTCACCCTGTGCGGCAAAACCCGCGCTGGCTAATGCCCGCTTGTGCCGTGCTCTTTTTTGCCATCTGGGTAGAGAAGGGGATTGGGCTGGTAATCCCCGGCTTCGTTCCGTCTCCCCTGGGCGAGATCGTCGAGTACACACCCAGCGCCGTGGAGCTGGCCGTCACCGCCGGTATCTGGGCGTTCGGCCTCTTCGTGCTCACGGTTCTCGTGCGCGTCGCGCTTCCCATCGAGCTGGGCGAGGTACGCAGCCCCCATCTGGAGGCACCGCCCAGTGAACGTATCGTCCGCCCCCGCAGCACCCAGCCGGGATTCCGCAATGTCCGGCCCGGTCGGACACGATGATCTACCGGCCGGCATCGTGTCGGCCACCTTCGAGAGGTTACAGCAATGACCCCACAATCGCCGAACGACACACGGTACTCGATACCGGCTCTCTTTGCAGGCCTGGTTGGCGCCGCCGGGCTGGCCGGCGCACTGTTCCTCGCCAGCGTCGCGCTGCCCGTGGCCGCCATCGCCGGGGTGGCGCTGGGGATCCTTCTCGCCTCCTCGATCAAGTACACCGACCAGTGGGAGAAGGCGGTGCTGATGCGGCTCGGCCGCTATCAGGGTTTGCGCGGCCCCGGCTACTTCGCGGTCATACCGATCCTGGACCGCGTGTCCTACCACATTGATCAGCGCATTCGGACAACGGCCTTCGGCGCCGAATCGTGCCTCACCCGCGACACGGTGCCGGTGAACGTGGACGCGATTGCGTTCTGGATAGTGCAGGACGCCGAGCGTGCCGCGCTTGCGGTACAGGACTACAACGAGGCCGTTATCCTGTCAGCACAGACTGCGCTGCGGGATGCGATCGGCAAGCACGATCTGGCGGAGCTCATCCAGTCGCGCATCGAGCTCGGGCACGGACTCAAGCTGGCGCTCGAGCAAAAGATGCAGACGTGGGGGATCGAGGTGCAGTCGGTGGAGATTCGCGACGTCATCATCCCCGCGGCGCTTGAGGACGCGATGTCGCGGCAAGCGCAGGCCGAACGTGAACGGCAGGCCCGCATCATTCTCGGCACGGCGGAGACCGAAATCGCCCACAAGTTCGTGGAGGCGGCCGACGCCTACCACGGCCACCCCGCGGCAATGCACCTGCGCGCGATGAATATGCTGTATGAGAGCATCGTCAAGCGCGGTTCGCTGATGGTCGTGCCGTCCACCCTGGCTGACTCGCTGAATGTTGGCGGGATGATGGGCATGATGGGCGCGGCAGGTCTGACTCCGCACGACGGCGCATCTGCCTCGCTGCCGGACGAGGGCGCAGCGGCGCTGACAGCGCGTGACAGCGTGCC
>CAZWSO010000112.1:1912-4184 GCA_964636485.1 uncultured Gemmatimonadaceae bacterium
ACTACGGTGTGCGCGCCAGCCCGACTGCGACGCTAATGTCGGAGTCGTGATCGATGTACTCCGCGAGTCCGGCCTGCCGTTCTGCCGACTCTGCTGCAACGAGCCGGCGACGAAAGGCCGCAGCCGCGGCTGCATCGCCCTGCGCTTCTGCTGCGCGCGCGGCGAGGCTCAGGCCAAGGAGATGCGTGGGACGCTCCGCGAGAATCGCGTCGGCATGCCCCTTCGCGATGGCCACGTCGCCCGTCACCAGCGCGATGAGGCCCATGTCGTAGCGATGGTGTGCGGTCAGCGGCGCGAGCGCCTCGAAGGCGCCCATTGCCATCGAGGCAAAGAACGCAGCGCTGTCCGCGTGTCCTTCGCTCTCCAGACGCATGACGCGGTTGAACAACCGGTCGGCGCGTTCCTCCGGCGTCAACGACGAGATGTCGGGGGCGCTACCCATCCCCAATGGAATCGCGCCTGACGGGAGAGCCGACGCTCCCCCACGGGAGCCGTACTGCGCCGCGACGAGCACGATCAACGCGACCAGCGCCAGCGTGGGCACGGTCCATGCGACGACGCGCGGAACTCCTGTGCCTGGGGAAGCGGCGCGCCGTGCACCGCCGGCGATGGGCACGCCGCAATGATGACAATATCGCCCGCCTGGATCCAGGCGCGTGCCACACTCGCTACAGAATGCCCGGGTCACGGTTGTCGTTTCGGTTGGCTTCATGGCGTAGGCTGATGAGGGTAGAGACGTATCGTTCACTCCGTTTGCGTCGGCGGAGGCGTCCATCGCCTCACCAGCACGACAACGAGCACCAGCCCGCCGATCACGAGCAGCACGGGAATGGCATAGAGCGCGATGTTGAGGCCAGTCATCGCCGGTTCCAGCAGGATCCACTCACCGTAGCTGCCGACGAAATAAGCCTTGATCTCCTCTGGCGTACGGCCGGCGCGCAACTGATCGCGCACGACCGCACGCATCTGTTGGGCAAGCTCGGCGGGCGAATCCAGGATCGATTCGCCCTGGCAGACCGGACACCTGAGAACTCCCGCGATAGCCCGGACGCGCGCTTCGAGCGCCGGGTCGTCAGCCTGTACCGCGGAGGATTCAGTTGGCGGAAACGGCGGCACGTTCTGACCTTGCGCCGGTGGCGCGCATGCGAGCATCACCGCGACCGCCCAGCCGAGCGCGCAACGGGCGAGTCTCATGGCGTCCATCGCTGCACGGGCTCGTCGCCTGCCGGAGGATTTGGCAACAACGAATCAATCCAGTGGCGCAAGACGCCCTCAGTGATCGGGCCCAGGTGCTTGTATGCTATGCGGCCGTCCGAGTCGATGATGAACGTTTCGGGCACGCCGTACAGACCATAACTGATGGCCGTGTGCGATCGGTGGTCCAGCACGGAGGGGTAACTCTGTCCACCCATGTTGCCGATCCACCGGACCGCTGCAGCCGAACGATCGTTGTACAGGACGCCGATGAACTGGGTTTCCCGGTCCCCGTAGGCCAGCGCGGTTTCGCTGAGCGCAGTGTGCTCGTCACGGCACGCGAGGCACCACGACGCCCAGAAGTTGACGACCACGACCTTGCCCGCCAGATCGGCGAGGCGGATGGTATCACCTACCTGGCGCGCGAGCGGTGGCTCACCTGAGGCGAAGACTTCCAGTGCGAACGGCGGGGCCTCACGCCCGGGTAGAGGCGAGGGGATCTCACCGGGATCGCGCGTGAATCCGAAGGCGAACAGCGCGATCAGCGGCGCCGCAGCCAGCGTGGCGACAAGGGCGCGCTTCCAGTTCATGGGCCGGGCTCTGTGACGCCCACCGGGGCGACGGCGGTCGGGTCGGACGCGGTGGGAGTGAACCCGTCCGGCGCCCGGGCCGCGGGTGCCGCCGACGCCGCACCGGTGTCAGGCCCGCGCGGGCGCTTCCGTCGGCGATCACCGTGGAAAAGCCCGATGAGCGCGCCCAGTACCATCACCAGCCCGCCAAACCAGATCCACGGCACGAGCGGCTCGACGATCACCTTGACCGTCGCGTTGGCGCCGTTCGGATCGAACGCCATGAGATTGACGTACAAGTCACCCCGCACGTTGCTTCGAACGTCGGGCGTCGGTACGGGCTCGTCCGACACGTGGTAGAAGTTCATGCGTGGCTGGAGGGTGCCTATGACGGCGCCGTCCTTGCCGAGCACCTCCATCGTTGCGCCGATGACTGACCGCTGCGGTTCCTCACGTCCCCACACATCCACGAGGCGCACCGACTTCCCCTCCACGGTGAGCACCTGGCC
>CAZWSO010000112.1:4284-8073 GCA_964636485.1 uncultured Gemmatimonadaceae bacterium
GTCCCCACACATCCACGAGGCGCACCGACTTCCCCTCCACGGTGAGCACCTGGCCTGGCACCAGCGTTGCTTCGCGCTCGCTGCGGAATGACGACGACGCAGCGATGCCGAGCGCGACGAAAAGCACTCCGATGTGCGCCAAGTAGCCGCCATACCGGCGCCGATTGGCGCCGACGAGCCGCTGGAGCGCTGTCGCCCAGCCTTCACCGTGCGCACGCCGCCGGGCGCGCATGCCGATCCAGTACTCGCGAAGGTTTGCCGTCGCCGCGTACCCCACGAACGCGTATGCGAGGAGCGTGTAGACATCGCGCGCGCCCACGAGGATTGCCGATGTGCCAAGCAGGACCGCACCGACGATTGGCGGAATGAGACGGCGCCGCGCGTCCTCCCACGTGGTGCCTCCCCACGGGAGAGCGGGGCCAACGCCCATCAGGAAGATCAGCGCCACCATTGCAGGAAGCGTCATCCTGTTGAAGAACGGCTCGCCCACGCTGACCTTCACGCCGCGCACCGCCTCGGCAATCAACGGATAGAGCGTGCCGATCAGTACCGTGAGCATCACCGCCGTGAGAAACATGTTGTTCAACAGGAAAACCGATTCACGAGAAACGGCTCCCCCCAGCGTCCCCTTGGTCCTCACGCGCTCCGAGTTCCCCGCAACCAGCACCAGCGTGGCCACCAGCACAATCGCTATGAAGGCGAGAAAGTAGTAGCCGATGGTGCCGGTGGTGAACGAGTGAACGGACGAAAGAATGCCCGAGCGCGTGAGGAACGTGCCCAGAATCGTCAGAACGAAAGTCGCGACGCATAGGTTGAGCGTCCACAGACGCAGCATCCCACGCCGTTCCTGCACCATCACCGAATGCAAGTACGCTGTTGCGGTCAGCCACGGCAGGAACGACGCATTTTCCACGGGATCCCACGCCCAGTACCCACCCCAACCCAGAACCTCGTAAGACCACCACATTCCCGCGATGATTGCGGCGGAGAGAAACGCCCACGACGCGAGCATCCAGCGGCGCGAGAGCCGCGTCCAGTCGTCCGACCCCGCCTCGCCGGCGAGGATTGCGCCCACCGCAAACGCGAACGGCACCGACATTCCCACGTAGCCGAGGTACAGCAGGGGTGGGTGCACCGCCATCAGGATGTGGTTTTGGAGCAGCGTATTGGGCCCCGGTCCGTCAGCTGGCACCGGCCACACCGGCTCGAAGGGATTGGCCGGACCCACGAGCAGGATGGCGAAGAACAGGATGATGCAGAGCAGCGTCGCCGTCGTGAACGGCAGCAGCTTCCCAGGTCGGTGCCGGTGAATCCAGGTCACCGCGGCAGCGTAGAGTGCAAGCACCCAGGCCCAGAAGAGAATGGAGCCTTCCAGCGCCCCCCACAACGAGATGACGGTGAACAGCAGCGGTGTGGAACGGCTTCCGACGGCCGCGACATAGGAGACGGAAAAGTCGTGCGTCACCAGCGCCACGATCATCGCGATCGTGGCGACGGTCACCAGGACAAAGTTTGCGTAAACGGCGCCGTAGCCAAGCTGAATCCAGTCGCGGCGTCCGACACGCACCCCGACGAGCGTGATGAGCACCCCGAAGACTGTCGCCGCAAGGGAAATCTGGAGCGCACTGTGCGCGACAAGACCGATCATTGAGATGGCCGGATGAGCGTCTTGTACTTCTCGTGTGCTTCCTCACCCGGCTTGGGCGCGCGGTACTCGTTGGAGTGTTTCGTCATCAGGTTTGATGCGTGGAACACCCCACTAGCGTCGAAGCGCCCCTCCACGATCACCCCCATCCCATCACGAAACATTTGCGGAGGCGCGCCGGTCGAGCGCACGGGGACCTCGCTCTCCCCTTCGGCCACCGTGAAGCGCAGGTCGAGCGTCTGCGCGTTCCATTGCACCGATTCCGGTTTCACCACTCCTCCGAGACGCACGGGCACGCCGATACCGTCGGCTCCCTTCGCCAGCAGCTCCTCGGGCGTAAGGAAGAAGACCACGTTCTTCTCCAGCCCACCGAACAGCAGCCAGGCGAACACCACGGAAATCACCACCGCGCCAGTCACCACCCATGAGCGTCTCATGGCAGACCCTCCTCCGCCGCGTCGGCGCGCGCTTGCTCGAGCGCCGCGCGTGCGCGCCGGCCGGTGCGCACGAGGCGCAGCAGGTAGCCGGCGATGACGATCCATGTCACGGCGTACGCCGCAATGATGAAAGTCTGGTTCGATGCGATCATGATCACCGACCTCCGAGCGCCGTAGCTTCGGCAACGTGTTCAACCGCCCGATCGAGCCGGGCAATCTCGTAGCGCCTGCGAATGAAGTAGATCAGCACGAGGAGAAACGCGATCGCGTTCAGCCGAAGCCCGAGCGTGTACGCGGGGTCGAGTGTGGCGGGGGTGGACACTGGCTGGTGTAGTGTCCGCCACCACTGCACGGACATGTAGACGATGGGCACGTTGATCGCTCCAATCGCGCCAACCGCGGCGCTCCAGCGTGCCTTTCGGTGCGGGTCGTCCACGAAGGCGCGCAATGCAAGATAACCCATGAAGATGAGGAACAACACCAGCGTCGATGTCAGGCGCGCGTCCCATGTCCACCAGACGCCCCACGCCGGCCGCCCCCAGATCATCCCCAGCAGCAGGGTGAGGCCGTTGAAGACCACGCCGACCTCCGCCGCGGATGCCGCCAGCAGATCGTCATTCTCTCGGCCGTTCCAGAGGTAGCGCACGCTGAACACGAGCACGACGAAGAAGGCCAGAAACGTCATCCACGCTGCTGGCACGTGCACGTACATGATCTTCTGCAGGTGTCCCATGTCACCCTCGGCAGGCGACGTCAGGATCGCATGGAGCTGCGCCGCGATCACGGCGCCGATGCTGATAAATCCCAGCCACACAGGGGTACGCGGTACGGCGGGGGGTAGCGACTCGGCGGAACGGACCGGAGAGGGGGGGGGCATCGATGGGTTCTCAGGCTTCGATGACGTGTTCGAAGGCGATCAGCGTGGCCACAAGGAAAATCACGTCGTAAGCAATGAGGAGGCGAATCCAGGCACCCGCCTCGTTCATCAGGTCTGCACCGAGCAACGCCTTCGACGCCGACGTCGCCGCAAGCAGCACGGGCACCAGCATGGGGAACAGCAGCAGTGGAAGCAGTACTTCCCGGGCGCGGCTGCGGCTCGCCATCGCGGCGTAGAACGTCCCCAGCGTTACCATCCCCACGGTCCCCAGCGCAAAGACCCCCAGGAGCGCCGGCCACCTCACGGGAATTTGCACTCCGAACAGCACCACACCGGCCACCACGACGAGCACGAGCATCAATGTCACGAAGAGCAGATTACCCAGGAGCTTGCCGGCGAAGATCGTCCACCGCGGCCCCGGATATTGAAGCAGCACCTCGAGAGCTCCGCTCTCGAGCTCGACCTGATACGAGCGATTGAACGCCAGCACACCGGAGAAAAAAATGGCAAGCCACACGGCTCCCACCGCCGCGTCGCGCAGAGCCTGCGCGTCGGGGCCGAGGGCGAGCCCGAGGAGGATTAGCGTGGTGATCCCAAGGGATGCCACGCTGTTGAACCCCGCTTTTGCGCGCAGCTCGGTCGTCAGGTCCTTTCGGGCGATCGCACGCACTCGTCGCCAGTCGTCGTGCCATGCCATCAGGGTGTTCCGGGCGACGACGCCAGGCGATCACGGCCGGCGAGCACCGCGTCGTTTGCGGCTATGCGTCCTTCAACAAGCGTGAGGGTTCGATCGAGCATCCCTGATGCCGGCGCCAGCTCGTGCAGCACCA
>CAZWSO010000113.1:0-7971 GCA_964636485.1 uncultured Gemmatimonadaceae bacterium
GTTCGTTCCCTTGCCGCCTCGATTCGCGGCGCCAATGGCGACCACGGCAATAACGGCGACGAGCAGCACAACCCCCAGGGACCATTTGGTTCTCTTGCTCATGGCTCCTTCCGAATCAGCGAAGTGAACGGCCGACCGCACTCTCGAGCGCGGCGAATGCCTTGTGGTACTCGAAGATCGCGTTGATGCGATCACTTTCCGCGCGCTCGAATGACGCGCGCGAATCGTTCAGTTCCAGATAGGTCGCAGCGCCAACCCGGTATCGCTCCTCCGCCAGTCGCAGCTCCTCGCGCGCCTTGGCGGCATTCTGTTCCTGTAGCTCAACCGTGCGCACCTGAGTCACCAATGTTAGATACGCAGAAGTCACGTCCGCTTCGATCTGCAGCTCACGCGCCCGGACCCGGTGCCGCGCATCATTGCGCTCGGCGGTGGCGCGCTGCACCCGCTCCTCACGAGCGAAGCCGTCAAAGAGCGGGATCGAGATCGTTGCCGTAAGAGACATGGGTGCGCGCGCGAAGCCGAATGGGAATGCCTTGTTGTCGCTCCGAATCGTCGCCGCCATGCCGTCGGTGAACACGATCGCATCGCACTCCGGCGTGATCGGCGTGAGGCCGGCTCCCTGCCGGAGCGAATCGGTCGTGAAGCAGCTGGCGCGGCGGGTGAGCACCTGCCCCCGTGCCTGATCGACCAGCATGTCAGTGTTCGACACCTGATAGGTATAGCCGCCCCATCCCGTGGACAAGGAGAGCGACGGCAGGTACTCGGTACGTGCCGCCCGTGCGTTGAGCGACGACACCCGCTCGCGTGCCCGGAGCGCCTCGACGCCGGGGTTCTGTCCATGTGCCAGATCCAGCACGTACTCCAGGCTGAAGGACGGCGGGACTACCGACCGATCGGTTACGAGCTGCACGTCCAGCGGGAGCTGCACGCCCATGGTCTGAAAGAGCCGAAGCCTCTCGATCTCCACCTGATTTCGTGCCTGGAGAGCGGCCACCTGCTGCTGCCCGTGAGTCACCTCCGCCCGCGTCACGTCGAGCTGCGTACCCGCCCCAACCGCGGCTCTCGCCCGCGCCATCTCCAGCTGCACCTGCGTGCTGCCCAGTAGCGAATCCTGAAGCGCGGAGCGCGCTTGCGCCTGGAGCACACTGTAGAACCGCTGTACCACGTTGGCGCGCAACCCCTCCTCGGAGCCGGCGATATCCGCCTCCGCTGCATCGAGCGCTGCGGACTGGATGCGGGGAGCGATCAGCTTGCCGGCCGTCAACCGGTAGTTGAGCCCGATGAAGTACGACGACTGGTACACGTCCGCTGAAGTCCCGAAGGTGACGCCCTGTATGGGGCGCGCCCCCTGCTGCTGAAACTGACCCTGAAGCGACGCGTCCGCGCTGGGGAGGAGCGCGCCATACGCGCTGCGCACGGCTGCGCCTGCAGGGCGAAGGCTGCTCTTCACCTGTTGATGGTCGGGGTTGTTTCTGGCAGCTAAGGAAATGGCTTCCTCCAGCGTGAGCCTCGGGGCGCCGGCGCCCGGTTCCTGAGCGATTGCCGGAGTGGCCATGAGCATCGTGACCAATCCGAGCAACGCCGCGCGGGGCAGCTTCGGTTGCATGAGCACTCGTCCTCGATGTTTGAATGTCTGGCACCCATACGCACCGTGTCTCCGCGCAGTTTCACGGCCGAAAAAAGCAAAGGCCCCGAGCCGCGGGCCTTTGCGTCGCGGCTCGGCTCGGCAGGTCAGCGCGGCGCTTCGTCTCGAATGGCCGAGACGCCGCGCGCATCGAGCGAGACCCGCAGCACGCGCCCCTGCGCGTCTACCCAGACCTGCCGCACCGAGCCATCCGGCTCCGTCAGCACCAGACGCCGGGCGGGAAGATCCACGCCGCGGATCGATACGCGATCATTTCCCACATGCTCTACGCGCATGGAGAGCTGAACGTTGCGCCGCGGGATCACCACAGGGACGGCCCCGGATCGCCGTGAGGAGGCGAGAAAGTAGTACTGGTGAAAGACGTCATCGTCCAGCACCAGAGCGCCGTCTGACACGATGTATTCGCGCGCCGACTCCCCACGAGGCGTACGCACCCGTGCGCTGAACCGTCCCCGCCCGATCTGCCCGGTGAGTCGCTCCTGTAGCTCGCTTCCCACGCGGACCTCGAGCTGATATGCCAGAGGTGCGCCGGCGCTGTCCGTGCGCAATGCCGGACTCAATCGCTGATCGTTGAGCGTCACCGTCGCATTTGCCACGAGCACGTCACCGCCCGGACCGGGGTTTCGGCGGATTGTGAACTCCTCTCGGCCGATGCGGATATTGCCCCGCATGATCGTGAAGCTTCCCTCGTCGACCAGCTGCGCCGGAGCCGGACTCGCTGGGACGATGAAGGTTAGGAGAGGGAGGAGCAGAAGGGTGGGATGTCTCATAGGCAGCTAAGTGGTACCCGCTGGTCTGCGCGGAGGTTCACCAATCAGGGTCTGGGGCACGGAAGATCCGCTCGCTGATGCGCTCCAGAACGCGCTCGTAGATCAGCTTGCCTTTCTCGGCCGTCGCCAGCGTGGGTCGTCCTATCGAACCGGCACTCCTTCTGGGCACGCGCAGCCAGCCGCGCCGATACTGCCGGACCGTCTCCCGCGTTGCGGCATGATCGTGAGCCAGGTCCATGCGCACCAGCTCTGGCGCAATATACAACATGATCGATGTATCCACCTCGTCGCCGTGCATATGATCCCGCTGACCCTCGAGCAGGTCGTTCAGTGGCACCGCGAAGATGTCCACGACCCGCACCCTGGCCACGGCCGTGATCACCGTGGCGAGGGCCTCCTGATGGGGATCGTGGTCGTGGGCCGTGAGCAGGATAAATTCACGAAAACCGCTGATCTCCCAGGAGGCGAGCAAGTCGTTCAGCATCCGGTGAAGGGTCTTGCGTCGCATCGAAGCGTTCCCGGGAAAACCGCGCTCCGTTCCGACGTTTACGCCATATTCCACGCTCGGCGCCCGGAGCACGCCGTAGGTGGCCGAAAGGTCATCTGCGAGCCGCTCGGCGATTATCGTGGCGCCGCCCAGGGGAAGGTGGGGCCCACGCTGCTCACAGGTCCCCACCGGGACGATCAACCGCGCGTCCGCGGCAAGGTGCCCCACCACCTGGCCCGGAAGCATCATCTTCAGGTTTAGCGGCCCTTGCCGGCCCGCTGGGAGGGGTGCGGACATTTCTCTCCGTGACGAAGTAGTATCGTCCTGGCGCCGCTCAGGCGTGGCCGCGGCGACTGGTCTCTGGCTCGTACTGCTGGCGACCGCTCTCGTGGCTGGCGCCTGGTGGTTGCGGTCGCCTGACATACGCTACCTCCTCGTGTGCGGGCTCGCCACGGCACTGGCGGGCATCGCCGCCAGTCGGAGCATCGCTGCCGCTCGCCGGTGGGCGTGGCCCGCCGTCTTGATGGCAGTCGTGTTCGTCGCGATGGCGCTCGTATCCCAGCGCGAGATCATCCGAATCGATCGGGACTGGGAGGGATTCCGCGCTGCGGCCGTGGACCGCGGGCTCCGACTCATGTCGGCAGATATTGAGCAAGAGCTTTCCCGGCTCCGCATTCTGGCCAATGAAGCGCTCGGCGCCGCCGAGCCGGCAGTTCCACCAGAGGTGGTCTTCCGCGCTCTGGGGGGACTTTCACTGGACGCGGGCACGGGAGTGGTGGTCATGACTCGCGGCGCTCCAGTGGCCTGGGCAGGGCGCATTCAGGCCGCTTCAGACCTGATGCCGGACGACGTCGGGGTTGCATTCACACCCTTCTACGCCGTGCTCTACGCGGCTGTAAATGCAGGTGACGGGCGCCGCGCGATCGCCACGCGCGTGCTTCAGGCGGTGCCGCCGGCGGACCGCCTCGCAGCCGGCCTCGAGAAGCGCGTTACCGAGCGCGCCGGCCTGCATGGATTCCGATTCGACGGGACCGCGACGCCAATGGCGAACGCCGGCGCAGCCATCGTCTCGATCGATGGCGTCCCCTTGGTCGCCATGACCGCCGTTGCGCCCGGCAGGGAGGAGGCGCGCCTCCGCACCGTCGAAGGTGCTCGCTCGCTTGGCATGGTGGCGCTGGCCGCGACGCTGTTGCTCCTGCTGCTCGGCAGCTGGCGTGTGCGCTCGACGCTCCCCTGGCGGCTCATTCCCCTCGCCGCCGCGCTGGCGGTTATCGCGCTCGTCCCACTGAGCGCATTTTCACGGGTAACGGTACTCTTCGATCCCACAGTCTACTTCGCCGACTTCGGGGGCGCGTTCACCGCGAACGTTGGGGCGCTCATGCTCGCCGGCGCGGTCACGTTGCTTGCGGTGCTGCTCATCTTGCGTGGGCCGATGCCGCTGCGCTCGCGCACGCGGGCCATCGTCGTGGTCGGTGCCATCATAGCCGGTGGACCATTCCTGCTTCGCCTGCTGTCGCGTGGCGTGTCACCCCCGCCTGGAGGTATCACTGCGGGGCTCTGGTTGGCCTGGGAGCTTGCGCTGTTCCTGGCTGCCGCGACCCTGCTCGTGGTGGTTGCCGCTGTCTCTCCCGTGCTTCGGCGCAGCGGCCGCGGTCTGCACCCGGCAGTAGCGCCAGCGATGGCTGCCGCGGCTGCTCTTGCGGGCCCTCCCGCGATGGAGGCAACGGGAGGGTGGCCGGTCTGGTACGCTGGCGTGTGGATTGTCGCCATTGGTGCCCTCGCGATCACACGGCGTCACGCCTGGGTGATCATCACATCCGCGCTGGTGGCGTCACTGGGGGCGGCCACGGTGACATGGAACGCGGGCGTTGGCGGCCGCATGGCGTTGGCGGTGCGCGACGTAACCTCGTTGGGAGTCGTGGAACCGTTTCTGGGATCCGTGCTCGACCGGCTGGGGGACGAGCTCGACGAGGACCCGCCACCGCGCTCGCAGGCGGATCTCCTGCGCGCGTACGTCCGCTCCGATCTGGAGGGTACAGGCTTTCCAGTGCAGCTCACGAGCTGGTCGCCGCATGGCGCACCAGCTGCCCATCTGCCGCTGTCGCCGCTCGAGGTTCCAGACGCGGAGATCATCGAGCTTGCGCGCACGTCGCGCGAGCGCGACGAACGCATCATCATGCGCCTGAGCGGCGTGGTCGGCGCCCACGTCGCGCTTGCGGTCCCGTACGCGGACGGGACGGTTCTCACGGTAGTGGTGGGGCCCCGCACCCGGCTGATCGGTGAGGCGCCCTTCAACGTATTGCTCGGGCTCGAACCCCGAGAGCGGGGAACTCCGCCGTACGCTCTCACGCTCATGGAGGAGCCTCAGATCGACGCGGTCGCGTCCGCCGGCATGGAGTGGTACCGTGCCGACGGTGAGCTGCATGGAGTGAGCGTGGTGCCCACTCAGCTCGGGCCGGCTCGTGCGCATGTGGAGATCGAGTTGCGTTCGCTGGACGTCCTGGTCCAACGCGGTACACTCGTGGTGTTGTCCAACATCGTGGTGATCCTTCTGCTGTGGGTCATCAGTACGCTTCCGGGAGGAGGTCTTCGGCGCTGGCTTCGGCGCCGGCTGCGGAGCTGGCACCAGAGCTATCGCGCGCGGCTCACAATCGCGCTCTTCGCCTTCTTCGTGATTCCGGCGGCGGCATTCGCTGCCTGGTCCTACCAGCGGCTCCAGTCGGAGGACAGGCAGTCGCGCGAGCTTCTCGTGCGCGAGATGCTCCGCGCTCTCGCCACGGGAGACCAGCTGCCAGCGGCGGAGCAGCCGGGCGTGCAGAGGGACACGCCGATCTGGCTTTATCGAGGCGGCGAGCTGTGGCAAACCAGTCTCCCTTTGCTCCAGCAGGTGGCGCCGACCGGCCGATTCCTGCCAGCGGATGTGCACCTGCCGCTCACTGAGGGGCGAGAGGTATTCGCAAGCAAGATGATCGGGGTTGGCGACATCCCGATGCTGTTCGGCTATCGGGGTGTGAGCGATCGAGCCAGGCAGTCGGTGGTGCTCGCCGTTCCAGCCCGAGGCAACGAGGAGGCGCTGGAGCAACGGCGACGCGACCTCGGAATCCTGGTGCTCTTCGCCACCGTACTTGGCGCCTTCGGCGCACTGTGGCTCAGCGGGTTCGCCGCCCGGTCGCTAGCCGAACCGATCGGGAGTTTGCGACGGGCGGCGCTTGCCATCGCCGCCGGTGAGCGCGAGCCGCCCCTTGCAGGCGTCCCGCCGCTCGAGTTCCGCCCGGTGTTCTCCGCCTTTCGCAGGATGGCGTCGGACCTGGGTGAGAGCAGGGCGGCGCTCGAGGCGGCGCAGCGCCGAACGGCGGCCGTGCTCCGCAATGTGGCTAGCGGGGTGGTGGCGGTGAATGGCAACGGGCAGGTTGTGCTCGCCAACCCACGCGCCGAATCGCTGCTCGAGCAGCCGCTACCGCCCAATGCTGCGCTTCCCGCGCTCGGTGGAGTGCAGCTCGCCGAGCGCGCCACCGCGTTCCTGGCCGACGCAACGATAGAGGAGGAGGAGCTCGACGTGCCTTCAGGCGAGCGGCAGATTCACGTCCGCCTCACCCGCCTCTCCGGGAGCAGGGGCGCGGTGATCACCCTGGATGACGTGACCGAGATTGCCCGCGCGCAACGCGTGCTGGCTTGGGGTGAAATGGCCAGACAGGTAGCGCACGAGATCAAGAATCCGCTCACACCCATTCGGCTGGGTGTGCAGCACCTGAAGCGCGCGCATGGCGATGCTCGACCGGACTTCGAGCGCATTCTGGATCAGAACGTTGCGCGCATTTTGGCGGAGATCGACCGGCTGGATGAGATCGCAAGGAGCTTCAGCCGTTACGGCGCGCCTCCGGCTGAGCGGCTGAGCCCCGAGTCGACGGACATCGCCGCCGTGGCGCGGGATGTCGTCGAGCTGGAGCGTCTGGGCACAGGTGGCGTGGAGTGGCGTCTGGAGGGCGCCGATGGCGCCCTGATGGCGCTGGCGCGCGCCGACGAGCTCCGTGAAGTGCTCCTGAACATCCTCGAGAACGCGCGGCACGCGGAGGCCACCTTGGTAGAGCTGCGGCTCCACGCCGCCGATGAACGAATAGCGATCGAAGTGCGCGACGACGGGCGCGGAATTCCGGCACGAATCCTTCCCCGGATCTTCGAGCCACACTTCTCGACCCGGACCAGCGGCAGTGGGCTGGGCCTGGCGGTCAGTCGGCAGCTGGTGGAGAGCTGGGGCGGGACGATCGTTATTACGAGCAACGGCGGCACGCTTGTGCGTGTCGAACTGGCGGCGGCCGGATAAAAGGGCCCTGCATTTACGCGGGCGCCGCAGCTTCGTCTCACCTTTAGACGCGCTCCCTTGTATCTTGGCAGGAACCAGGCGCGCTTCCTGACCAGCTGCCGGCACCGATCCACGGCGGAGGGGTAGTATGTACCTGGTATCCTTCCGTTAGTCGCTCACTCTGCCCGTGTGCGCCGTATGAAGCTCCGCCTGCTCCGTCGCTCTGCCCTTGCGCTCCTCGTCACGCTGGTCGCCGCCTCGTGCGAACGGCTGGACGTCGGGCCGGAGCTTGCCGGCGAGCTGGCGCGAGCGCGCGACGACGCCCGGGGCGTGCTCGCGCTGGCGGCTGACTCGGCGAGCGGGTCGTCGGCGGACTCCGCCACCGTCCTCGGGATTCTCTACCTCGAGCGTCACCGCCTCGGATTGGGCAGCCCGTTCAGGCTCATCAATTACGTCATGACGGACCCGCGTCTTGACGATCAGGCGCGCCGCCGGGTTGCCTGGATGATCCTCGCGCGTACGCTCGACGGACACGGGCATGCGGTGGATCCTGCCGCACTCGGCCTCGTGGCCACGCGGAGACAAACTGTTGTCGAGGCCGGTACGCGGCACGCCTCGCTCATCGATCGGACGGTGGCTGGCGCGCGCGACGCTCGGGCCGGTGAGGTGGCCGTGCGCGTCGCGTACGCCATTGCCGCCGCAGAGGGAACGGTGAGCCAGTGGTCCCCCGCGATCGCGGCCCGGGCCGCCGCTGTCGCGCGCGACCGCG
>CAZWSO010000114.1:0-4017 GCA_964636485.1 uncultured Gemmatimonadaceae bacterium
ACTACGCCTCGGAGACACTCGGCGTACAGGCGCTGGCCGAACGCGTGCGCGAACGTTTCGGGCGGGAGTGGGACTGGATCGAGCAGTCGACGGGGCTGTAACGGCCAGGTCCCCCACCAGCATCCATCACCGCTCTTGCGCCTTTCTCTCTCCGCAATCTCCAAATCGTTCTCGTCGGTTCAGGCTCTCGACGGCGCAGCCTGAACGTGCGCGGTGGGACGGTGCATGCCCTGCGGGGCGAGAATGGCGGGGAAAACCACGCTCATGCGCATCGCGTTCAGCAGCCCGCGTACGCGCTTGACCATCGCACGCGCCAGCGGCCATCGGGCCGGCGCTGGAGCAGCATGTACACGTCACCCTCGAACATTACCGAGTCGAGGATGAGCGCCGGCGGCCCGCCCTCGCCCAGCGTCACGGCAGCGAGCACCTCCCACGTGGAGACCGCCGTCTCCACTCCCGACACGCGATCGTGATAGGCGGTACGATAGCGCATGTCGGGCCGTGCAGTTGAGCGCTCGCCAAGGATGATGATGTGCTCTTCCAGCGGCGCCGCCTCCAGCGGCACGCGGCGTACCACTTCGGCAACGATCGCTTCGACGTCGGGCGCCGGCGAGAAGCGGTAGGCCATGCGCACGTAGAAAGGGATGCCGTGGAAGGGGCTTGCGGTGTCCATCGGAAGCGCGGCGGCCAGTCGTGCTGCCTCAGCGGCGAGGCGCGCCGAGTCTGCACGCGCCAGCGCGTCGATGGGTTGGAGCGCGAGCGGCCGAACCGCTCCCGATACGAAGGCCACCGACCAGCTCGGCAGCGCGGTGCTCTGCCCGGTGGGGACGAGCGCGCCCTGCGGCCACGTGGGACAGTCGAGCAGTCCAGGTTCATCCGCCACGCTCGTCACCCGAGCCTGGCCAGCGAGCCCCGTGCGATCGAACAGATCGAGCGTCGCGCCGCGCACACGTGCCACGTCCCGCGGCTCCTCCTGACGCAGATCCGTCACCTCGGGAAGTACGACGAGCGCGCGAGACGGTGTCTGTCCGGCAATGAAAAGCGCTGGACCCACCACCTCCGCCCATGTCGTCGGGACCGGAGCGGCCGTCTCGACCGTATCCTCCATCTCCTCCGGCACCAGAACAACGGTGTCGACGGGCAGGGGCTCCGGCTGCCGCTCGCACGCGGCGAAGACCGCCAGCAGCGCGAGGGCGCCGAAAAGTGCGTTCATGTAGAAACGGCGAGGAACGAGCGCAGTCATCAAATGGGAAACTGGAGTGTGAGTGGGCCTCTGAACCATACCCTTCGGTACTCTTTCGGTTTCCACATCGGGCCGCGTCTTTACGGTGTGGCGGCAGCGGGCGCAGCGGAAGAGGTTTCACCGTGTGCAGGAAGTCCGCGCGGGCACTCACGACTTGCCGCGCAGCGTATCTTCCACCCCCATGTTATACCGCGCCCTGCGCTGGCTTTCCGGCATCGCCCTGCGCTGGTTCTATCGCGACCTGGAGATCTCGGGAGCCGACCGTATTCCGCGCATCGGTCCCGTGCTGCTCGCTGTCAATCATCCCAACGCGTTGGTGGATGCGCTCGTCGCCGGGCAACTAACCGACAGGCGGCTCCTGCTCACCGCCAAGGCAACGCTCTTCCAGCACCCGGTGCTCCGGATTCTCTTCCGAAACGTGGGGATCGTGCCGTTGCGACGCATGAGCGACGAGGCGAAAGACCGAACTGCCGGCGAGGCTGTCTCGATAGATGCATCGCGCAACACCGAGGCGTTCCGCGCCGTGTCCGGCGCCCTTCGCGACGGTAAGGCCGTCCTCATCTTTCCGGAGGGGAAGAGTCACAGCGAGCCATCGCTGGCGCCGCTGCGCTCCGGGCTGGCGCGAATGGCGCTCCAGGCACGCGACGCCGGGGCGCGCGGCGTTCGCATCGTGCCAGTGGGGCTGACGTTCGAGCGCAAGTGGCGGCCGCGGACGCGCATCGTAGCGCGTGTTGCGGATCCCATTGATCTCGACGAGTGGAGTGCGGAGCCCCCTGCGGAGCCGGTCGCGTCGCTCACCCGGCTGGTGGAGCAGCGGCTCAGGGAGGCGACGCTAAACTTCGCCTCCGCCGACGAAGCCGCGTGGGTTGTTCGCCAGGCGCGAATTCTCGCAGGAATCTTCGACCAGCCGCGCCCGCTCGGTTCTGCCGCCACCCCGTTCCTGGATGAAGTTGACGTCATCCGTCGCGTGCACCGCGCCAGCTCACTGGTTCGCAGTAGCGATGATGTGAAGGCTCGCGCCGAGACCTTTCTCGCCCGACTGGATGCGCTTCGTCGCGAGCTCGACCGGCGCGGGATGGCGGCCAACGACCTGGCGATCTCCAGCGACGTGGGACCAGGCGCCTGGTTTGCTGCGCGCGAAGGCGCCATCCTGGCCGGCATCGGGCCCGTCGCGCTATGGGGGCGGATCAACCACTGGGCGCCACTGCGCCTGGCGCGCTCGCTCGCGATTCGCCGAAGCCGCAGCCCCGAGGATCCGGCGATGTACACGCTGGCCGTTGGACTCGGTCTCGTGCTGGCCGCATACGCGGTTCAGACGACGGCCGTCACACTCCTGTACGGAACACTCGTCGGAGTGCTCTATCTCCTGTCGCTTCCTCTTGCGGCCACCCTGGATTGGCGCCTGCGGGACCGGCTCCGGCACGCACGCCAACGGATGCGTACCTACCTCCACTACCGCCGCAACCCAACGCTTCAGCGCGCGCTGCTGGATGAAGCAGCTTGGCTGCGCGGGGAAGCGCTGGCCCTCGAGCGGCTCGCGGGGGACGAGGCAGAGCCGGCGACTGCTTCTGGGTTGCCTATCGATCGGACGCGGATTTAGAGCACATCTCGAGCAAGGTATCCAGCGCATACACGACGCAAGCATCAAGAGCACGCGCCACGGAGGACACGGATTTCTCGCCGGGCGGCCTTCGACGCGCTGGCCGTCTTCTTAAATGCTCAGGCTCGGTTTTCAAGAGGAGGGAGCGATTGCGCTCGGCCTCTTCACGGCGGCAGAAACCGTCCGAGGAGATCCCAGTGCCACGCTTCGCGCCTGATGCCGGTGCGGGGGTCCTTGAGAGGCTTGTACTGAAGTCGCTCGGGAGACAGCCCCACCGCCCGTCCGTATGCCAGCAGCAGCTCGCGGTCGCAGGAGACGAGGTGGGCCATCGGAGTACCGTCCAGAACGTGGCGGTGAAGCCAGAGGCCGCCGTCCATGGCGTAGATCATTCCGTCCCGCCGGCGGGCGAACTCCCGGAACACCGGCGTCTCCGTCACGTCACCAGGGTGGCGCGCATCCCGCCGGGATGGGCGACCGGGCCGTTCCCGTCGTGGTGCAACCGCTGACGAGTCCCGGCCCGTTCGACGATGTGCAGCTCGTGCCGCGTTACTGGCAGTTGATAACGCCCTCGTCTACTGCTGGCGGCAGCACCGCAGCCGTGCCGACGAACAGTGCGCATGTGATCGGATACGCCTGCGGGTGCGTCGCCGTCGCCGACCAGCCACCCGGCGTAGCCTCCACGATCGACATCGTGACGTTGTTGCTCGAGGTATAGTTGAGTTGCGCGACCGTCGTCGTGTACTCGGCGTAATCGTAAAAGTACGACTCCTGCGCCGTAGCCAGGTTGCGGAGGTCGGACTTGATCGATGACGTGAACGCCTTTCCAGTCGTGTTGCGGAACTTGGGGATGGCAACGGTGGACAGAATCCCAATGATCACAACGACGATCAGCAGCTCGATGAGCGTAAAGCCTGCACGCGAGTTGACACGCATCTGAGTTCCCCTGTTCAGTTGAAGCCGAACGGCGTGTCAACGAAAGGGCAATGCCGGTGCCGATCCCTGGCTTCAGGCCAAAGCAGTTGCGCCCCAACGACTTGCCGCCAGTGCCACGCATCTGTCCCGTCACCATGACCGGGGAAGTTGCGAGGATCATTGCAGGACGCCAGAGGGCACCGGGGGAGCCAGAGGGGCAGCGGCGAGCCAGAGGGGCAGCGGCAAGCCAGAGGGGCAGCGG
>CAZWSO010000114.1:4117-7861 GCA_964636485.1 uncultured Gemmatimonadaceae bacterium
AGCCAGAGGGGCAGCGGCAAGCCAGAGGGGCAGCGGGGAGCGAGCGAGCCAGAGGGGCAGCGGGGGCCGGGTCCAGAGCCAGCCAGGACCGGGGGTTTGCCCTACCCGCACTCTATGGTCGCCAGCTGAAACGCCGGCGCAACTGGCGTGGCGCTGCCGTAGAAGACGGCGCACGTGATCGCGACGTCGTGGTGGGTGGCCGTGGCCGACCAGCCGTTGGCGGTAGCCTGGACGATGGTGACGGTGACCTGCTCGGAGTGTGTGTACCGGAGGGTGGAAAAGTCGCTCGTGTACGAGAGCGCATCCGCCCAGTACTGCTCCTGGGTCGCGGCCAGATTGCGCAGGTCGGTGACGAGGGTGGCGACGAACGCCCGTCGCTTCATGTCGCGGATCCGCGGCACGGCCAGACCGGACATCACGCCAATGACGACCATCACGACCAGCAGCTCGACAAAGCTGAAGCCGGCGCGGGAGACGGAGTGCTTGTTCTTGAAGTGAGTCATGAACGAGGGCGGGGGACGAGTGGCCGAAGCTACCCAAGGCAACAGCAGTGCCGCACCTGGGCGAAGCGACAACTCGTGAGGAAGCATAGCGTTGGACGAGCACCGGCGACTCGGCGGCACGGCTGATGGGGACCGGACGCAACGCTGCGCGGGCCCGGTGTGGCCCGAAATCGACAGTCACCGCGTCGGCGGGTGTAACCAAAAGTGTCGCCTTAACCCTCCTTGGTCTCCATCCAGTTGCCGCCGATGCCAACGTCCACCACCAGCGGCACGGAGAGCTTGGCCGCTCCCTCCATCTCGCGCACCACCAGCGCGCGCATGGCGATCTCCTCTCCGGCCGGGACCTCGAACACCAACTCATCGTGCACCTGGAGGAGCATCACCGAACCGAGACCGGATCGTACCAGCGCATCGTGAATGCGGATCATGGCGATCTTGATCAAGTCCGCCGCGGATCCCTGGATGGGAGAGTTGGTGGCGGTGCGTTCCCCGAAGGCGCGCATGTTGAAGTTCCGGTCGCGGATCTCCGGGATGTAGCGGCGCCGGCCGAACAGCGTCTGCACGTAGCCGCGCTCGCGCGCAAAGGCGATCTGCGCATCGAGGTAGGCCCTTATCCCCTGAAAGCGCTCGAAGTAGTCCTGGATGAATCGCTTCGCCTCGGCGAACTCGATCCGCAGCTGGCGCGACAGAGCGTGGGGTCCCTGCCCGTAGATCGTAGCGAAGTTGATCGTCTTCGCTCGCGCACGCATATCCGGCGTCACCTCCTCCACCGGAACCTCGAAGATTATGGACGCCGTCTGCCGGTGGATGTCGCCGCCTGCGCGAAAGGCTTCGACGAAGGCGGGATCGCCTGACAGATGGGCGAGCAGGCGCAGCTCGATCTGCGAGTAGTCGGCGGCGAGCAGCTTGCAGCCAGTGCGCGGAACGAAGCCGCGCCGGATGTCGCGGCCGAACTCGCGCCGGATCGGGATGTTCTGGAGATTCGGTTCGCTCGACGACAGTCGCCCAGTGGAAGCGACGGTCTGATTGAAGGAGGTGTGGATCCGCCCCGTCTCCGGGTGCACGAGCGCGGGAAGCGCGTCGAGGTAGGTGTTCTCGAGCTTTGCCAGCTCGCGGTACTCCATGAGCAGCGATGGCAGAACATGTCCCTGGTCGGCGAGCTCCTGGAGGACGCTGGCATCGGTGGACGGCCCGGTGGCCGTGCGCTTGAGCACCGGCAGCTCCAGCTTCTCGAACAGGATCTGCCGGAGCTTTGGATTGGAGTTGATGTTGAATTCCTCTCCCGCCTCGCGATGGATCTCGCGCTCGACCGCTTCGCGCTCTCGCACGAACCTCGCCTTGAGCGACGCGAACCACTCCAGGTCGATCGAGATGCCCGCCCACTCCATGTCGGCGAGCACGCGGACCAGAGGCATCTCGATCTCACGGTAGAGTGAAGTCAACCCCATGGCGTCGAGCTGTGGCTCGAAGTGCGCCCGCATCCGCAGCGTCATGTCGGCGTCCTCGCACGAGTAGTCGCGTGCGCTTTCGATCGGGCACTCGTCAAAGGGAACCGCTCCCCTCCCCTTTCCGCACAGCTCCTCGTAGCTGGTCATGCGATGGCCGAGGAATTCGAGCGCGAGCACATCCAGTCCGTGCGACCGGCGTCCCGGATCGAGCACATAACTGGCGATCATCGTGTCGAACTCGATGCCGCGCAGCTCGATACCGGCTTTCCGCAGCGCCAGTAGATCGTACTTTGCGTTTTGAACTGCCTTGTGGACCAGCGCATCCTCGAGCAGCTCGCGCAGCGGCGCCATGGCGTCGGACGACAGCGGCGGCAGGTTGCGCACCTCCGGCTGCCCGCGCGCCAGAACGCGTGCGGCTATGCTCGTAGGCGCGGTGGCGGCAGCGGGCCTGCGGATTCCGCGCGAATGCTTCGCGTCATCGGAAGCCCGATCGCCCGACGCATCGATGATGAGCTCTCCCTGCACCGCGGTGCGCCGGCGGTGGCCGAGCGGCAGATAGTACGCTTCGCCTGGCGCAACGCCGATCGAGAGGGCGACGAGCGTGGAGCGCATCGCGTCCACCTCCATCGGACTGGCCGCATCCACCACAGTCTCGGTGTCGAGAGCGATGTATGGGGCCGACCGGGCTCGACGGACGAGCTCGGCGAGCGCTTCCGGTGCGTCCACTGCGATGTAGCGGCGCTCCTGTTCCGCCTTCGGCGACTCCGCCTCGCCGGCCATGCTCTTGGCAAGGGAGTGGAATTCCAGCTCGACGAAGAGCTCCGTGAGCGCTCTCCGGTCGGGCTCGCGGACGCGGAGGGCCTCGAGGTCGAGCTGGATCGGTAAATCATCGCGAATGGTTACTAATTGTCGCGAGAGCCGGGCGCGGTCGGCGTGCTCGAGCAGCGCCTCGCGTGGGCGCTTCCTGGTGATCTCCGGCGCGTGCGCGATGATCGACTCGATGTCGCCGTAAGCCGACACCAGCTCGCGGGCCGTCTTGTCGCCGATGCCGGGAACGCCGGGCACGTTGTCCGAGCTGTCGCCCACCATCGCCAGGTAGTCGACTACCCGCGCCGGGGGAACGCCGAGTCGATCGTCCGCGTTCTCCACGCCAATCCAGTGCTCCTCCACACTCGCCGGCCCGCCTCGTCCGGGATTGAGCAGCCAGATGCCGGGGCGCACGAGCTGCTGGAAGTCCTTGTCGCCGGAGATCACCACCACGCTTACCCCGGCGCTCACGCCTTGCAGAGCCAGCGTGCCGATCACGTCGTCGGCCTCGTAGCCCTCGAGCGACAGGATCGGGATGCGGTACGCCTCGAGCATCTTGCAGATGCGCTCCATCCCGCGGTCGAAGTCCGCCTGAAGCTCATCGGTGAGCTTCTCCCGCGTGGCCTTGTACTCGGCGTACGTCTCGTGCCGGAATGACAAACCCGAGTCGTGCACCCATCCGAGGTACTCGGGGCGGTGCTTATCGATGAGCCGCTGGAGGAAGTTGGCGATGCCCCATGCCGCCGAGGTGTTCTCCCCCCTGCTGGTCGTGAGCGGTCGCGCGATCAGCGCGTAGAAAGCGCGATAGATGAGCGCGTAGCCGTCGACGAGGAAGAGGCGCGGCGGTGGCGGTGTTAGCATAGGCGAAAGATGCGCGACCGGCGGGAGAGTGTCAGGGCCGGAAGATCATAAAGTCGTCCCGCAAACACCGCGCGCCCTCTCCCTTGCGGAAGAAGGCGCGCGGAATTCCGAAGTGCCTTTCCGGT